>JBEGRZ010000001.1:0-95263 GCA_041180115.1 Actinomycetota bacterium
AGGTTGAACGCAAAGGACAGACCGAAGCCGACCTACTCACCGTAATCTCCTGGCTCACCGGCTACTCCAATAAAGAACTTTTGAAGCTAGCTAAAGACCAAACCACATTCAGAGAGTTTTTCGACCACGCCAACCTCAACCCAAACGCATCACTCATAACCGGAGTGATCTGCGGAATGCGTGTTGAGAACATCGAAGACCCGCTCATGCAAAAGATCCGCTACATGGACAAAATCGTGGACGAACTAGCGAACGGTAAGAAGCTTGAAAAAATCTTTAGAACCGTTTAGCCGAAATTCTTCTGGTGACGATTGGTTGATTTACCTTAGGGAAAATCTATAAGTCTGGTTCAACCGTTTTTGACGTACAGACCCAGGATCTTCTGCGCGCTGGCCGAAAGACCACTTTCAGAAAAAACGTAACTAGTGAAGTTGTTTCTCTGAGAAATATCCATAGCGGATATTTCATTAATGTAAATCTTTGATCCAGCGTAATGGGCAGGGAACGTGCAATCGAATTTCACAATCGCATAAGACTTTCCGCCGGTGAAACCGACTTTGCTGCACACCACTTCTGAACTTCCCTCGATACGGTTGCCCATGGTTACCCAGACATCTGGATCAAGTTCGTTGAAGCCGACACCGGTGTCACTTACAGTTACCGCAACGCGAACGGTCTGCGCGCGCACCCCAGTGTTGATCCGCGCTGGGCCAAGTACCACCTTGGAAATTACTGGCTTTGAGAGATCCCCGTCATCCATAGGTCGAGTTGTGGTGAAAGCTTTTTTGAAAATTAGTTTTTGCCCGTTGGCTGATGTGGGCTTTATGCCCGAGGACTTTACGTTACCGATGGAATCGGAAATCGTTACCTGGTCAAACTGGAATTTCTTTGGGCCGTAAACCACGTCAAAAATGGACAACCCGTTTGAGTTGTAGTACAGAGGAACGCGCACCACTAGATTTTTTGGGTCGGTTCCTTCTTTGCATCCGAAGTGCGCTGGGCGTCCGACGAAGTCGCATGCGTAAGCATTCGCTAAACTAATTTCTCCATGCAAGCCGCCACCAGTAAATGTGGATTGTTCGAAAGACAGCGAGCTGAAACCGGTTTTATCGGTAACGCGGATTCGAAGTTCGACGAATTCATCTGAGGTTGACTGCACATTATCATCGTTTACGTAGTTCAGAATTTCGAAAGTCGGAGCCTGCCCATCGGGAGTATCCAGCTGCTTCACGGCAGCTTTAGGCCCTTTTTTGACCCGTTCGTAGTAACCCGAAGTAGATCGGTTACCGGCTTTGTCTCGAAACTCGAAGTTGTCCAAGAGGAACGTTTGTTTGGCTGCGTTCAGCGGTGGAACGATGTAACCCTCATAAATTCCGCGATTGTCATTACCCGAAACCAAGCAGTACCCGCTGGCCGTTGGGTTATTCGCAAAATAGTCACAGGTCTGAAAATTGTTTGGCATCTCCAACGACAAACCACCGCCAGACATACCGTTGTAGATCGCTTTAGCTGTAGAAAAAGAAACCGTCATGTAGTTCAATCCAGCACCTGGGTCGACTGCTGCTACACGGAATTGGACTCGAGCATTAGGAGCCTGCGCATGAATAGTTGCACTTGCAGGGTTCAAGGTAAATCCGGTCAATACCGGACCTTTCGAGTCATAGAAGCAACCGCTAACTGTATCTGAGTCGTCTCTAGCGCAAGTGTTTACCCCGCTGTCCCCGCTCAGGGAGTCGGTTCCAGTGTCTCCACGGAGCCCGTCGTTGCCACTACCTCCGTAGAGATCATCTTGACCCGGTCCGCCAAACAGGTCATCGGCTCCGTCATTTCCCAAGAGGTAATCAATACCGTCATCACCGAAAATTTCGTCGTCACCTGCATCTCCAGAGATGCTGTCGTTTCCCGAACCGCCATGAACATCATCTTTTCCAATTCCAGCAGTGATGGTGTCATTGCCATCTCCGGCGAAAATGGTGTCGTTTCCGCCTAAACCGGTGATGGTGTCGTCGCCATCTAGCGCGCAAAAGACATCGTCGCCCTCAGTGCCGACCAGGTTGTCGAACCCTTGTGTACCGAGAATGACGCCAACCGCATTGCAAGCGCTTGGTTCACTGGCCAAAGCAGTTGACCCCTGATTAGAAATGAGACTAAAGCCAGTTAGAAAAAGTGACCAAACCAGCATCCCCCGAATGATTTTCACCATAAGCCGATTCTAAGCGTTAATTACGCCATGCCGGCAGACGCCAACCAAGCCTGATGGCCAGGATGCGAAGGACGATGATGGTGACGGCACCGGTGAGGGTGGCGATGGTTGGGTCTACGCCTAAGTATTCGAGTAGCCAGATGAAGAGGCCACCAACGAATGCGAGGCTGGCGTAGAGCTGGTGGTCGTTTACTAGGCCTGGGATTTCGGCGATGAGGACGTCGCGGATGAGTCCGCCGAAGGCTGCGGTGATTACGCCCATGATGCTTGCGATGAGGGCAGAGTGGCCGGCGGTTAGGGCAATCTGGGTTCCCGATGCTGCGAATACGCCGAGGCCGATGGCATCAGGCCAGTCGATGGCTTTGGCGGAGAGTTCGACGTTTCGCGCTTTCACTAAGAACTGGGTGGCGATGGCAAGAGCTGCTAGAACCCAGATCCAAATCTCGTTGGTCATCCAGAAGAATGGATGGCGGTCAAGGAGGAGGTCCCGCAAGGTTCCGCCACCGAAGGCGGTGACTAAAACTAGGAGAACAACACCAACCATGTCTAGCTTTTTGCGGGCTGCGGCAATGAGCCCGCTCGCGCCGAATGCCACGGTTCCGATGATCTCGAGGATCTGGAGGGTTTGGGTGGCGAATGTGGACTGCATCTTTTTAGCGGGATGCTGTGTCGACGACGTTCTTGACGAGCATGGCTCGGGTCATAGGTCCTACACCGCCAGGGTTTGGGGAGAGGTAGCCGGCTACTTTTTCAACATCCGGGTGAACGTCGCCGAGTAGTTGGAACGAGCCGTCTTCGTTGTCGTGGCGGGTGATGCCAACGTCGAGGACTGCCGCACCTTCTTTGATCCACTCTGGAAGTACGAAGTGGGCAACGCCTACGGCAGCGACGACGATGTCGGCGCGCTTGATGATGTGTTCAGGGTCTTTGGTTGCCGAGTGAACCAAGGTGACGGTGGCGTCGATTCCCTTCTTGGTCATTAGCAGGCCGAGTGGGCGTCCGACTGTGATGCCGCGGCCAATGATCGCTACTTCCTTGCCCTTGGTAAGGATTTCGTAGCGGTTGAGCATTTCGACGATTCCAGCTGGGGTGCAAGGAAGCGGTGAGGTGATCTCGGTGTTGACTCCGAGGACCAACTTGCCGAGGTTAACCGGGTGAAGGCCGTCTGCGTCTTTGGCTGGGTCGATCAGTTCCAGCATCTCGTTGGTGTCGATGCCGAACGGAAGCGGAAGTTGAACGATGTAGCCGGTGACATCCTTGGCGTCGTTTAGGTCTTTGATGGCCGCCTTGATGTCATTTGCCGAGGCGGTGCTTGGCAGGTCAACGCGAATCGAATTGACCCCAACCTGAGCGCAGTCTCGGTGCTTGCCGGCAACGTAAGAGTGGCTGCCTGGATCATCGCCAACGAGTAGCGTGCCTAGGCCTGGGTGGATGTCGTGTTGCTTGAGCTTGATGACACGTTCTGCGAGTTCGGCTTTGATGGCCTTGGCAGTTGCCAGGCCGTCGAGCTTAATCGCGGTCAATCTTTACCAGTTCTCTAGGTCAGGGTAAAGCGGGAATGCGTCGGCAAGTTTCTGGATGCGTGCCTTTAGTTCCGAGATGTTCGGGTTTGGCATTAGAACACTTGCGATTACGTCTGCTACCTCGGTGAACTCTTCCTTGCCGAAGCCACGGGTGGCTAGGGCTGGAGTTCCGATACGAACACCAGAGGTGACCATTGGTGGACGTGGGTCGTTTGGAACTGAGTTACGGTTCACGGTGATCTGAACGTCGTGAAGTAGGTCTTCAGCGGTCTGACCGTCGATTGGAGCATTACGAAGGTCAACTAGAACGAGGTGAACGTTGGTGCCACCGGTGAGTACCTGCACACCAGCAGCCTTGACGTCGCCCTGGGTTAGGCGGTCGGCGATGATTGCGGCGCCTTCGATGGTGCGCTTCTGGCGGTCCTTGAATTCGTCACTCGCGGCCTGCTTGAAAGCAACTGCCTTGGCAGCGATTACGTGCATTAGCGGGCCACCCTGCTGACCAGGGAATACTGCTGAGTCAATCTTCTTTGCGTACTCGGCCTTGCAGAGGATTAGACCCGAACGTGGACCGGCAAGGGTCTTGTGAACGGTGGTGGAGACCACGTCTGCGAAAGGAATTGGGCTTGGGTGCAAGCCGGCTGCAACTAGGCCAGCGAAGTGAGCCATGTCGACCCAGAGCTTGGCGCCAACTTCGTCGGCGATTTTGCGGAACTCAGCGAAGTCAAGATGACGTGCGTAAGCAGACCAACCGGCGATGATGACCGCAGGCTTTACTTCGTGAGCACGGGCACGAACGATGTCCATGTCGACGAGGTGGGTCTCAGGGTTCAGTTCGTAGGAGTGAGCCTCGTACATCTTGCCCGAGAAGTTCAAGCGCATGCCGTGGGTGAGGTGTCCACCGTGGGCAAGTTCGAGACCGAGGATGCGGTCACCAGGGTTTGCAAGTGCCATTAGTACTGCTGCGTTGGCACTGGCGCCCGAGTGTGGCTGAACGTTAGCGTGCTCGGCTCCGAAGAGGTCCTTAGCGCGCTGACGAGCAAGTTCCTCTGCCACGTCTACAACTTCGCAACCGCCGTAGTAGCGCTTGCCTGGGTAACCCTCGGCGTACTTATTTGTAAGCACCGAACCTTGAGCTTCTAGAACACCGCGGGAAACAAAGTTTTCCGATGCGATCATCTCTAGGAAGTTGCGCTGACGGTTTAGCTCGTTCTGGAGGACGGCAGCGATTTCTGGGTCGGTTTCGCTCAATGGCTTAGTAAAAGAAGTAGGCAGCATGTCTTCAAGTTTACCGAAATGCGCAGGCGACACGGCTTAGACGCTCGGTCTAGTAATAACCTGACAGTGTCAATAATGTTCGCTAAACTGAACAGCGAAATGCACCAAGAAATACCAGAGATTTTCGGGGGAACTACCAAATGATGCCAGTGCCAGTAATGATTGGTCTCGGACTAATCGGGCTTGGTTTCGTACTCGCGATTTACATCGTGGTTGCATCAATCAACGACCGCCGCCGAGTCAAGCCGCTAACCAAAGACGATTTAGACTAGCGCTCGCTTAAGATTGGCTTTATGACCAAATCGGCAAGCCACTGGGTTCTAACCCTTATTTGTAAAGACCAGCCTGGAATCGTGCACGCGATTTCCGGAGCCGTCGTCGCTGCCAAGGGAAACATCACCGAATCTTCTCAGTTTTCATCGGACGGCTCGGGTCGCTTCTTCATGCGTCTGCAGATCGAAGCAGACATCACACGCGCCGAATTTGAGGCAGAGCTTGCTCCGGTCATTGCCCGCTACGGCATGACCTGGGAGCTCGATGAAGTTGGGCGCCCGCTCAAGACTCTGGTCTTGGTTTCGAAGAGCGCTCACTGCCTAAACGACATCCTGTTCCGCCAGCACTCCGGCCAACTTCCGGTTGAGATCCCAGCGGTTTTTGGTAACCACAGCGACCTTGCCGGCTTGGCAGAGTTCTACTCGGTGCCGTTTGAAACCCACGCAATCGTGGATGCCGGAACCAAAGCAGCATTTGAACACATGCTTCGCGATTACATCAAGACCGCCGGTATCGAGTTGATCGTCCTTGCCCGATTCATGCAGATCCTCTCCCCTGAGTTCGTTGCCGAATTCGAAGGACGCATCATCAACATTCACCACTCGTTCCTACCGGGCTTCAAGGGTGCAAACCCTTACGGCCAGGCACACGCTCGCGGTGTGAAACTGATTGGGGCTACCGCACACTTCGTTACCGCCGACCTGGATGAGGGTCCGATCATCGAGCAGAACGTAATTCGAGTAACTCACGGTCACTCGAAAAACGAACTGGTTTCGATGGGTCAGGACGTTGAGTCGAAGACTCTCACCCAGGCGATCCGCTGGTTTGCAGAACACCGTGTTCTGCTAGACGGCGACCGCACGGTCATCTTCGAATAAGCCGCTTGGATAGTCGCACGGCCAAGATTAAGCCTGCGAGCAGCCCCCAACCATAGCTTGGAACCTTCTCTAGCGTCTTAACCGCGAGCGCTTCCAGCGTTTCAGCGCTTGGGATCGAGACTTCCGATCCTTGGCTGGATGCTGTCACGGCAGTAGGGTCCAGCGGTTTGCCATCTGGAGCGTTTGGTCGCTTTGGGATGGAACTGACGGAAATGTTTTCCTCCGTTTTAGAGGCTGGCGTGAAGTCGATTGAGGCCAGTGCTGACTCGGTTGTGATCAGTGGTCCTAGGTTTCCATTTAGGTCGCTGATCGAGTTTTGCGGAAGTGCAATTCGCAAAGTGCCGGCACTACAACTGGTTGATACCAGTTGGTAGTTAGTTCCAGACACGATCTCGGTTAGTTCGAAAGTGCAGTTTTTTGCGGTTCCGGTTCTAACCAGTGAATTAAGAGAGAACCCTTCCACGTGCTCGGTGAAATTAATCTCGAAAGACGGGCTCACTCCCCTGCTCGCTCTCGATGTTTCGCGAAATGTGACCGCTGGCCCGGTTTCATCGATCGTGCCAGAGCCTGCCGACACATCAGTTACCGGACCCTTGTTTCCTGCTGCATCGGTTGCCGCTTTTGCCTTGATGGCAAGGGTTGGAGTTTCGGTGCAACCGCCGAGCCAGAGCTGGTACTGGCTTCCACCGCCGTCTAGTTTGCTGAGCGTGCAGCCGCTACCAGTTATCGCGAACGAGCTTGCGTCGAGGCCGGTCACACTCTCGTTGAAGGTCACTCGGTATGGCACCAGATCGGCCATCGGGCTCTCGGCAATCAACGATGCAACCGTAGGTGCGTCACGGTCAAGCTGCACCGGATGGCTGCCAACCATGCTGTTCGGGCCGAGGTTGGCATTGTTGTCACGAATGGTTTTTGGTAGCAGGTATAGCGAAGCGAACGTGCCGCTTTGGCAACCGGTCACCCACACCTCCATGCTGGTTGCCGAGGTCATTGGCCAATTGACGATCTGACAACCGTTGCCGCTGGCCGTGAAGGCGCTCGGGCCAGGATTGGTAAATGGTTCGTCAGCTACTACTGCGAATTTCAGGATGTCGACATTGGTTGGACCGGTTGGTGCTGCAATGTGAAAGCCGGGGTTGGTGTTATCAACCTGCGTTGCTAACGCGCTGGCGGTTACCGCAGGACCGGCGGTTGCACCATAGATCGAGTTAGCCCGCAATGCCAGGTTGAGCTGCCCGTTGGCACAACCAATTACCTGGAATTGGTAAACATAACCGTCACCGTAGAGGTTGTTGATGAAGCAGCCCGAGGCTGCGCTTCCCGAAATTACAAAATCTTCTACGTCCACTCCATAGGTGTACTGATCGAAAACGATTCGGTAGTCTGTGGAGTTACTAGTCACCGAGTGACCAGTTGAAGCGAAACTGGTTACCGTAGGCGCGTAGGTGTAGCGCAGGTAGACCTGCCCGTTTCCCACTTTGGCTCCGGCCTGATGCGTGATGTTCGAGGTCAACGCCAGGGTTGCGAATGATGAGCCGCCACCGCCACCCGCGCCATCATTTCCTCCGGAGACGCTGTCGGATCCGCCACCGCCACCACCGAAGAATCCTCCACCTCCGCCGCCACCACCGGCGACCGAACCGTTACCTCCGGTTCCTCCTGTTGCTAGAGTGCCAGCAGTGCCGTTACCCGTGGAAACACCGGTTCCCGCTGTACCGCCCGAGGTTTGGGTGCCGCCACCGCCAGCCGTTCCGTTGGTTGAACCTTTGATTCCAGCGGTTGCGATGGTAAGGCCACCAGGGCCACCTGCCCCACCAATCCAGCCACCCATGCCGCCACCGCCACCAGCGACGACGATGCGATCGGCGAGGCTCGTGGAGAGGCGAAGGTCGGTGGCACCGCCACCTGAACCTGCATCGGCATGACCACTACCTGCGATGCCTCCGCCGTTGAATCCTCCGGCAGCGGCGTTGCCCTGTCCGCCTGCTCCACCGACATAGATGTAGAGCGGGGTGGTAAGCGTTTGCAGGTCACCGCTGACCAAGCCGCCACGACCACCGGTTCTACCGCCCTGCGCTCCGTAGACGTCGAAGTGAAGTGAGTTGATTCCGGCGGGTGGAGTCCAGTAGTAGTAATCGCCCGAGTAGTCGAAGCTCAGATAACAGACGCCATCGGAACAGGATGGAATTGGATTAGGCGTAACCGCGCTTGACGGAGTTACCCCGAGAGACAGCAGACCTGCGATGCCGAGGGTTGCCACGGCACCTTGGACCATTCGTTTGAGAGTTTTGTTTAGCATCCCCCAAAAGTAAAACTCCCGCCGATTTCTCGGCGGGAGTTATCCACAACTTGCGCTTATTTACGCTAGACGTGCCTTTAGGTTGTTAGCGATCGAAGACATGAAGTCGTCGGTGCTCTGGTAACCCTGACCGCCGCCAACTAGGGCAGCAAGGTCCTTGGTCATGTCGCCAGCCTCAACGGTCTTGATGATGACATCCTCGAGGGTTTCCGCGAAGTTACGGACCTCTGGGGTGCCATCGATCTCGGCACGTGCGATAAGCGCACGAGTCCAAGCGAAGATCGAAGCGATTGGGTTGGTAGAGGTCGACTTGCCGGCCTGCCATTCGCGGTAGTGGCGGGTCACGGTACCGTGAGCAGCCTCAGCCAGGGTGGTCTTGCCGTCTGGCGTGGTTAGCACAGAGGTCATTAGACCTAGGGAGCCGAAACCCTGAGCAACGGTGTCAGACTGAACGTCGCCGTCGTAGTTCTTACAAGCCCAAACGTAGCCACCCTCCCACTTCAGAGCAGCGGCAACCATGTCGTCGATTAGACGGTGTTCGTAGGTGATGCCGGCAGCCTTGAAACGGTCTGCGTACTCTGCATCGAAGACTTCCTGGAAGGCGTCCTTGAATGCGCCGTCGTAGGCCTTCAAGATGGTGTTCTTGGTCGAAAGGTAGACCGGGTAGTTACGGCTTAGACCGTAGTTGAACGAGGCACGAGCGAAGTCTCGGATCGAGTCCATGTAGTTGTACATGCCCATGGCCACACCACCGTGCTCTGGGTACTCGGCAACGGTCTGGGTTACAGGCTCGCCGCCATCAGCTGGAGTCCAGGTGATGGTAACGGTGCCCTTGCCAGGTACCTTGAAGTCGGTTGCCTTGTACTGGTCACCGTGAGCGTGACGGCCGATGATGATCGGCTTGGTCCAACCTGGGACGAGACGAGGAACGTTAGAGATGATGATTGGCTCGCGGAAGACCACGCCGTCGAGGATGTTACGGATGGTGCCGTTTGGGCTCTTCCACATCTTCTTGAGCGAGAACTCGGTAACACGTGCCTCATCAGGGGTGATGGTTGCACACTTCACACCAACGCCGTGCTTCTTGATCGCGTGAGCTGCGTCAATGGTCACCTGGTCGTCGGTGGCGTCGCGGTTTTCGATTGAAAGGTCGTAGTACTCAAGGTCTACGTCCAGGAAAGGCAGGATCAGGTTGTCCTTGATGTTCTGCCAGATAATGCGGGTCATCTCGTCGCCATCGAGCTCAACGACCTTGCCTACAACTTTGATTTTTGTCATGGTTCCTAGCCTAATTGTTTTGTTTAGTGGTAGAAGTGGCGTTCACCGGTGAAGTACATGGTGACGCCGGCAGCCTCCGCTGCATCGATCACTTCTTGGTCTCTCATCGACCCACCAGGCTGCACTACCGCGCGCACCCCAGCCTCAATGAGAATCTCTACCCCGTCTGCAAACGGGAAAAATGCGTCACTTGCCGCGACGGAATCGGTGGCCCGGTGGCCGGCACGTTCGGTGGCTAGGCGGCACGAGTCAACGCGGTTGACCTGACCCATTCCCACACCGACGGACGCACCATCCTTGGCGAGCAGAATTCCATTCGACTTCACAGCGCGGCTCGCACGCCATGCGAATGCGAGGTCGTTTAGGGTTGCGGCATCTGCCTTCTTGCCGGAAACCAGCTTCCACTTTGCAAGGTCTAGCTTGGTGAATTCGTCTGGCTGCTGGATCAGCAGGCCGCCCGAGATCTGCTTGACCTCTAGCGCCTCACGCGAGTAGTTCGCGGAAAGCTCGAGGATGCGCAGGTTCTTCTTCTGAAGCAGCAGTTCAAGGGCTGCAAGCTCGTAGCCAGGGGCTACCAAAACTTCGGTGAAGATTTCGGCAAGCTGCTGAGCCATGGCCAAAGTCACCGGACGGTTCGCTGCCACGACTCCACCGAATGCAGACAGTGGGTCACAGAGGTGAGCCTTGGCGTGGGCATCGGCGATTGGGTCCTCGGCATCGGCCGCGGCAACCGCGATTCCACAAGGGTTAGCGTGCTTGATGATCGCAACTGCTGGCTCAAGGTGGTCGTAAGCTGCGCGCACCGCGGCATCGGCGTCGACGAAGTTGTTGTAGCTCATCTCCTTGCCGCCGAGCACCTTGGCCTGAGCAATTCCGGAGACGGCATTTTCGCCGGTGGTCTTGTAGATGGCCGCTGCCTGGTGGCTATTTTCGCCGTAGCGCAGGAAGTTCATCAGTTCGCCCTGAAGCTCGAACTTCGGTGGGAAGCCAGGGTTCTTGGTCTGGTTCTCAGCACTCTGGCCAGCTTCGTTCTGCCACTGGTTGGCCGCTTCCGAGGCGAACCAGTCGGCAACTGCCGAGTCGTAGCGAGCGGTGTGAGCAAATGCTGTTGCGGCCAGCGCACGGCGCTGTGCCAGCGTGGTTCCACCCTGTTCGAGCGAAGCGATGATCTCGGCATAACGCGAAGGCTCCACCACAATAGCCACGTTGGCGTGGTTCTTAGCCGAAGCACGAACCATGGCAGGGCCGCCGATGTCGATCTGGTCGATAACAGCCTCACCCTTGGCGCCGGAAGCGACAGTTTGGATGAACGGGTAGAGGTTCACCACAACAAGCTGGAAAGCCTGGATGTCGAGTTCTTCAAGCTGCTGCTCGTGGTTCTGAAGACGAAGGTCTGCAAGTAGTCCGCCGTGGATCTTCGGGTGAAGGGTCTTCACACGGCCGTCCAGCGATTCCGGAAAACCGGTGACCTGTGAAACTTCGGTTACAGCGAACCCGGCTTCGGCAATGGTCTTTGCGGTCGAGCCAGTTGAGACCAGTTCCACTCCAGCAGCACTTAGAGCGCCGGCAAGTTCGAGTAGCCCGGTCTTGTCGCTCACCGAAAGGAGTGCGCGCTTGATCTCAATGCGGTCGCGGTGACGGTAGTCGGCAGGTTTGTGATTGTTGATCGCGGCCAAGGTGGGTCCTTAGTGGTTGGTGACGGTCTCTAGGCGGGTCCGGTTCTCGGCGATGTCTTTGACTACCTTCACCAGCAGGTCGCGTTCAACAACCTTGATGCGTTCGTGGAGGTCAGCCTCGTTATCTTCTGGAGTTACCGCAACCATAGCTTGCGCTAGGTGTGGTCCGGTATCGACACCTTCGTCGACGATGTGGATGGTCACGCCGGTCTGGGTCACGCCGGCAGCCAAGGCATCTCGCACGCCGTGCGCACCTGGGAAAGCAGGAAGCAGCGACGGGTGGGTATTAATAAGTTTTGGCGAAAGCGCGCGCACGAAGTTTGGTGGCAAAATTCGCATGAAGCCCGCCAGTACAGTTAGGTCAGGCTGGAAGAAGTTCACGTTTTCGAGCAGCATCTCGGCCCACTCTTCACGACTGGCGAAGTTACCTGGGGAGACCACAAAGGTTGGAATTCCGAAAAGTTCTGCGTGGGCTAGACCCTCACAAGGGCTATCTGCGCCAACCGCAAGAATGCGCACCGGATAAAGCGGGTTGTTAGTGGCGTCGAGTAGAGCACGGAGGTTGGATCCTCCACCTGAGATTAGAACTACGACACCTAGCACCATAAGAGTTTACCTTTTCAAGTGTTCTGGAATCGGCTCTGGCGCAGTGGGTTTTACCGCATAGAAAGCGGTGAGGAACGCCACCGGAGCAACTTCTAACAGGGTCCACACGAAGACCCATAGCGGGTCTGCGCCAACCAGCTGCATTCGCATCGGCCCGATACTGGCGTGGGTGAGCATTGCGAGCAACGCCATCTCGGCCGCGGCGATTAGACCTACTGCGATGCCCATCGCAATCGCAGCGGCGAGCGGAGTGGCAAAGTGGTGACGAGCGTCAGCCGCGTGGCGCTTGACGGCTACGTTCACAGCAATTGCGATGATCACCGGAACCACTAGGACGAGCATGCCAATCTGGAAATCGGCGGCCGGGATTGTGGCGAACAGCGGGATGGTTGGCATCGGACCAACCGCGGTTCCCAGCGGGCTAATGCTAGAGCCGGCGCCGATGGCAAAGCCAGGACCAACCAACCAGGTGCTCACGTAGAAGATGATGTTCGGCAGGTAGCCGATCTGCAGAATGGTCGAGCCGAGGCCACCGAAGATACCGCCCTGCAATTGCTCGTAAAGTTGAATCACGTTCAGCCAGTTCCAGCCGAGCAGCACGGCAAACACTACTGCCGAGAGCGCCTGCAAGGCGAACACAAAACCGGTTGCTGCGCGAAGCGCCGGCGAACCGATTGAGGCCAAGACCCAACCGACCTTGTCGGCCAAAGATGCCACCCATTCTTTCCCGGCAGCACGCTCGTTTGCCACAACAAGCTCTTTCGCCTGGTGAGGGATCCCACCGAAGAGCGATGCGCCAAAAACCCCGGACATGTAGATCAGGGTTGGCAAAATGTAGACCGCTGTAGCGTTTGCAGTTAGACCATCGCTAGCCGAAACCGAGTAAGCGAGGCTCGAGACACCTGCGTAAACGGCAATCGCAGAGATCCACCCAGGCCACAGTTCCTTAGACCCGTAGAGTCGCAAGCCTGCTCGGTAACCTAGCCCGAAAAATACTAGGACGGCACCCAGAGGTAGCGACCAGAAATTAAAAGCTGGGATGTCTAGGCCGTAATAGGTGGATGCGTCGAACTGCAACGTAACACCGTTCGCGGCGAACCAAATGTTGATTGCACTTCGGAAAGAATCAAGCCAAACACCCGTGGCGCCGGCATCTAGCCACCAGCTGAGAGAGGTACCCGCGATCAGCAGAGCAATTGATCCGAGGCTTACGACGAGTGCGTCGAAGCCTCCAATCAGTGCTGTAACTGAGCGGGTCCCCTCACCGGCTGGTTTAGCCAAGATTAGAGAGCTGCGATGACTTCGCGCATTAGAGCTGCGGTCTCGCTTGGGGTCTTACCAACCTTCACGCCAACAGCCTCGAATGCTTCCTTCTTGGCCTGCGCGGTACCGGCCGAACCGGAAACGATCGCACCTGCGTGACCCATGGTCTTACCCTCTGGAGCGGTGAAGCCAGCAACATAGGCAACGACCGGCTTGGTCACGTTGTCCTTGATGTACGCCGCAGCCTTCTCCTCGGAGTCCCCACCAATCTCACCGATTAGCACGATTGCCTTGGTCTCAGGGTCAGCCTGGAACGCGGCAAGTGCGTCGATGTGAGTGGTTCCGATAACAGGGTCTCCACCGATACCTATAGCGGTCGACATACCGATGTCACGAAGCTCGTACATCATCTGGTAGGTCAAGGTACCCGACTTCGAAACTAGACCAATAGGGCCGGTTCCGGTGATGTCTGATGGAGTGATTCCGGCGTTCGACTTTCCCGGGCTGATGATGCCAGGGCAGTTTGGGCCGATGATGCGGGTCTTCTGACCCTTTGAAACGTTGTAAGCCCAGAAGCTAGCCGAGTCGTGAACCGGGATGCCCTCAGTGATTACAACCAGTAGTGGGATCTCAGCGTCGATAGCCTCAACCGCAGCAGCCTTGGCGAAGGCTGGTGGAACGAAAGCGACCGAAACGTTTGCACCGGTAGCAGCCATAGCCTCGGCAACGGTACCGAAGATTGGAAGCTGCTTGCCTTCAACCTCTACGGTCTCGCCAGCCTTGCGTGGGTTCACGCCACCAACGATGTTCGATCCGCCCTTAAGCATGCGGGTGGTGTGCTTCATACCCTCGGAACCGGTCATACCCTGAACGATGATTCGCGAGTCTTCATTTAGAAAAATAGCCATTTGTCTTTATTCCTTCGCGATTACTTGTTAGCCAGTTCAGCAGCCTTGTCGGCGGCTTCGTCCATGGTGTCAACGACGGTTACTAGTGGGTGGTTGGCTTCAGCCAGGATGCGACGACCTTCAGCAACGTTGTTGCCGTCTAGGCGAACGACCAGAGGCTTCGAAGCGCTGTCGCCAAGTTTGGCAAGTGCACCGACGATACCGTTGGCCACTGCGTCACAGGCGGTGATTCCACCGAAGACGTTTACGAATACGCTCTTTACCTGAGCGTCGCCGAGGATAACGTCTAGACCGTTGGCCATGACCTCTGCCGAGGCGCCACCACCGATGTCTAGGAAGTTAGCTGGGCGAACATTTCCGTGACGCTCACCTGCGTAGGCAACGACGTCTAGGGTCGACATAACCAAACCGGCACCGTTTCCGATGATTCCAACCTGGCCGTCGAGCTTCACGTAGTTGAGGTCCCAAGCCTTGGCCTTGGCCTCTAGTGGGTCGATCTCGTCGCGTTCCATGTCGTCGCGGTCGTTGTGACGGAACTCGGCGTTCTCGTCTAGCGAAACCTTGCCGTCTAGGGCGAGGATCTTGCCGTCTTCGGTCTCAACCAGTGGGTTGACCTCAACAAGAGTTGCGTCTTCCTTCACGAAAACGTCGTAAAGCTTCACGAACACCGGGGCAACCTTCGCGGCGGTTTCGTCGTCGAAGCCACCCTTCTTGGCGATGTCTAGTGCGGTGGCTAGGTCGATGCCCTTAGTGGCATCTACCGGTACCTTTGCTAGAGCCTCTGGGCGCTCTTCAGCAAGCTGCTCGATCTCCATACCGCCCTCAACGCTGCAAAGCGAAAGGAAGGTGCGGTTCGATCGGTCTAGAAGTACCGAGAAGTAGAACTCGCGGGCGATCTTTGCACCCTGCGCAACCATGACGCGCTTCACGACGTGACCCTTGATGTCTAGTCCAAGAATCTTCTCAGCGGCTTCCTTGGCCTGTGCTGGGTCGTGAGCGACCTTCACACCTCCTGCCTTGCCTCGGCCACCGGTCTTAACCTGAGCCTTGACCACAACGGTTCCGCCAATCTTGGCTGCCGCTGCTTCTGCTTCTGCTGGGGTGTCTGCGGTTAGACCTTGGAGTACTGGAACTTCGTACTTCTCGAACAGGTCGCGCGCCTGATATTCAAATAAATCCACTTTGATTTTCCGTATCTGTGAAGACGCCTAAAAGAGTCGCGTCAGTTATAAAGTTTAGAGCTTTTTAATTGGCGCGACTTTTACCAAAAGGCGTTTCACGCCAAGAGAACCGAAATTGATTTCGGCGGTCTGGCGTGGCCCTTCGCCGGAGACTGCCATGACACGTCCGAGGCCGAAATCGTCGTGCTCAATTTGATCACCAACGGCCAACTGAAGCCCTTCGTTGTTTCGAACCGAAGAAATTGCACCCTTCCATTCGGTGCGTGGCTTTACCTCACGATTGCCAAAACCAGTGGTGTCAGCAATCGATGGGCGGAACTGTTTCGGAGCTCCGCCGCGGCCGGCACCGCTTTCGCGCCAGTGGATGAGTTCGGCTGGCACTTCTTGCAGGAACCGGCTTGGAAGACCAGGCTCGGTTTCGCCGAAGGTGCTTCGCGATAGCGCGAGCGAGATGTGCAGCTTCTTACGGGCACGGGTGATGCCCACGTAGAACAGGCGACGTTCTTCAGAGGTTCCGCCTGGAACCAGGAACGACATCTTGTGTGGCAGTAGACCCTCTTCGATTCCGGTTAGGAACACCACGTCGTACTCCAGACCCTTGGCGGTGTGCAGGGTCATGAGCGAAACGGTTCCCGATTCGTCGTCGATGTCATCGGCGGCTGCCACCAGCGCCACTTCGTTTAGGAAGTCTTGTAGTTTGCCTTGAGGATTGTTGCGCTGGAATTCCTTGGCAACGTTCACCAATTCTTCGAGGTTCTCAACTCGGGCTTCATCCTGCGGGTCGCGGCTGAGTTTGAGCGCCTCGAGCATGCCCGACTTCCCCAGTGCGGCCTTCAAAATTTCATCGACGGTCGAGGTCTCAATCATCGCTTCGAGTTCGTTCAAAAGGTCACTGAGTGAAAGCACCGAATTGGTGATCTTTGGGCCAAATCCCATCTGGCCAACGTGAGCTAGAACCTCACGCACCGAGTAGTTATTCTTCTCGGCAAAGTTTGCCAGCTGGGTTTCGGTGGCATCACCGATACCGCGCTTTGGCACGTTCAAAATGCGGCGAATCGCTAGGTCGTCTCGGCGGTTGGCTACGGCCACTAGGTAACCAAAGGCGTCTTTGATTTCGGCACGCTCATAGAACTTCGTGCCTCCGACGACACGGTAAGGAAGTGCCGAACGAATGAAAATTTCTTCCAGAGCACGAGTCTGAGAGTTGGTTCGGTAGAACACTGCGATGTCACGGTAGTTCACGCCGTCATGGTGCAACTTGTTGATTTCGTCGGCGATGAACTGTGCTTCGTCGTGGCCGGAGAAACCGGTGTAACCAACAATTGGCTCGCCATCACCCTTGTCTGACCAAAGGTTTTTGTTCGGCCGATCGAAGTTGTTGCTGATCACCGCGTTGGCGGCCTTCAGGATGTTGTTGGTTGAGCGGTAGTTCTGCTCGAGCAGAATCGTCTTCGCTCCAGGGAAGTCTTTTTCAAACTCGACGATGTTGCGAATGTCCGCTCCACGGAACGCATAGATCGACTGATCAGAGTCACCCACCACAGTCAAAGATGCCGGCTGCATGACCTCACCGGTGCGAGGGTCGATGTCTGCAAACTCAGTCGGTAGCGGCTTGGTTAGTTCGCGAATCAACGCGTACTGCGCGTGGTTGGTGTCTTGGTACTCGTCTACCAAAATGTGGCGGAACTTGCGCTGGTACTGCGCGGCAACCTCAGGGAAGTTTCGGAATAAGTGAACGGTCTCGCCGATTAGGTCGTCGAAGTCGAATGCGTTGTTGCGGCGAAGTTCGCTCTGGTAGTCGCGGTAAATCTGTGCGATAGCGCGCGCTACGGGATCGGTTGGATCAACATTGCGCGAGAAGTCGTCTTCGTCTTTAAGTTCATTCTTGGCATTCGAAATTGCCGAGGCAACGCCGGCCGGGGTGAGCTTGTGGATATCGGCGCCGAGGTCTTTGATTAGTCGCTTGAAAATCGCGCGTGAATCACCAGAGTCGTAGATGGTGAAGTTCGAGTCGTGACCCAAACGCTCGGCCTCGCGGCGAAGAATCATCACACAAGCCGAGTGGAAGGTCTTGAGCCAAATGCCATCGGCGTTGTCTCCAAGCAAAGACTGCACGCGGTGACGCATTTCGGCGGCTGCCTTATTGGTAAATGTAATGGCCAAAATCTGAGACGGCCACGCATCCTTCATACCCAGCAGGTGTGCGATGCGCTTAGTAAGCACCGAGGTTTTACCCGAGCCAGCTCCAGCAACGATCAGCAACGCCTTGCCTCTGTATAGAACCGCTTCGCGCTGCTGAGGGTTCAAGCCTTCGAGCAGGGCTGGTTCATTAAAAGAGTTAAAGAGTTGGGGCTGCGTCATAACCCGTCAAGTTTAGGCGCATGCCTAGACAAAGTTCAGGAGCAGGTCTGGGTGGTCTGCAAAGATCCCGTCCACGCCTGTGGCAACCAGGTGATGGAAGTATTCCTCCACCGACGTTTCGGCTTCTTCAGCCCGTGCGGTCCAGCCGTAAATGGGCTGCGAGTGTTCGTGAGCGAGCGTCACCAACTCAGGACGGCGGCGAATCAGTGCAAAGTCGAGCGAGATTCCATCGAACTCGAAGGCGTGCTCTTCATCCCATTCCTCCATCGCAAAAATGTAGGTGTAATTCGCGCCTAGGCGCTCCCGCAAAGCCATCAGGGTTTCGTATTCGAAAGCCTCGACGATCACTTCGCAGCGTTCCACAATTCCTGAATCCTCGACAACCTTCGCAAACAACGAAACCACGTCAATTCCAAGCTCTTCAAAAAGCGGACCGTGCTTCACCTCGAGAATGATTTCCTTACCGGTGAGGAAGTCTGCTGCCAGAAGTTCATCCAGAGTTGGAATTCCGAACTGTCCATCAAACTTGGCCGAGCCAGGTCTCCAATCAGGCAAACGCTCAACTGCTCGAAGTTTTTGTAATTCATCGAAGGTCAAGAGGTGCGAAAGTTGACGACCCTCGAATTCTGGATACTTCAGGATGTCCGTGGTCTCAGTGAGTTCCGGTTCATGACGGATCACCAACCGTCCGTCCCTAGTTGGCACAATGTCGCACTCAATTGCGTCTGCGCCCATCTGGTAGGCGAGCTCGAAAGCTGCCATGGTGTTCTCTGGACGATACGCGCTGGCACCCCTGTGACCAAAGACTTTAATGCGCTCCATGCCACAAGATTAGGGTTTTTTTACCCAGGTTGCTTCAGTAAACTTATAGTCCAGAAATGTTCGCGGCAGTATATAAGCAACTACGCCAAATGTGGGGGAAGCTCCCCGCCTTTGTGGCGTTGGTTGCACTTACGACAAGTACCCTAGTTGCTGTCGAGGTTCCTCAGATTGCGAACGCAGCAATCGTTTCTTCATCCTTAACGCTCAACTTGGATGCCAGCAACACAAGTTCGCTCGCGGCAACCTCGCCGACCTCCTGGACGAGCGTTTCGCCAGCGACCTCTTCAGCTACATCTTCATTCACCGGCAACGCGGCAAGAACTTCGGACTCTACTGGCGCAAGCATGACCTTTGATGGATCAGGAGATGCAGCCGTCTTCCCCGTAGGAACCGCCCGAACACCTGGAGCAACCACGGTTGAAATGTGGATTAAACCTGGCAACCTGCGCGTTGGATGGAACATTTTGGCTTCGCGTTGGTTTGCGAATACCTCGCGCGCTGGAGCTGACGCAGACTGGCATTTTGGAATCTACGGAACAACTACGAGCAACCTCAAGTTGCGCCTAGACACGGCTTCCAACAACGCCAGCGGCGGACTTATTAGCACACTCGCATTTCCAACGGTTACAGCCAATAAGTGGTACCACGTAGGTTTCACCATCGACCCAGCAAACAACAACACCGCAACCCTTTGGATCAACGGTGTTGCTGATGGCGTAGCTACCGGTGTGACCCACACCGACAGCGCAACCGCCCAGCTTCATGTTGGCGATGTAGGTGCAGACACTTCATTCTCTGGGCTCATCAGCCGAGTGCGCATTTACGGTGCAGCTCTCTCGGCATCTCAGTTGATCCAAAACTTCAACAATGATGCGACCGCCTACGGAATTGCTCCGGCTAACCCGAGCGCGCCAACCATCACTGGAACTCCACGAGTTGGAACTGTGCTAACCGCCAATCCTGGCACCTGGACTGGTGACTCAAGCGCCACCACGACTCACAAGTGGCAGACCTCAACCGATGGTTCAACTTGGACCGACATTTCGGGCGCAACTGCAGCGACCTATACCCCGGCGGCAGCCGACGCAACCAATTTCCTCCGCGTAATCATCACCAAGACGACCTCAGCGGGCTCTGCCAGCGGAACTTCCGCATCGACTGCCAAGGTGCAAACGGCAACCGGCGCTTCGATCATCTCAGGTGGCAAGCTCGCTGGGCTCACTACAACGGTGCCAAACGATGCCAACCTTTACAACGTGACCTTGGCCACGAATAATCTTTCGGCAACCATGACTCTTGGCACAACTACCGGTCTTACCGTTATCACTGGTTACGCCAGCACCGCCAGTTATATGGCAACCGCCATCAGCTCCGCAGCGCCGATCATCTCGTTCCGCGGAACGGGAACCGCGATCAACACTGCCTTGGCTAACGTGACCTACACTTCGGTCGCCAAACAGGTAGACGTGGTAAAGCTTTACTACGCCAGCGCAAGTGCAACCGCGAGCGATACCAAGAACTACATTCCGATCTACGACAACGGACAGTTGACCTTCCACTACTACACGTTCAAGTCGCACGCAACCACCAAAGACCGTGCAGGTATGGAAGCGGCACTAGTTGGTCTTACCACTACCGACGAGGTTGAAGCGCCTGGTCCTTGGTATTTGGTAACACCTCGTTATCAGGTCGAGTGGGAGCGCATCAAGGTCATCAACGGTCAGAACCCTTCTTACATGGGAGCTAAAGCAGATGCGGGATCTGCCAACTGGTACTGGCCTGCTAACACCGATGGCTACTCAACAGCAACAATTTTCGGTACTCAGTCTGGTAATACGGTCACTGCCACAAGCACTATCTACAACGGCACCAACACCACCCTGCCGTATCACAGTGGTGAACCAAACGGTGGTTCCGCCAATGGCCGAAGCGGTTATTTCTACATCGTAAACAGCAATCTTGGCTGGGACGACGTACCGCTGACCACCTCGGTCTTAAACTTCACGATGGAGACCTACGGCACTGCCCCATTCAATGCCACTGCCAGCGGCTCTTTAGCGCAAACCGTTAGCGTAGTTGCAAACTCCTTCGACGGACCAACCGGGCTCACCGTTGAAGCAACCGGTACCACCGGATTAGCGGTGAGTTGGAACTCGGTCTCTTCGAACTTGACTGGAGTTACTCTTGCGAACTACCGAGTTGAGTACTCGACTTCATCAACTTTTGCGACTCTCTCTTATGTGTTGGGACAGCCATCGCCAACCGCTGCACTAATCCCAGGTTTGGCCGCGAACACCACATACTATGTTCGCGTACTCGGTGTGTCCGCTACTGGCGGCGTGCCATGGGGAGCGTATTCGTCCGTGGTTACCGTCACCACAAAATCGGCAGCAACAACAATCAATGTTGTTTCATCCGGAGGCGGTGTCGCGGGAACGGATTACACGCTAAGCGGTGGCCAGTTCTATGTGAAATCTGGCTCCAGCGTGAACATCAATGCCTCCGAGATTCAAACAGCTCTAAATACTGGCAATGCGGTGTTAGCTGCGGATGTAGTAAACATAAATGCTCCAATTACTTGGGCTAGCAGCCGTTATCTAACACTTGGAACCAGTGCCACCAGCACGGTCTCGATTAACAAAAGC
Organism: Actinomycetota bacterium; assembly: GCA_041180115.1. Lineage (GTDB taxonomy): Bacteria > Actinomycetota > Actinomycetes > Actinomycetales > Microbacteriaceae > Rhodoluna. The sequence goes on from JBEGRZ010000001.1 coordinate 21,195, forward strand.
ATCACTGCGAGCGTAAACGGTGCCCAACTCTTAATCAGTCCAACGAGCTATACCCTCGATGTGAAGAACGGTGCGAGCATCCAATTCACCGGTTCCGGCACCCAGTATTTAAACATCGGTGGAGTGGCATACACGCTTATCAAAACCGAAGCTCAACTGGTAGCCGCTACCGCAGCGACAAACTATGCATTGGCAAAACCGCTTGCGCTTGCAACCACCTATACGACCTCACCTATGGCCTTGAGTTACACAGGGAAATTCGACGGCCTTGGAAATACGCTAGACGGTTTGAAACTAAACGCCGCAAGTGCTCTCGGTAGCTATGGACTGATTCAAAACATTTCAGGCGGAACAGTACGAAACCTTGGTGTAACAAACGTTCGGATCAACATTCCGTCTTACAACAGTAATTACATTGTCGGTGCGCTTGCAGCCGAAACCAATGGGGCGACCATCGATCAAGTCTGGACCACCGGGTTTATAAACACAGCGGTAGGTGGCACCATCAATGCGGTAGCCGTAGGTGGTCTGATTGGTAACGCTAAATCAGGAATAACTACCATCACCAAGTCTTGGTCTTCGGTCAACATCGACACCGCAAATTCCACTTCCATCCCCTACCACGCGGCTGGCGCCCTGGTCGGTACTGACGTTTCGACTCTCGGACAGCAATCAAACGGCGCCGGCGGAACGATCACCATGAATCAGGTGTACTCAACCGGTGACCTTCGAATTCTGGGAAGCAGCACATGGTGGGGTAAAGGTGGTCTCCTCGGCTTGCACTATTCGACCGCTTGGATAACTATTACCGATGCTTTCTACTGGGGTAATTTCGTAACCTCAGACACCGCCGGTATTGGTGGCATCATTGGCGTCTCTAGCGGTGGAACAACTACCGTAACCAACGCCTATACGGTTTACCCAACCAACACCTGGGCAAGCTCGGGCGCATTCACCGCCACTAATGTTCAGAACGGCCAGACCGCTGGTGCGGCGGTAACGCAACAAACTGGAGCGAACTGGGTGACCGATTCAACCAACGGTACCTACCTGGTGAATGTTGCAAAGCCATACAAGAACATTTACTACCAGGTAGTAGCACCTACCGATGCCTCCTACCAAACAATCCGCACACAGTTAGTTGATGGCGCATCGCAGGTTCAAGATCTTGGCTCGTTGAACCTAACTACAACTGGAACCTCTGTGTACTCGGTAACTTCAAGCGTTGCACGAGGAACCTATGACGTCAGCTATGTATCTGGACTCACACTTGGTGGATCGGCTAGCGGTCTCTATAACGCGAGTGTTTGGCCGTTCACTACTTCAGTAACCATTAGCAGGCTGCTGCAAACGGTTACTTGGAACCCAAGCACCTCGATTGCCTTTGGCACCGGTTCGTTCACGCCAGGCACATCGGCAACTTCATCGGTTGGTGCGACCATTTCATATGTTGTGACTTCTCAGGGAACCACAGGATGTAGCGTGAACAGTTCTACGGGAGTAGTCACTTACACGTCCGCGGGTAACTGTCAGGTTACCGCAACCGCGGCTCAAACATCCGACTATGCATCTGCCACAAAGGCAGTTACCTACGTAATTGGTGAAGCGGCGGCGGCCCCTACCGTTACCGCGGTGGCCGCGAACACAACCTCGGTAGCACTATCGTGGACCACCCCGACCGTGAACGCGAACACCAGCCTGACTGGCTATCAGATCACATACTCAACTTCTTCGAGCATGACTTCGCCGACCACCATCACTACAGGTAACACTTCAACGTCCAAAGTAGTAGACGGCCTAACTGCAGGAACCACTTACTACTTCCAAGTGCGTGCAGTGAATGGATCAACCTGGAGTGGATCTGCAAACGCCACACCAGTTTCGGCTGCACCAAAGTCAACGTCGACGACTTTCAACATCGTTGCCAGCGGTGGCGGAACCCTAGGCACCGATTACAAGATTTCCAACGGAGTGGTTTACAGCAGTAGCGGCAGCGTGAACATCAACGTTGCAGACCTCCAGGCCGAACTATTCACTGGCAACGTGACTCTCGCAGCAGACACCATAAACGTGAACTCGGATCTAACCTGGGCCAGTAACCAGACTCTAACTCTTGGATACTTATCATCAAACTCGGTAAACGTAAACGCCGTCATCACTGTGTCGGGCGCCAGCGGTGGTCTGGTGATTGTCCCTAGCACCTATGCCCTCGACGTCAAATCGTCAGATGAAATTGTGCTTTCTGGCGCCAACACGACGTTGTCGATTGGTGGCAATGCTTACACCCTGATTCGCAACGAAGCAGCATTGGCTTCTGTTGGCACCACTGGCTTCTATGCGGTAGCGAAACCTCTAACACTAACCAGTGCCTACACAGCATCTCCAATCAATCAAACATTTACTGGAACTCTGGATGGTTTGGGAAACGCAATTGATCGCCTAAACCTAACGACCAGCACAACTAGTGGCTCATACGGATTCTTCAAGACTCTCGGTGGCGGGGCTGCTGTTCGAAATCTGGGTCTAACGAACTTGAATCTCCGACTGAGTTCCTCTACAGGTCTGATCGGTGGTCTAGCTGGAAGCACCACAGGTGCAACCATCGCTCAGGTATGGACCACCGGTTTCATTCGTACCGTCAATTCAATGACTTCCGTTGCGCTCGGTGGAATCGTTGGAAACGCTACCTCCGGTGCACTCTCTATCTCGAAATCTTGGTCGAGCGTCAACATCGACTCAAGTTCTACCGGTACCGGTGTCTCAATCGAGCAGGGTGGAATCATTGGCGGTGACGAATCCGTAGTCGGACAACCTTCAGGCAGTGCTGGTGGAGTGGTCAGCCTCAACCAGGTATACGCCACTGGAACCATGAAATGGGTCTCAACGACCCACCGCGGTATCGGTGGTCTTTTTGGTCTTCATTACAATTCAACCGCCGGAACGATGACCATCACCGATTCGTTCAGCTGGGCTACCTTTACAGCTAGTTCTCCAACTGGCAACCGCGGTGGTTTGGTCGGCGTGGGCGCTGGCTCCACAACAACAATCACTAACTCTTACCAGACCACCGATACGGCGTGTTTCGGCTACCTGACTCCTGGAACCATGACCTCGCCTAGCTGCCCAGCAACCGCCGTGGTGGCAGGTGCTTCGGTAACGGGGCTGACCGGTTCCACCTGGAGCTCGAGCGGCGCCAGCACTTTGGTCAATCTTGCTTCACCGAAGAAGCCACTCTTCGTTCAGATATTGGCAAACACCGATGGCAGTTACGGAACGATCTCTCATCAGATTGTCGACGCTTTGGGAACGGTTCAAAGCGCTGCCAACCTAACCTCGCTTGGTCTGAGCGTCAGTGGATCGGCTGTTTATTCGATCACTTCTTCCGCCGCAATTAGTGCAACTCCCTACTCGGTTTACTACGTTTCCGGTCTTTCCTTGGGTGGCTCAAACGCGTCAATGTATGAACTGCAGCCTTGGCGTGACACTACCTCGGTGACCATTTCTAAACTGGCACAGACCATCTCGTACTCTTCAACGGCGCCAACCACCGCCAAAGTTGGTACTACCTACACTCCAGCCGCGACCTCAACTAGCGGCGGTGCTGTCACCTTCACCATCGATGCTGGCTCTGCAGCAGTATGTTCGATTGCTTCCGGAGTGATTACCTTCTCTGGTTTGGGAAACTGTGTCATCAACGCTAACCAAACTGGAGGCACTGACTACCTAGCTGCTCCTCAGGCTCAGCAGACAGCGGTGGTTACTGTCAAGGGTGACCAGACCATAACATTCACTTCGAGCACCCCTACCTCAGCAAAGGTTGCCGGTGTCACTTACGCACCCGCTGGAACTTCAACCAGCGGTGGTGTTCCAACCTTCACAATCGACACTTCAGCCACGACCATCTGTTCAATTTCGGGTGGAGTAGTTTCATTTATCGGCGTCGGAGACTGTGTCGTAAATGCGAACCAAACCGGAAACTCAAACTGGAACGCAGCAACCCAGAGTTCACAGACATTCTCGGTAGCCAAGGGTGTTCAGGCAATCACATTCAGTTCAACCGCACCTACCAACGCCGTAGTAAATGGAACCACTTACACAGTTACGGCAACCAAGACGGCAGGAACGTCAAACACGGTTGTAGTCACGATCGATTCCTCTTCTTCGTCCGTCTGTTCGATTGTCTCTGGTGTGGTCAGCTTCAACAGCGTTGGAACCTGTACGGTAAACGCGAACCTTGCTGGAGATTCCAAGTACGAGGCAGCCAGCCAAATTCAACAGACGATTACTGTTGCCAAGGGCGCCCAGGTGCTGGCTTTCACGAGTAGCGCCCCGAACGCAGCCAAGGTTGGCGCTCCTAACTACACGGTCACCGCTACCGGTGGATCATCCACGTCCCCAATCGTTCTCTCAGTAGATTCCTCGGCAACTTCGAAGTGTTCAGTTTCTGGGATGGTTGTTACTTACCTTGCGGTTGGCGACTGCGTGCTGAACCTCAACCAAGCGTCCGATTCAAACTTCAACGCCGCCGCGCAGATTCGGCAGACGGTAACCATCACCGCCGATGGCCGCTGCCCAAATGGCGTAGTCTCCGGTAACTACTGCCTAATGCGCTTCAACTCCTCTGGCTCTTGGACCGTACCTGCTGGTGTGACTGCAATCGACCTACTCGTGGTTGGTGGCGGTGGCGCTGGCGGTGGCGGTGCAGCAGGTAACATCTCCGGTGGCGGTGGCGGTGGTGGCGAGGTCCTCGAGGTCCTCGGGCGTTTGGTTACCCCTGGAACCGTTTTGACCACAACCGTTGGTGCAGGCGGCGTTGGTGGTGGCCAGTTGCAGGCCGCTACAGCGAGTACCGCTGGATCCGCCAGTAGCGTCACCGGCAACGGATTTGAAACTATTAGCTCGCGCGGTGGTGGTCAGGGTGCAACCTACAACACGGTCAACTCGACCCTGGTACCTGCTGGTACCGGTACAACAGTTGCCGGTGGCGGTGGCTCGTTCGCCCAGACATCTTCCCGCGGAAACTCACCGGTCAACGGCGGCGTGTCTAACGGTGGCCTAGGTTTCCACCATGACTCCAACACCATCTACCAAGCCGGTGGTGGAGGCGGTGGCGCCGGCGGAAACGGTGTTGCCGCAACTTCAGGTGTTGCTGGTAATGGTGGCGCCGGAAAGTCTTCTACCATTCTCGCAACAACGCTCGGTGGCGGTGGCGGTGGCGGAAAGCGCAATACCGGTGGCAGCGGTGGAACTGCTACCTCCGGTGGTGGTGCCGGCGGCCTCGGCGTTGCTGGAACTGCTGGAACCGCTAACACCGGCGGTGGAGGCGGTGGCTCCGGTGGAGCTAACGCTGGTGCCAACGGTGGTTCAGGTGTAGTGGTAATTCGCGTGGCTCTTCAGAGCCAGACTGTTTCGTTCACCTCGACGGCTCCAACCGGTTTGATTTTCGGAACCTCGGCTACCTACACCCCTACTACTTCTGGTACCGCATCCGAGTCGCCTGTCGTGGTCTCGGTGGACTCGGCGTCGTCCACCGTTTGTGAAATTTCCTCCGGTGAAATATCGATCATCGGCGCGGGCACCTGTACCCTAAACGCTAACCAGGCTGGCAACGGGTTCTTCTCCCCTGCCACTCAGGTTCAGCAAACCTTTACTGTAAGTAAGCAAGCGCAATCGATCAGCTTCACTTCTACCGCTCCGACGAATGCGAAGGTTTCGGGTACTTCGTACACCCCTACCGCAACGGGTGGTGGCAGCGGTAACTCGGTGACCTTCACCGTTACTGGAAGCTGTTCGATTTCTGGTGGAGTGGTATCGTTCACCGCCGTTGGAACCTGTACCGTGAAAGCCGACCAGGCTGGCGGAACCAACCATCTAGCTGCGACTCAAGTCACCCAGACGATCAGCGTGGCCAAGGGTGTTCAGGCCATTTCGTTCACATCAACCGCTCCGGTGAATGCTGCCGTCGATGGCGCAACCTACACAGTGACCGCAACCGGTGGTGTATCGGGAAGTGCCGTTACCTTCACTCTTAATTCGGCCTCAAGTGCCGTTTGTTCGATTAGCGGTGCCGTGATTTCGTTCACCGCTGCCGGCGCTTGTGTGGTCAAAGCTAACCAGACAGGAAGTGCCAACTACGAGGCTGCTTCGGAAGTAACCCAGACCATCACCGTTGGCAAAGGTACGCAGGTAATTACGATCACCTCGACGGCTCCCGCCAACGCGGTTGTTGATGGTGAAACCTACACGATCACCAAAACCGGCGGAGCTTCCGGTAACCCTGTTGTACTTACTTTGGCCCCAGAGTCGGCAGGTATCTGTTCGATCAGCGGAAATGTAGTTTCCTTCGATGCTGTTGGTGACTGTGTAATCAAGGCAAACCAGTTCGGCAACAACAACTACACCGCGGCCTCCGAGGTCACCCAGACCATCACCGTTGGCAAGGGTGCTCAGGTCATTTCTTGGACCTCGAGCGTTCCAACCGATGCCGTGGTTGGTGGCGGCGTTTACACACCAGCGGCAACCGGTGGCGCCTCGGGCAACTCGGTTGACTTCTTTGTCGCAAGCGCTTCAGCTGCGATCTGTAACATCCAAAACGGCGACGTCGTGTTCACTGCAGTCGGCTCGTGTGTTCTTGAAGCCAACCAGGACGGTGACGACAACTACGTTGCCGCAACCCAGCTAACCCAGACCATCACCGTTGGTAAGGGTAGCCAGAGCCTATCGTTCACCACAACTGCACCGTCGGGAGTTCACGTGGCTGGCGCCACCTACACCCCTGCCGCTGTTGGTGGAAACGGACCCGAGCCTGTTGTAATTTCGATCGCCACTTCCTCGGCCGCTGTATGTTCGATGACCTCCGGTGAAATTTCTTGGCTCGCTGCTGGTTCTTGTGTGATCGAAATCAACCAGGCTGGCGATGACAACTGGAACGCTGCCACTCAGGTTACCCAGACCATCATCGTTGCCAAGGGTCATCAGCTCATCACTTGGAGCGTTTCGGCACCCAACTCTGCCGTGGTAGATGGTTCCACTTTCACACCTTCCGCAACCGGTGGTGCCTCTGGCGAGACAGTTGTTTACTCGATTGATGCCGCGGCGTCAGTGATCTGTGAACTTACCAACGGTGTGGTTACGTTCCACGCTGCCGGGGAGTGCGTGGTTCTTGCGAACCAGACGGGCGACGACAACTGGGAAGCCGCTTCGGAAACCTCAATGTCCATTCAGGTCGGTAAGGGAAGCCAAGCCATCACCTGGGATACGGCAGCACCGACGGGTGCCGTGGTTGCCGGCGCTACCTATACCCCTGCCGCAACCGGTGGTGCCACCGGCCACGCGGTTACCTTCCGAGTCAACCTAAACGCGGCTTCAGTTTGTGCTATCACCGCCGGTGTAGTTCGCTTCCTAGGAGTTGGAACGTGTTTGGTTGAGGGTAACCAAAACGGTGACAGCAACTACGAGAGCGCTCCTACCGTGACCCAATCGTTTGTAGTTGGTAAGGGTAACCAGGTCATCCTCTTTACCTCAACCGCTCCAAGTGATGCCGTAGTTGGAGGTGCGAAGTACACCCCTACCGCACTCGGCGGTAACACCGGAAACTCCGTTACTTTCGCTATTGCCAGCGGCTCGAGCACACTATGCTCGCTAACCGCAGGCAAGATTAGTTTCCTAGCCCCTGGCGACTGCGTCATCGAAGCCAACCAGGCAGGTAACACCAACTTCAATGCCGCCAGCACCGCAACCCAGACCGTGACCGTTGGCAAGGGTGCGCAGGCCATCGCCTTCACCTCAACCTTTACTGGTGCAAAGGTTGGCGGAACCACTTACTCTCCTGTTGCCGATGGTGGACCGTCTGGCCAGGCCGTTACCTTCACCATCGACGCCTCGGCGAGCGCTATTTGTTCGGTCTCGAACGGTGTGGTCTCGTTCTCGGCAGTCGGTGACTGCGTGATCAATGCAAACCAGGCTGGTAACACTAGCTATAACGCGGCACCACAGATTCAGCAGACTATTTCGGTTGCCAAGGGAGCCCAGGTTTTGACCTTCACTTCTGAGCCTCCTCACAACGCTCAGGTTCAAGGTTTGACTTACGTGCCTACCGCTACTGGAAGCGCATCCGGCATTGCGGTGGTCTTCTCCGTGCCAGTTTCGGCACAGGGCTACTGCACTATCGCGAACGGCGTGGTCTCGTTCCATGCCGTTGGTGACTGCGTACTTTATGCAGACCAGGCTGGCGACTCCAACTGGAATGCTGCCACCCGCGTTTCGCAGATCTTCGACGTAACCAAGGGTCAGCAGACTGTGAACATCACCAGCAACGCGCCTAACAATGCCAAGGTTGACGGAACCGCTTATACAATCACCTCGACCTCTACCGGCGGTTCAAACTCAGTTGCTTACACCGTCTCCGAACTATCGACTGACATTTGTGCCGTGACCGATGCAACCGTATCTTTCCTAGCAGCCGGTGACTGCGTGGTGATTGCCTCGAAGGATGGCGACTCGCAGTTCAACCCTGCAAACCCCGTAGCCCAGACCATTTCGGTTGCCAAGGGCACCCAAACTCTGTCATTCGCCAGCACGCCTGCTTCCCCAATGGTTGATGACACCGGCTACACACCAGCTCTCAGCTTCGGCGCAGGCACCGCGGCCGTTCGACTCTCTACCGCAGATGCCGCCGCCTGTGAGGTCATCGGCACCACGGTGCTATTCCACAAAGCGGTTGACTGCACCGTTTACGCCGACCAATCTGGAGACGCTAACTATGAGCCTGCAACGCAGGTTTTGCAAACCTTCAGCGTTGCCAAGGGAAACCAAGCTGCACTTATCTCTCAGACATCGCTTGAGAACCTCACCCTAGGAGATGGCAACACTCCATCAACCGTGATTTCGGTCAGTGGCGGTTCCGGCACCGGAGCTTACGGCTGGGCTGTGAACGCCGAAAGCGCGAACGTCTGTACTCTTGCCGATGACGTGATCACCGGTACTGCCGTTGGTGTATGCCAGGTAGACATCTCGCGTCTTGGCGACGCCAACTACCTAGACAACTTGAGTACCATGACTATCACCGTCAGCTCAGGTAACCAGGCACCGGTCGTCGTTTCGGTCAGCGATAACGCTCCAACCTACGCACCTGGCCTCTCGCTCACCATGTCGCTCATCGGTGGTGCCGGTGACGGTGCCGTTTGGTACGAGACCGCCACCCCTCACGTCTGTAACACCGACGGCGATTCGGTGCTGAACATTCTGCACGCCGGAACCTGTACCATCATCGGCCACAAGGACGGCACCGACACCTACCTCGGCACCCTGGACTCCTTGACCTTCCAGATCGCCAAGGCAACCATGACTGATGTTTCGATTGATGTTGCCAACCCAATGGTTTACTCGAGCACCACTCCTGCCGAAGAGCCTATTATCCTAGGTGGAATCGTTTCCGACGGAGTTCAGACCCTCAGCGTCACCGAGGGAAACTGTGAGGTCGTAGACGGCAACCTGGTTGCCCACAGTGCCGGTTCCTGTGTCGTGCATCTGGTTGTGGACGCCGACGAAAACTATGAGACCTACACCGCTGACCGCACCTTCGCTATCGCTAAGGCGCTGCAGAGCAACCTCACCGCAGCTCGCCAGACAGAGCAGCCTGAGATGGTTGCCTTCGCCGGCGACAACACCACCGCGTGGGATGTTTCGGGTGGATCTGGTAACGGTGTGCTCTCGGTCTCGGTCACTGACTCCAGCGTTTGTTCGGCAACTATCTCCGACGCAGTGGTTACGGTGACCGGCCTTGCCGCTGGTGACTGTGAAGTGACCGTTACCAAGGCTGAAGACGATAACTTCAACCGTGCCACCACCACTTTCAACGTTGCTTCGGTTGCACTTCCTGCCGGGCCTGCCAGCGTTTCGATTGCGAACACCGGAACCGTCGTAGACGGCAACATGCAGGTCACTGTTTCGTGGACTGCAGCAATTCAGACTGCCGGCACCGCACCGGTTAGCGGTTTCGAACTGCAGCAACTTGTTGGATCAACTTGGACTACCGTCACCGGCGGAATCGTCTCGGCAAGCACGTCCTCGATCACTGTTGGCGTTCCTGCCTGGACCAAGATCCAGCTGCGTGTTGCGTCTATCTCGGCACTTGACCCGAGCGATATCACCGCTCGCGACTGGACTAACTTCACCGGCACCAGCGGTGGCGATGCTCCGGTTGACTTCCCTGTGCCTGGCGCCCTGCAGCTCATCTCCACCAACATCGCCGCGGTAACTTCTGGTGAAGTGGTGACCCTCACCGGCTCTGGATTCGAAGCAGGCGTCACGACTCGAGTACAGCTAAGCACCGCCGCCTCGGTCTTCGCGGCAGGCATTGGAATCCGTGCCACCACTTCGAATACCAAGACGTTGCCGGCCACCGTGGTTTCCGACACCAAGCTAACCTTCGTGCTACCAAAGATCACCATGCCAAAGGGTGTTCAGGCCCTGACCACTAGCGTGAAGGTTTTGAGCGTCGACGGCATTCAATCGCAGACAGTTCCGTTTAACTACATTCCGAAGAAGCTTTCACAGACACTGACCGTTACCCCAGCACTTCCAACCGCTTCGACGATTATCAACGCTGGTGCTTCGCTAACTACCAACAGTGTGTTCACCTGGACCGGTGTCGCTCCAGCGGTTACCGCTACCCCAGCCGAAGTCTGTAGTGCATCGCTAAACAGCGACCGCAAGCTAGTGATTGTAGCCATTACCCCAGGCGCTTGTAAGATTTCGGTCCAGGAGCCTGTAACCCCTGGCTACAACGCTTCGGCAGCCAAGGCCACCACGGTTACCATCAAGGACAGCCGCACCCCTGGCTTCTCGGTCACCGCTAGCGATGTATTGGCCGACGGAACAGCAGGAACCTCGCACACGTTCAACCAATCGAACAGCTTGTTAATTCCTGGTGAGTTGAACGTTGCCCTTGGCGCTAACCCGGTTGACATTCCTGTCGCCCTCTCGGCACGTCAAGGAACCTTGCTGTTCACAGTGCTTGCTGCCGATGAAGCCGCTGGTCGGTGTACTGCAGACCCAGGCGACGCCGCCGCAGGATTGTTCGGTTCGATCACCATCTCAGACATCGGGGATTGCCACATCACCATTTCCCAGCCTGCCGACTCCGGCTGGTACGTGGGTGAGACTATCAAGTTGACCGTTCACGCTGTTGCCAGCACTGTGGTTGTCCCGGACAACGGTGATGCTTCGGTAATCACAGACCCTACTGAACTCGCTGAGCTCATCGACCCAACCGACCCAGATGACCCAGAAACTCCTCCTGTTGCGCTCACCCTAAACCCAGATGTAGCGGCCGAATACAACTTCGGTGGCGAAGACGGCATCGCTTACGACCCTGTCACAGGAAAGCTAAATGTCAGAACGCGTACCGCACTGGTTGGAGTCTGGACCGCCACGCTAAAGGCTCCTAACGCCAACAAGAAGTGGTTCAAAATCCCTGGCAAAATCGTGAAAAAGGTTCAGACCTACACATATTCCAGCGTCTGTAAGCTCACCATGACGGTCAAGAAGGATAAGAAGATTAAGAAGAAGATCAGGCGCATCGTTGGAGCCGGCTGTCTACTGACTACTTCTGCAGACAAGATTGGTGGCGTACCTATCGCCGACAACGGCAAGGATGCGCTATCGGCTCAGGGCATTCAGAAGATTCGTGTCAAGTACAAGCGCATCCGCCAATACGCGAACACTGGTTTGTCTTACCGCGGAACTTCGAAGGCGAAGACCCGCATTCTGAAGAATATCAACCGCACCTGGGTTATCAGGATTGGTCGCAACTAAACCTTTTTAGAAAAGGTAAGTTTTTACTCCCACTCGATGGTGCCAGGTGGCTTCGAGGTTACATCTAGGACGACTCGGTTCACACCCTCTACCTCGTTGGTGATTCGGTTAGAAATCTTTGCAAGTACGTCATATGGGAGCCGTGACCAGTCTGCGGTCATTGCGTCTTCGCTCGATACCGGACGCAGCACAATTGGGTGCCCATACGAACGGCCATCTCCCTGAACACCGACCGAACGTACGTCGGCTAGAAGCACCACTGGGCATTGCCAGATGTCTGCGTCTAGGCCAGCTGCGGTGAGTTCCGCGCGGGCGATGGCGTCTGCCTTGCGAAGAAGGTCTAGGCGTTCCTTGTTTACTTCGCCGATGATGCGAATGCCAAGACCAGGACCTGGGAACGGTTGACGCTGAACAATCTCTGCAGGAAGCCCTAGCTCGGCACCGATGGCACGAACTTCGTCTTTGAAAAGGGTGCGAAGCGGTTCAACCAGTTCAAACTCTAGGTCGTCTGGCAGTCCGCCCACGTTGTGGTGACTCTTGATGCCAGCGGTAGCACCGCCGCCTGACTCAACAACGTCTGGGTATAGGGTTCCTTGAACCAAGAAGCGAATAGGGCGGTTGTCTGCCTTTGACTCTTCGTAGAGCTTGGCCTGCGCCTCTTCGAAGGTGCGAATGAACTCGCGGCCAATGATCTTTCGCTTGGTCTCTGGGTCGGTCACGCCAGCAAGAGCATCTAGGAACTTCTTTTCGGCGTCAACTACGACTAGGCGGATGCCGGTTGCGGCAACGTAGTCGCGCTCAACCTGCTCGGCTTCGTCCTGGCGTAGTAGCCCATGGTTTACAAACACGCAAACCAGCTGGTCACCCACGGCCTTGTGAACAAGAGCTGCGGCAACCGCCGAGTCAACACCACCGGAAAGACCGCAGATCACGCGGTCGTTGCCAACCTGGGCGCGAATCTTCTCAACCTGCTCGGCGATTACGTTTCCGGAATTCCAGGTGGCCGGTATGCCGGCTGCATTGTGTAGGAAGTTCACGAGTACGTCCTGTCCAAACTGCGAGTGCTTGACTTCTGGGTGCCACTGCACGCCGTAGATTTTCTTCTCGCTGTTGGCGAAAGCAGCCACCGGGGTGGTTTCGGTCGAAGCCAAAACCTCGAAGCCGGCTGGGGCTTCCATCACCTGGTCGCCGTGGCTCATCCAGCAGATCTGGTCGGCAGGCTGGCCGGCGAGGATCTCTCCCCCGGCGCGTACCTTAAGTTCGGTTGCTCCGTACTCGCGCTTGCCGGTCTTGTCCACGCGACCGCCTAAGGCGTTAGCAAGAGTCTGGAAGCCGTAGCAGATACCTAGAACTGGAATGCCGAGTTCGAGAATGCCTGCGTCTAGCTGAGGCGAGCCGTCTTCGTAAACTGAGGAAGGACCACCGGAAAGAATGATGGCTGCAGGGTTCTTCGCCTTTACCTCGGCAGCAGTGATGTTGTGGTGAACAATCTCGCTGTAGACACTGGCCTCGCGAACGCGACGGGCAATGAGCTGAGCGTATTGCGCTCCGAAGTCAACAACTAGCACTGGCTGGTTCATGGGTTAGCCCTTCATCTTCTCAAGGTCGGCAGCGGCAATCTTCTGGAAACGGTGTTCGGCGAAGAAACTCAGTAGCGGCACAACGCCACCCGCTGCAATCAGCAGGAATCGTCCTAGGCTCCACTGCAGAAGCGACCAAAGACGGAAGTCGGTGTAAAGGTAAAACACGTAAACCCACCCGTGAACAATCAGGATGCTCGAGGTCAGGTTAATTCCGGTTTCTGGGAACCCGGTTTTGAAGCCCTCGGCGTCCAGGGTGAAGTGTTCGAAGGTGAGAATTCCGTGTGGTCCAGCCATCCAGAGGTCGGTTTCGGTGGTGAGGCGAATCACATAGAGCACGGTAATTACCAGCAGGAAGTAACCGGTGACGTTGGCGGCTATTTTGTAGAGGCGCAGCGTTTTGGCTACAGATTCACGGATCGATGGCTGGTTAGACATTAGTTAATTGTATCTTTCGCTGTTTCTCGAATGACCTGGTCTCGAACCGCACGCCACCAAAGGAATACGGCTGCTCCGGCGAACAGAATCCATTCGAGAGCATAGAAAGCGGTTAGCCAGTTGAAGAGGCTTTGGCCAGGGTTATTACCGATGACGATCTTGTGGCCAGGATCCGTTGGGCTCTGAACGATTACGAAACCGGCATAGGCGTCCACGGTTTCTGGAAGTCCGGCTAGGTTGATTAGCTGAGGAATCGAAAGACTTTCGAAGGTATAAGCCTTTGCCGGTCTTGGATCCTCGGTTGGTTCGTAGATTCCGGTGTATTCACGAAGCGCCATGTCCTCGGCCATGCCACGTAGGTTGGCGGCCAATACTTGCGCTTCCTTCACGGTTGGATACCAACCGAGGGCCAGAGTCACAAACTTACCGTCTGCATCGGTGGCTGGGCGAACCAGCCAAGCACCCGTGGCTTCGCCGTCGCCCACCAGCTGTATGCGGTTCTTGATTACGTAGGCCTGGCCTGGGATTGGGGTGGCCATCAGTGACACCACGCGGTCTGCCTGAACTGGGAGGAACGGAGCTGAGGAATCCGCCAATTCTTGTAATTCAACAACCTTCTGATTGACTGGAGTCTTCGGAATGTAACGGTAGGTGCGATCGATCTGCCACTGTGCAAGCAGTGCAAACACCGCGGCAACGGCTAGCGCGAGCAGCAAGCCACCAATCCATTTCGGTCGCGAAGCGACCTTAAAAAAGTTTGGCTGGCCGGTCACTAGATTACGAGTTGTAAGGAGCCACAACCACGTCTACGCGCTGAAACTCTTTGAGGTCGCTGTAGCCGGTGGTTGCCATCGCACGCTTGAGGGCACCAATCAGGTTGGTGGTTCCGTCTGCTGAGGAAGATGGACCGAGCAGAATTTGCTCGAGGGTTCCCGAGGTTCCCACGTTTACACGCGAGCCACGAGGTAGTTCTTCATGGAAGGCTTCCTGACCCCAGTGCCAACCCTGGCCCGGAGCTTCGGTGGCGCGGGCTAGTACCGAGCCGAGCATTACGGCATCGGCACCGCAGGCAATTGCCTTGACGATGTCGCCAGAAGTTCCAAGGCCACCATCAGCGATGACGTGAACGTAACGGCCGCCCGATTCGTCCATGTAGTCGCGGCGAGCGCCGGCTACGTCGGCAACCGCTGTTGCCATTGGAGCGTGGATGCCGAGCACCTTGCGGGTGGTCGAGGCAGCGCCACCACCGAAACCAACTAGAACACCGGCGGCACCGGTACGCATTAGGTGCAGGGCTGCGGTGTAGGTGGCTGCTCCACCAACGATCACTGGAACGTCAAGTTCATAGATGAACTGCTTTAGGTTCAGCGATTCCTGAGTCTTCGAAACGTGCTCGGCCGAAACGGTAGTTCCGCGAATTACAAAAAGATCAACTCCGGCCTTAACCACGGTCTCGTGGAACTCGGCGGTTCGCTGAGGCGACAACGCGCCTGCCACGGTTACACCGGCTTCGCGAATCTGAGCGATACGGTCGCGGATTAGTTCTGCCTTGATTGGCTCAGCGTAGAGCTTCTGCATGCGAGCAGTTGCTGCCTCAGGTGAAAGCGAGGCAATCTCGTTAAGCTGCTGGGTTGGGTCTTCGTAGCGAGTCCAGAGGCCTTCAAGGTCTAGAACACCAAGACCGCCAAGCTTGCCGATTGCGATTGCGGTTTCAGGCGAAACGGCAGAGTCCATCGGGGCGGCAAGCACTGGTAGGTCGAAGCTGTAGGCGTCGATGTTCCAGGTGGTTGATACGTCTTGGGGGTCGCGGGTACGACGCGATGGCACAACTGCTACGTCGTCGAATGCCCAGCTTCGGTGAGCACGCTTGTTGCGGCCAATCTCGATTTCTGTCAAAGTCTGTTTTCCTATCGGCTCGAGTAGTTTGGAGCTTCGGCGACCATCTGAATGTCGTGTGGGTGGCTTTCTTTAAGTCCGGCCGGGGTGATGCGTACGAACTTACCCTTGGCCTGTAGTTCCGGAATAGTTTCCGAACCCACGTAACCCATCGACGCACGTAGGCCACCAACTAGCTGGTGAACCACGGTCTGCACGCTACCGCGGTAAGGCACGCGGCCTTCGATGCCTTCAGGAACAAGCTTGTCTTCGCGCAGCACGTCGTCCTGGAAGTAGCGGTCCTTCGAGTAGCTCTTGGCCTCGCCGCGAGACTGCATCGCACCGAGCGATCCCATGCCACGGTAGGTCTTGAACTGCTTGCCACCAACGAAGGTGATGTCGCCAGGTGCCTCGTCGGTACCGGCCAGAAGGCTTCCGAGCATGACCGCGTTCGCACCGGCAACCAACGCCTTGGCGATGTCGCCCGAGTACTGAAGGCCACCATCGGCGATCACCGGAACACCGGCAGGCTTGCAGGCCAGAGACGCTTCGTAAACTGCGGTGACCTGAGGCACACCGACTCCGGCAACCACGCGAGTGGTGCAGATCGAACCTGGACCAACACCAACCTTCACGCCGTCAACGCCAGCGGCAACGAGTGCGGCCGCACCCTCGCGAGTAGCCACATTTCCACCGATGATGTCAACGTTCTTGGCGAACGGTTCGGCTTTAAGCTTGGCAACCATATCTAGGACGGCCTGGTTGTGGCCGTGAGCGGTGTCAACCACGAGGATGTCAACGCCGGCATCGATCAGAGCCATCGACCGCTCCCAGGCATCCGCGCCCACACCAACGGCTGCGGCTACTAGTAGACGGCCAGAGGCGTCTTTCGAAGCCAGCGGGTACTTGTCGCTCTTGTCGAAGTCTTTGACGGTAATTAGCCCGGTTAGGTGACCGGCATCGTCGATGAGTGGAAGCTTTTCAATGCGGTGCTGGGCGAACAGTGCGATTGCATCGTTCGGGTTGATGCCGGTCTTGGCGGTAACCAATGGCATCGGGGTCATGATGTCTTTGACCAGGGTGGTAGGGCGCTGCACGTCCAGAACGAAACGCATGTCGCGGTTGGTAACGATTCCGACCAGCTTGCCCTCTTCGTCTACAACAGGAAGACCCGAGACGCGGTAGCGGCCGCAAAGTTCATCTACCTCTTCAATGGTGGCCAGCGGGGTGGTGGTGACCGGGTGAGTAATCATTCCGGCTTCCGAGCGCTTGACCATGTCAACTGCCTGAGCCTGCAGCTCGAGCGAAAGGTTGCGGTGAAGCACACCGATACCGCCCTGACGAGCCATGGCAATAGCCATACGAGCCTCGGTCACGGTATCCATCGCCGAAGAAAGCAGAGGAACGTTAATTGAGATGCGCTTGGTTAGCTGAGTCTTGGTGATCACTCCGCTCGGCATAATGTTTGATTCGCCCGGCAGTAGCAGCACGTCATCGTAAGTTAAACCAACAAAACCGAAAGGGTCGTTTGAAGTCATTAGGCACCTAGATATAGAGGAGGGTCTTTAGCCAATTCTACCCGTCCATAACAATCTGTTTCCATTGCGTAAATTCGCAATTGCGTCACTTTAATTTCTAGTAATGTTCAATTTTGGAGATGCGCCGAGGCTTTCGGTTGCAAACGATGACCGAAGGGGTTGACTTGAATCAGCTCAGAACCTTACGGACACTGCGATTCGGCCTAATTTTGGCCGCGCTCGCGGTGTTTTTTACTGCCCTAGTTGGTGTCACACCAGCTAACGCAGCAACCGCTTCCGTAGGCACAACTTTCCACAGCGAAGACACCGTCGCGGAAATCACCGTCGGTGGAACCGTAAAGAATGACGGTAAGGGTGTCGAAGGCGTGAAACTGCACGTCACCGGCCCTGGCTTCGACGAGACTGCCACCACAGACGCTGACGGCAAGTGGTCGCTGGTAGTGCCTACCAAGGCGAAATACACCGTAGCAATCGACCTAAAGTCGTTGCCAAAGGGAGTTGGCCTACGCGACCCGAACGTCACCGAGCGCATTGCCGATGTTTCGGTTACTGAGAAGGCTGCCGTGCTGTTCCCCCTAGGAAAAGACCAACGAGTCGTGCAGTCGTTCAGCGATCAGCTGATTATCCGAATTTTCGCCGGTGTAAACCTGGGTCTACTGTTGGCTGTCGCGTCAATTGGTATTTCGCTGATCTTCGGAACCACGGGACTCAGCAACTTCGCCCACGGTGAAATGCTCACCTTTGGAGCGCTAGTCGGCTGGCTATCCGCGGTCGTATTTGGCCTGCCACTGATAGTCGCAGGACTAATCTCGGTACTTGCCACAGCAAGCCTCGGATGGCTGCAAAACCGTGTCGTTTGGCGTCCGCTGCGAAACCGCAGAACTGGTGTCAACCAGATGATGATCGTTTCGATCGGTCTCGGCATCGTCATCCGCTACCTACTGCTTTTGGCTTTCGATGGAAACACCAAGGTTCTTTCGGGCGAGTATGAGGCAGTGGTGCTCGGTCCAATCAACACCACCGTCACCTCGCTATGGTCGATGATTTTGGCGGCTGTAACCCTAATCGGTGTAGCACTATTCCTAACCCGCACCCGTCTCGGTAAGGCAACCCGCGCAGTGAGCGACAATGCTCCGCTTGCGGCTGCCACCGGTATCGACGTTGAGCGAATCATCACCATCGTTTGGGTGGTTGCCGGTGCACTTACCGGTATGGCCGGTCTGCTTTACGGTCTTCAGTTCCAGGCCAGCTGGCTAACCGGTGCTCAGATCCTCTTGCTCCTGTTTGCAGCAGTTACCCTGGGTGGTCTCGGAACCTCGCTAGGCGCTGCCGTCGGTGCAATGATCATCGGCCTCGTGGTCGAGCTATCGTCCATCGTGCTGCCAGTTGACCTTAAGTACGCTGCTGCGCTGATCATCCTGATCTTGGTTCTGCTATTCAGACCACAGGGTGTTCTAGGCAAGAAGCAGAGAATCGGATAAGGGAGAGATCATGGATTGGCTACAAATTTTTAATCTCACCATCGGAACTCTGATTGACCCGATCACCATGGCCTACATTCTCTGTGCTGTTGGTCTATCGGTTCACTTCGGTTTCACCGGTCTTCTGAACTTCGGTCAGGCGGCCTTCGCTGCCGTCGGTGCCTACGGTATGGCTATCGGCGTTCTGACCCTAAAGCTTCCACTTCTGGGTGCCATGGGCTTCGGTCTACTCTGTGTGGTCATGTTCGCTCTAGTTCTCGGTATTCCTACCCTGCGTCTACGCGCTGACTACCTCGCAATTGTGACCATTGCCGCTGCCGAAGTTTTCCGCTACCTGATGTCCACCGTGGGCCTTTCTGAAGTAACCGGTGGCTCGAACGGGCTTTCCCAGTTTGGCTACGAGTTCTTCACTTGGAACCCGATCCCTCAGGGAACCTACGTTTTGGGAACTCTGCAGTTCAGTGCCAACGACCTGTGGCTTCGAATCTTTGCCATCTCGCTAGTGATAATCTCGGCTACGCTGGTCTGGCTAATGATGCGTTCGCCTTGGGGTCGCGTTCTCAAGGGTATCCGCGAGGACGAAGACGCAGTTCGCTCGCTCGGTAAGAACGTATTCAGCTACAAACTACAGTCGCTAATTATCGGTGGTCTGTTTGCCGGCATCGGTGGTCAGGTGTTCATCCTGGCTATGTCGAACGTTCAGCCGTCAGCTTGGGTAACTAACTTCACCTTCACCATCTGGACCGTGCTATTGCTCGGTGGTGCGGCCACCATCCGCGGGCCAATTGCCGGTGGTTTGGTGTTCTTCGTACTGCTGATCCTGACCAACGAGATCCTCGCTGGCTTACTAAACATCGGCCTGCTTCCATTCCTAACCCTGCCTCAGATCGGTCAGATTCGCTTCGTGCTAATCGGTCTTGCTCTGATGCTGTTGGTGATCTTCCGCCCACAAGGCATGTTCGGAAACAAGAAGGAGATGCGTTTCAATGGCTAACGACATCGTTAAAGGAAATGTCGAACCTGGCTGCGCCAAGGTTGACCCGATTCTTGTTGTCGACAAGGTGACCAGACAGTTTGGCGGTTTGACCGCGGTGAACGTCGACCACCTCGAGATTCCTCGTGGCAAGATCACCGCGCTAATCGGCCCTAACGGTGCCGGTAAGACCACCCTGTTCAACCTGCTTACCGGTTTCGACAAACCGAACACCGGAAGCTGGCAGTTCGAGGGCAAGAACCTGGCCGGCGTACCTTCCTACCAGGTGGCTCGACGCGGCATGATTCGCACCTTCCAGCTAACCAAGTCTCTGAACGCGATGTCGGTTATCGAAAACATGCGTCTGGGCGCTCAGAAGCAGCGTGGCGAGAACTTCTTCAGTTCGCTGTTCAACTTCCTTTGGAAGAGCGAAGAAGCGCGCATCACCGAAGAGGCAGACGCACTACTGACCCGCTTCAAGTTGGACGCCAAGCGTGAAGACTACGCTGGTTCGCTATCCGGCGGTCAGCGCAAGTTGCTAGAGATGGCTCGTGCGCTGATGGGTAAGCCAAGACTGGTCATGCTTGATGAGCCGATGGCCGGTGTTAACCCAGCCCTAACCCAGAGCCTTCTGGAGCACATCAAGGGGCTCAAGGCCAACGGAACTACGGTTCTATTCGTTGAGCACGACATGCACATGGTTCGTCACATCTCTGACTGGGTTGTGGTCATGGCTGAAGGTCGTGTGGTTGCCGAAGGTGAACCTTCGGTGGTCATGAAGGACCAAGCCGTAATCGACGCCTATCTCGGCGCTCACCACGACACCGACCTCGGCGAAATCGCCAAGAAGGGAAAGTAGCCATGGCTAAGACTCCAGTAGTCCACGTGGACAACGTACTAGCGGGTTACCTGCCTGGTATCAACATCCTCAACGGCTGTTCACTTACCGCTGAAGAGGGTGAGCTGATTGGTATCATCGGCCCGAACGGTGCCGGCAAGTCGACCTTGCTGAAGGCAATTTTCGGACTCGTGAACGTTCGCGAAGGCGACGTCTTGTTGAATGGTGAGAAGATCACCAACCTCAAGGCCAACAAGCTCGTGGAGAAGGGTGTGGCATTTGTTCCACAGACCAACAACGTCTTCCCTAGCCTGACCATCGAAGAGAACTTGGAAATGGGTGTATTTCAGACCCCTAAGCGCTTCCAGGAGCGTTTTGAGTTCGTTTCGAGCATCTTCCCTGACCTCGCTAAGCGTCGCCACCAGCGTGCTGGTAGCCTCTCCGGAGGTGAGCGCCAGATGGTTGCCATGGGTCGCGCACTAATGATTGATCCTTCGGTTCTTCTTCTTGACGAACCATCGGCTGGTCTATCGCCAGTGCGACAGGACGAAGCATTCATCCGTGTCAAGGAAGTAAACCAGGCTGGCGTTACGGTCATCATGGTTGAGCAGAACGCACGCCGCTGCCTACAGATCTGTGACCGTGCCTACGTGCTTGACCAGGGTAAGGACGCACACACCGGAACCGGCCGTGAGCTTCTGAGCGACCCAAAGATGGTCGAGCTCTACCTCGGCAACCTAGCCGAACTCTAAACCGCAACAACCCCTTGCGAACAGGTTTCGTGCCTGCTCTCTCTAGGCACGAATAAGCGAATCCCCCAGGTGTTTCCACCTGGGGGATTCGTCTGTCTTACGACTGAAGGTTACTTAACCGAGTTACCGGCTACTACCGACTGAAGGGTGCTAACACCCGACTCGTCAGTGTACTTCCAGATACCAATCGAAGCACCGGTTGGGTCACCGTTTGCGTCGAACTCGATTGGGCCAGAGAAGCCTTCGTAGTCAATGTCCTTGCCAGCCTTGATAGCTGCTAGACCTGCTGCGAAGTCAGAAACCTTCTCGCCACCGGTCGAAACCGAGGTCATGTGGTTCATGATTGCTTCACCTGAGTCGTTACCGGCTTCCTGAGCTGCAAGAGCTAGAAGGATAACTGCATCGTAGGTCTCAGCTAGGTAAGCGAACTCAGTGAGGTCCTTGCCGTAGTTAGCCTTGTAAAGGTCGGCTGCACGCTGCTTGAAAGCTGCGTCAGTCTCGCCACCAGGAAGAGTTCCCTGTGCGCCCTTTAGGTAGCCCTTCCACGACTGGTCGCTGAAGTTAGCTAGGTTACCGTCAACAAGGTAGATCTTGTCGCCAGGGAACTGCTTCTTCTGAAGCGCTGGAACAACCTTCTTTACCTCGTCGTACGAAACGATTAGAACCGAGTCGGCACCAGCAGCAATTACCTTGTCAACGATGGTGTCGAAGTTCGACTCGCCTTCAGGGAATGCCTCTGCTGCAACAACGGTTGCACCTGCAGCTTCGATAACAGCCTGAGCCTTCTTCTGAAGACCCTCACCGTATGCGGTCTGCTGGTAGATGATTCCTACGTTCTCGTTGCCGTCAGAAACGATCTGGTTTCCAACAACGCCACCCTGTAGTAGGTCCGATGGAGCGGTACGGAAGTAGTAGCCTCCGTCAGCCCACTCGGTTAGGTCAGGAGCAGTGTTCGACATCGAAATCTGAACAACCTTTGCACCGGTGATCTGGTCGATGATGTTGCGGGTAACACCCGATGCGGCTGCACCGACGATGGCGTCAACGCCAGCGCCTAGTAGCTTGGTTGCCGACTGCTTAGCAACAGCTGGGCTGTCACCGTCGCTCGAGTCTTCTAGCGAGAACTCGACAGGCTTGCCAAGTACGCCACCAGCGTCGTTGATGTCCTTGATTGCTAGGTCGATACCTGCAATTTCTGGAGGGGAAAGGAATGCGAGTGCACCAGTCAGCGGAATGATTCCACCGATCTTTAGAACACCGTCACCAGCAGCGTACTGCGGTGCAGGTGCGGCACAACCCGACAGTGCAATGGCGGTTGCAGCAACAGCTGCTACAACACCAAGGGCACGCTTAGTCGAAAAAGCGCTCATTTGTATAGCTCCTAATTGTTTGAGGCAGACGGGCCTTCCCATCTTCCACTGCCAGTTTACCCACTGAAACCCCCATAAACACTGGGTACGGCAACAAAGCGTAACCAAATAGTTATCGCTTTGTAAAACCTTTATTTCGTACTTTTAGGGCGTATCAAATCAACCGAGAGCAAGACCAGAGCCGACCACACAATTGCGAAGCCAATCCAGCGCACCGCGGGCATAGGTTCATGGAAAACAACTAATGCCAGGATGAATTGAATTGATGGTGTTAGGTACTGCATAAAGCCAACATATTTGAGGGGAAGGTGTTGCGCGGCCAGACCGAATAGGATCAACGGAACCGCGGTCATTACTCCATAGAGACTCAGGGCAGTTGCCCCGAGCGCACCCTGGCTCAGGTAGTTAATTCCGCTTGGTTGCAGCGAGACAAACCACAGTTGAATCATGGCGACGGGCAGCAATAGCCCAGATTCAATGGCAAAGCTGTTGACTGCCGAAACTTGATTGCCCAACTTGGCTTTGGCAAGCCCATATATGGCAAAGGAGAACGCGAGAGTGAGCGCCAACCACGGTAGTCGTCCATAGTCAACGGTTAGAACCAGGACGGCAACTCCGCCAAGACCCACCGCAACCCACTGCAATACCGGTAACTTCTCTTTCAAAAAAAGAACCGCGAGCGCGATGGTCACCAGCGGATTGATGAAGTAGCCGAGCGAAGACTCAATCACGTGGCGACTGGCAATCCCGATCACGTAGACCTGCCAGTTGATCATGATCAAAACAGTGGCCACCAGAATCCAGCGCATTTGCTGCCAATTCTTGACAACCTGCCAGAGAGTCTTGAAATCGCGACGATAACTAATAATCACTGCTGCGGTTATGAAGCCGAATACGATTCGCCAAACCACAATCTCCCATGGGGACGCGAATGACAGAAAAGCGATGATTAGCGGGAAACTGCCCCACATGAAATAGGCGGACAGACCATAGGTTAGACCCTTAACCATGCTCTTGTCGCTCATAAGCCCTAAGCCTAGTTGTTTGTCACATTTCGAAACACAGATAGGCGTTGCCGACCGGAGCCAGTACCTTAAAAATACAAACAGCCAGTGTTTGTTAGAAGAGAGAGAAACAATGTCTGTACTATCCGAAGTACTTGGAGCAAATGCTTCCTACGTCGAGTCATTCGGCGAAAAAGGTAACCTCGCTTTACCTCCAGCCCGCCAATTCGCAATCCTAACTTGCATGGATGCCCGCCTAGATCCAGCGAAGTACGCTGGTCTAAGTGAAGGCGATGCGCATGTAATCCGAAACGCTGGAGGACGAGCATCAGACGATGCAATCCGTTCACTAGTGATTTCGTACAAGCTACTTGGCACCAAAGAGTGGTTTGTTATCCACCACACCGACTGCGGCATGGAGTTCTTTACCGACGAAGTCATTCGTGGGCTACTCGCAAACAGCCTCGAAACTGCGGCCCTGGGTGCCGACGGTTTCTACGACGTTGGCACCGGTCCTGGCTCTGCCGAGGCAAAGTACATAGATTGGTTGACGATTTCAGACCAGGCGGGTGCCGTGGTTGAGGATGTGGAACGAATTAAGAATCACCCTCTGGTTCCAAAGAGCATCCCAGTTTACGGTTATGTCTACGACGTTAAGACTGGTCGACTTGTTGAGATCCCTGAGGCCACTAAGGTCGGTCAGGCAAAGTAGTTAAACGCTAAGGGGCCGTGGATTCATCCACGGCCCCTTTTCTATTTGCTTATTAGCGAACTACGATCGCGAGTACGTCGCGAGCCGAGAGCACTAGGTACTCTTCGTTGTTGTACTTGAGCTCGGTGCCGCCGTACTTCGAGAAGATGACCTTGTCGCCAACGGCTACGTCTACCGGAATGCGGTTGCCAGAGTCGTCTACACGACCTGGACCTACTGCAACAACTTCAGCTTCCTGCGGACGCTCCTTAGCGGTGTCTGGGATTACCAGACCCGATGCGGTTACGGTCTCTGCCTCTAGTGGGCGAACGACGATGCGATCTTCAAGTGGCTTGATGGTTACCGACACTTTGACCTCTTCTATAAATCAATGGGTTTGTCCCGCGCCTGCGGGTAGTTCTAGTTTAGGCGAGCGTTAGCACTCTTTCAAGTAGAGTGCTAGTTTTGGTTCATGGACCGCGACTCCCTAGCCAAGCTACTGACCCGTGAGGGTTTGGCGCTGCTTGAGACCGTGGAGATTGATAGCCGAGCCGATGTGGTGAAGACCGTTTCGGCTCTGCGGGCACAGGGACACGACGCAGGGCTTGTGGCTGCGGTTTTAAGCCAGGCCAAACTGCGTAATCGAGCGAAAAACAAATTCGGAACCTTCGCAGACGCGATGCTCCTGACCGAGGACGGCCTCGAACAGGCGTCTAGGCTGCAGGTGGCTGCTCTACACGCCGGTCGTTTCCGTAATGCCGGGTTAGACCACGTGGCAGATCTGGGCTGCGGCATTGGCACCGAGTCTTTGGCGATGGCCGCCATTGGGCTTACCGTCACCGCGGTCGAGCTTGATGAGGTAACCGCTGCCTGTGCAACCTATAACCTCGCTGCGTTCCAAAATGCGAATGTCATTCAGGCTGATGTCACCACGGTTGACCTGAGCAAATTCGATGGGCTCTTCTTTGATCCAGCTAGACGAGAGCTCGGAACCGGCCGCGGCAGCACCTCGCGCAAGTTTGACCCAGCACAGTTCTCACCAAACTACGACTGGGTAGTGGAACAGGTTAGTCACAAGCCAACCGGTATCAAGCTAGGCCCTGGCCATCCGCACGAGGCGATCCCTGCAGGATGCGAGGCTCAATGGGTTTCCGTGAACGGTGATTTGGTTGAGTTGGGGCTTTGGTTCGGGCCACTGGCTCGCGAAGGAGTGGCGCGAAGCGCGCTCCTGATTCGCGACGGCGGAGCCGTCGAGCTTAAAAGCGAAAAATTTGAAAGTTCACAGGCTCCGGTTCGCGAGTTGGGTAAATACCTCTACGAACCAGATAACGCGGTTGTTCGTTCGCATCTGATCGCCGAGCTTGCCGAGAATTTCGGGCTGGGGCTCATCTCTCCCGAGATTGCCTACCTGACCGGAGATCAGGTTATCTCTTCGCCGTGGCTTCGCGGTTTCACGGTTTTGGAGGAACACTCGTTCGATCGCAAGAAGCTAAAGGCACGTCTTCGTGAAC
The DNA here is from genome assembly GCA_041180115.1 of Actinomycetota bacterium. GTDB lineage: Bacteria > Actinomycetota > Actinomycetes > Actinomycetales > Microbacteriaceae > Rhodoluna. The sequence goes on from JBEGRZ010000001.1 coordinate 47,063, forward strand.
TTGGCATCGGAATCCTTGAAATTAAGAAGCGTGGCAGCGACGTCGTCCCAGAGGTTTTGAGAAAAGAACTTCAGTTAAAAGGCGAGAGAGCCGCCACACTGATTATTACCAGAGTGGGCGACTCTCATCGCGCACTGATCGCAGAGGCTATCTAGCCCTACTGGCCCTGCATGCCTTCGATCTGGTCGAATCCCTGCATCTGTCCGGCACCACCGTGCTCCATGTGGTGCATGCCTTCTGGGGCACCTGGCATCGGATAACCGTTGCGGACTCCGTATAGCCCAAGAGCAATTACGCCTAGGGCGCTCAGGATCCAAAGCGCGATTACGGTGTATCCGGCGGCAACGCCGGCGATTGCCCAGCCACGACCGTTTTCGCCGGTGCGCTTAATCTGTGCAAGCGAAACGTGGCCCGTGATTACCGCCGCAACTGCGCCGAAACCGGTGGCCGCGGTAGCAGCCGAAACTACGGCCAGGGTGTTGATCTTGGTGAAGTCGTACTTAGCCTTGGGTGCCTTTTTGGTTGAGGCCTTCTCAGCTGGCGTTTCGGCCGAGTTCTCGGTGGCGTCGTACTCGTAGGTGTCTGCTGCTTTTGCTTTAGCCATTGTGGTTTACTCCTTCTGGTTGGCTGTTACCTAGTCAACGGATATTTCCTGAGAGACCGCTGGGAGCGACCTGAATGTCGGCTAAGTATTTACTTGGTGTGCACGGTCTGAACCGAAAGGGTTGAGTCCACACCAAAATCAATCGACGACGGCGCGCGACCAGCCATTACTAGCTGCGCACCGAGGGCGGCGATCATCGCTCCGTTATCGGTGCAGAGACTAAACGGAGGAATACGCAGTTCAATGCCGGCTACCTCACAGCGCTCTGCAGCTAGTTCGCGTAGTCGCGCGTTCGCCACCACACCTCCGCCGAGTAGGAGTCTTGGGATTCCAAATTCGGTGCAGGCAGCAACAGCCTTTTGGGTCAATACATCGGCAACGGCCTCGCGGAAACTCGCTGCCACATCGGCAATCGAGAATGCTTCACCCTTAACTTCTGCCGATTCAACCCAGCGGGCAACCGCGGTCTTTAGGCCGGAGAAACTGAAATCGTAGCGATGCTTTTCCATGTCTTTCGGCAGGGTTAGCCCGCGCGGGAAACGGATCGCCTTCGGGTCGCCGTTCTCGGCCGCTTTATCGATGGCAGGGCCGCCTGGGTAGCTAAGACCAAGGAGTCTTGCCACCTTATCGAATGCCTCGCCAGCGGCGTCGTCGATGGTTTCGCCAAGCAGGGTTACGTCATCCAGTAGATCGCGCACTAGCAGGAGGGAGGTGTGACCACCAGAAACCAGAAGTGCGATTGTTGGGAGCTCCAACTCCCCTTCGAGTACATCCACGCCAACGTGACCAACCAGGTGATTCACCGCGTAGATTGGTTTACCGCTGGCAACGGAGAGAGCCTTGGCAGCACCTACCCCAACCATCAGCGCACCGGCTAGGCCTGGGCCATTGGTCACGGCAATCGCGTCAACATCACTCATCGAAATCTTGGCGTCGTGGAGAGCCTTTTCCAGAGTCGGCTGCAGAGCCTCAAGGTGGGCACGGGCCGCAATCTCCGGAACCACGCCACCGAAACGGGCATGGAGATCCATCGAACTGGAAATCACGTTAGCCAGTAGCGTGCTACCGCGGACGATGCCGATGCCGGTTTCGTCGCAACTGGATTCAATACCGAGGACGATCGGCTCGTGCGGAAGTTCACTATCGAGTCGGGCGGCCATGATCCAGGCATCCACGTTGTCCGGTTGGTAGTAACGCTTGCGGGTGTCGATGTGGTTGAAACCGAGGGTGGCGTAGAGGTTCTGGGCAACCGCATTGTCGGCGCGAACTTCGAGGAACAGTTCGGTGGCAGCCTGCGACTTGGCTGCGGTGATTAGCCGTTCCATCAGCTTGCGTCCGTAGCCCTGACCGCGAAGGCTTTCGTCAACGCAAACTGTTTGAACATCGGCCTGGGGATTTCCCGCTAGTTTTGAAAGCCCGGCGAAGCCGCGAATTTTTTCGCCATCGAGCACCACGAAGTAGCGGGTGTGTTCGGCGAGTAGTTCGAACGCCATGGTCTCTTCGGCCCAGGCATCGTTTCCGAAGCAGGCGGTTTCGAGTTCCATGATGGCAGCAAGGTGCTTCTCTTCGGCCGGAACGATTGGGAAGGCTGTCATTCGCTAGCCACCTTCGGAACTCTAGCCTTCGGCTCAACTGCGTCCGCGGCACGTAGGTAGAGCGCCGAAGTGTCGGTGTTCGAAGTACCGGCTCGAAGTTGCGCCTCAAAAACTAGGCCTAGGTTGGCTGCTGAAATTTTTACCTCGGTGGTGACCGGGTGAACGTTGCGGTCGGTTAGGTATTCGCTCAGTTCGTCCGGCTTCATCACACCTGGGCCGTCGATGCGAATCGGTTCACCGTGCTCGTTTAGGCCCGAGTAGATAGCCCAGTAAACCTCTTTACGCCTGGCATCAGTGGTGACCAGCAGCGGCTCGGTCTTGGTGACCGTTATCCCTGCGAGCGCCTCGATGGCAATCGCATCAAGGCTCACGGCACCGAAAAGCTTCGCACCACAGCCGGCTGCAACCATCGTGGCGGCAGCGATTCCAACGCGCAAGCCCGTAAATGGAGCTGGTCCGCGACCGGCCACGACATACGAAATCTGCGATGGACGGGTGAAACTCTCGGCGAGCACCGCCTCGATTACCTGTCCGATTAGTTCGGCGTGCTTCATCGTGTCGTCCACTGTTCGTTCCGCGCGAACCACACCATTTTCAATCAGCGCGACGCTGGTGCCGGAAGAGGTGTCGATGCTGAGGATTAGGTTCAAGCCAGAACCCCCGCCCAGCGCTCGCCCACGCCGGAAAGTCGAACAACGCGCTCGTCACTCTCCGGGTCGGAACTACGCTCAATCTCCAGATCAAGCCAGGTGTCGGTCAGGTCTTCGGCGAAGCCTCGGCCCCACTCAACAAGGACGATCGAGTTCGCAAGGTCAATATCGAGGTCATCGAATTCGTGCACACTGCCGAGGCGGTATGCGTCCACGTGGACCAGCGGAATATCACTACCCTCGCGCTTGTGAGTTCTGGCAATCACGAAAGTCGGGCTACTCACGTTACCGATAGCCTTCAGACCTTCGCCAACTCCGCGGGTGAGAGTGGTTTTTCCAGCACCCAGCGGGCCGGTCAGAATTACTAGGTCTCCGGCTTTTAGCTCTTTAGCAAGTTCCAATCCGAAGTCGTGCATGTCTTCCGCGGTTGAAATCTTTTGCTCTCGCGCGAGAGTCAATTGCCCGCGCCTACGTATTCGCGAACAAAGCGACCGCCCATGCGAGTCACGATTTCGTAGTTGATGGTACCGCAGGCGGCGGCAAGGTCATCTGCTGATGGAACGCCGGTCGCGCTATCGCCGAATAGGGTCACTTCGTCACCGATCTGAATCGGGTCGTTTCCAACATCCAGGACGAATTGATCCATCGCGACTTGAGCCACGATCGGGTAGCGCTTGCCACCAATGGAAACCTGCGCCTTGCCTGTTGCTGCTCGCGGCAGACCTTCGGCATAGCCAACCGGAACCAGGGCCAGGGTGGTCTCGGTTTCGGTGCGGTGGAGATAGTTGTAGCTCACGCCCTGGCCTGCAGGCACACGCTTGAGCTGGGCCACCTTGGCTGTTGCGGTCATGGCCGGGGTCAGGCCGTATTCGGCTCCACGGTTACCCGAGAACGGGTCTAGGCCGTAAAGCGCCACACCGATACGAACCATCTCGTAGTGTGCGTCTGGGTAGGAAAGCGAGCCGTCCGAGGCGGTCAGATGACGAATGCGGTACTGCACACCGGCGCGCTCTGCTTCGGCAACCGCCGTGTCAAACTTTGCAAGCTGGGCTAGATCATCTTCGCGGCTGGTGCTCGAGAGGTGACTAAAAATGCCCACGACCTCTACGGCCGCGCCAGCGGACTTCACGGCAGCCAACAGCTCCGGCCACTCGGCAGCGGAAGAACCATTCCGGCCAAGCCCGGTGTCGATCTTGAGGTGAAGTTTTGGTACCCGACCGGTGATCGCGGCAGCGCCGAGAATTCGCTGTAGCTGCTCGGTGTTGGCAATACCAAGTTCGATCTGCTCGGTGAGGGCCGAGACAAAGGTTTCTGCAGGGTCGTGGAGCCAAGCCAGAATCGGCAGGCTGATTCCCGCTTCGCGAAGGGTTAGACCTTCGGAAATGTCGGCAACGCCAAGGTAGTCAACACCAGCGCGTTCTAGGGTCTTGGCAACCTGCACAGCACCGTGACCGTAGGCATTAGCCTTCACCACACCACAGACCATTACCTGCGACGCACGCGCTCGCATGACGTCGAGGTTGTGCACGATAGCATTCAGGTTGATTGTCAGTTTTCTCATTCGGCAACCACCATTGCAATTGCCATTCCGCCATCGTGGCTTATTGAAAGGTGAAGCTTGGAAACGCCCGCATCAGCCACGGCTTTTGCGGTTGCTCCCGAGGTCTGAATCTCCGGCTTGCCGGAAGAATTTTTTGTAATTTCAACCTCTTGCCAGGAAACACCATCCGAGCCACCGAGCGCTTTGATCAGCGCCTCTTTGGCAGCAAATCTTCCGGCGACAGTCTGCATTGAGGCTTCGCGTTCGGTAGCAGTGAAGAGACGCTCGAGAAGCCCTGGGGTCTTAGCCACCTGCTCCTCGAATCTGGTGACATCCACCAAGTCGACTCCAACACCTACGACCATGCCGGCCTACTACTCAACCGTCACAGATTTGGCGAGGTTACGAGGCTGGTCAACATCTAGACCCTTTGCCTCGGCTAGCGCCATCGCGAAAGCCTGCAGTGGAATCACGGTCAGGATTGGGGCAAGCAACTGCTCGGTGGCTGGCACGAAGATCACGTGCTCAGACCACTGGCCAACCTCGGTGTCGCCCTCTTCGGCAATTGCAATCACCTTGGCACCGCGAGCGCGGATTTCCTGAATGTTTGAGATCACCTTCGGGTGAAGCGAGTCTTGGTCTTGCAGCGAAGGAACGATGACGATGACCGGTTGGCCCTCTTCGATAAGTGCGATCGGACCGTGCTTCAGTTCGCCCGCGGCAAAACCTTCGGCGTGAATGTAGGCAAGTTCCTTGAGCTTTAGAGCGCCTTCCATGGCGACCGGGAAGCCAACGTTTCGTCCTAGGAATAGAACCGACTTGGCACCTGACATCTTGGTGCCAAGCTCCTTGGCTTCGCGTAAGTTTCCAAGCACGTTCGCAACGGAAGCCGGCATCTTGAGTAGAGCCTTGCCAACCTTTTGCAGTTCGCTCTTCGCGGTAGCACCGCGAACTCCGGCTAGGTAAAGACCGAGCAGGTAGCCAGCGGTGATCTGGGCAACCAGTGCCTTGGTCGAAGCTACTGCAACCTCAGGGCCGGCGTGAGTGTAAATCGTGGCATCCGATTCGCGGGCCAGGGTAGCACCTTGGGTATTGCAAATCGCCAAAACCTTTGCGCCCTGTTCGCGGGCGTAACGAGTGGCCATCAGGGTGTCCATAGTCTCACCAGACTGCGATATGGCAACTACCAAGGTGTTGGCGGTGATGATCGGGTCGCGGTAGCGGAACTCGTGGCTTAGTTCAACCTGCACCGGAATGCGAGCCCACTTCTCAATGCCATACTTCGCTATGTCACCGGCATATGCTGCCGTGCCACAAGCCACGATTACGATGCGGTCTAAGTTCTCGATGTCGTCGGCCGAGAGTCCAGCGACTTCGTCCAAGGTGACGTTTCCGTCGGAGTCAAGGCGACCCATCAAGGTGTCTGCCACAGCGGTTGGCTGGTCTGCAATTTCCTTCGCCATGAACGAAGGCCAGCCACCCTTGCTGGCAGCCGAGGCATCCCAGTCAACTGTGAACTCTTCGCCCTCTACGGTCTTGCCATCGAAGCTCTGAATTTCAACACTGGCAGCGCGAAGGATCACAATCTGATCCTGGCCAACCGATATGGCCCGCTTGGTGAATTCGACGAAAGCGGCAACGTCTGAACCGAGGAAGTTTTCGCCCTCACCAAGACCAACCACGAGAGGTGCGTTACGTCGAGCGGCTAGAACTAGGTCTGGCTGGTCCTCGTGGATTACCAGAATCGTAAAGGCACCGTGCAGGCGGTTCACCACGGCACGGAAGGCAATCAGTAGGTCACCGGTCTTGTCGTATTCGCGAGCGATCAGGTGAGCGGCAACTTCGCTGTCGGTGTCAGATGCGAAGCGTGTGCCCTCTGCTAGAAGTTCGGCTTTGAGCTCCGAGAAGTTTTCAATGATTCCGTTGTGGATGAGCGAAAGCTTTTCGCGCGTTCCACCGAGGTGTGGGTGGGCGTTGCCGTCGGTCGGGGCTCCGTGGGTTGCCCAACGGGTGTGGCCAATACCAATGTGCGATTCGGCAATTGGGTTGGCCTCGATTTCGCGTGCCAAATTGTCTAGCTTGCCGGCCTTTTTTCGGGTCTCCAGGCCTACGCCCGAGATAACCGAAATTCCGGCCGAGTCATAACCGCGATACTCGAGACGACGAAGGCCGCCAACCAAAACATCAACGGTTGATTTTGGGCCAATGTAGCCAACAATTCCACACATAACATCCAATTTACGCCAGAATTGAGAACTGATGGCTGAAGATACAAGCACCCGCGAGAAGGCGAAACTCTCGCCTTTCATCTCTATCTCCCGTGCCGACTGGGCGGAACTCGGACGAAGCACGAAACAGCCACTCACCGACGACGAAATTCGTGCAATCCAGGGCCTCGGAGACGTCCTAGATATGCAGGAAGTGGCCGATGTTTACCTACCACTCAGCCGCCTGCTAAATCTCTACGTTGGCGAAATGCAGCGCCTCCACCAGATCGAAGGCGAGTTCCTCGGCGAGCGCGCAAGCCGTGTGCCATTCATCATCGGTGTTGCCGGTTCCGTCGCGGTTGGTAAATCAACCGTCGCCCGTCTTCTAAAGGCTCTACTCAGCCGCTGGGAAGGCACCCCAAAGGTCGCCCTGATCACCACCGACGGCTTTCTCCTTCCAAACGCCGAGCTCGAAAAGCGCGGACTTATGGCCCGAAAAGGTTTCCCTGAAAGCTACGACCGCAGTGCCCTGCTGAAGTTCGCTAGCGATATCAAGAGCGGCAAGGCCAAGGTCAAGGCTCCGGTCTACTCCCACCTCGAATACGACATCATCGAGGGCGAGCACATCGTTGTCGAACAGCCAGACGTGCTGATCATCGAAGGCCTCAACGTTTTGCAGACCCCTGAGAAAGACCAACCGCTAGCGCTGAGCGACTTCTTCGATTTCAAAATTTACGTGGACGCCGACGCTGCAGACATTAAGAAGTGGTACCTGGATCGCTTCCAGAAACTTCGCCAGGGTGCATTCACCGACCCGAAGAGCTACTTCCACCGCTACGCGGAGATGAAGTTCGAAGATGCGCTGGCTACAGCCGAAGGCTTCTGGAACAACATCAACCTGCCGAACCTGACCGAGAACATCGAGCCAACCCGCTCACGGGCAACTTTAGTTTTGCGCAAGGGAGCGAACCACGCGGTTCAAGACGTTCTACTGCGTAAGTCTTAGACGGCTAGTTCTTTTTCAACTACGCGCGCAATGCGCTCGGCCCACCCTTGCGCTTGGCCCATCTCGGCAGCCTCAACCATGACTCGAATAACCGGCTCGGTTCCGCTGGCTCGTAGTAGCACGCGGCCGGTTTCGCCGAGGTCTGCTTCCGCTTCGCGAACCGAAGCCTGAACCACTTCGTCGTCCACGCGGTTTCGATCCACGCCACGAACATTCAAAAGCACCTGAGGGTAAATCTGAATCTGTGCGGCCAGTTCCTGCAGGGTCTTGCCGGTCTTGGCAACCTCTGCCATCACGCGAAGACCGGTCAGCACGCCGTCGCCGGTGGTTGCGTACTGGCTCATGATTACGTGGCCGCTCTGTTCGCCACCAAGGGTGTAGCCGTTAGCGCGAATCTCTTCGAGCACATAGCGGTCGCCGACCTTGGTTTCCAGCATCGTGATGCCGGCGTTCTTCATCGCGATCTTTAGACCGAGATTACTCATCACGGTTGCGACCAGGGTGTTGCGAGCGAGCTCGCCTCGGGCTTTCATGCTCAGCGCGAGGATGGCCATGATCTGATCGCCATCGACGATCGCGCCGGTGTGGTCTACCATTAGGCAGCGGTCGGCATCGCCGTCGTGGGCTACACCGGCATCGGCCTTGTGTTCAATCACGGCAGCCTGCAGTGCACTGAGGTGGGTCGAGCCGCAGCCCTCGTTGATGTTTAGACCATCTGGGTCAGCACCGATCACGATGATTTTGGCACCTAGGTCAGCGAAGGCTTCCGGCGAAACTGCGCTAGCTGCTCCGTTGGCGCAGTCGAGCACCACGGTAAGACCTTCTAGTCGGTTCGGCACTGAGCGCAGAAGGTGAACCAGGTAGCGGTCTTCGGCATCAGCAAAGCGGGTGACGTGACCAACCTGGGCACCGATTGGAAGAAGTGGGTCTAGGCCGAGAGCTGCCTCGATGGCGTCCTCGATGGCATCGTCAAGTTTGTGACCACCGCGGGCGAAGATCTTGATGCCGTTATCCGGAGCTGGGTTGTGGCTAGCCGAGATCATCACACCGAAGTCGGCGTCTAGGTCTGCGGTCAGGAAGGCTGCTGCTGGGGTTGGAATCACACCGGCGTCGTAAACGTCAACGCCTGCGGAAGCCAAACCGGCAGCAACTGCCGATGCGAGGAACTGGCCTGAGATTCTTGGGTCGCGAGCGAGCACAGCCTTAGGTCTTAGACCCTGCTTGCGCGCATCCTCACCCAGGATGCGGGCAGCGGCCTGAGCCAAATTGAGGGCGAGGTCGGCGGTGATGATACCGTTCGCGAGACCGCGAACGCCGTCGGTGCCGAATAAGCGAGCCATGAAGTTAGGCTACCAAGCAAAAAGCTAGGAAGTGAACCTTAACGCTTCGAGAACTGCGAAGCCTTGCGGGCCTTCTTTAGACCGGCCTTCTTACGCTCGATGACACGTGCATCGCGCTTTAGGAAGCCAGCCTTCTTTAGGGCAGGGCGGTTCGAGTCGCGGTCGATCTCGTTTAGTGCACGAGCGATACCAAGACGAAGTGCACCGGCCTGACCAGCGACACCGCCACCGTTGATACGAGCGATAACGTCGTACGAGCCACCAAGCTCAAGAACGGTGAATGGGTCGGTGATTAGCTGCTGGTGAAGCTTGTTCGGGAAGTACTCTGCAAGTTCGCGGCCGTTTACCTTGATAACGCCAGAACCTGGCACTAGACGCACACGAGCAACTGCTTCCTTGCGACGGCCTAGACCGGCACCTGGAACGGTTAGTGGACCGCGAGCAGCCTTAGGGGCCTTCTTGTCTGCGGCTGGAGTTTCGCTGGTGTAGCTCTGAGGAGCTTCTACGGTTTCTTTAGACAACTGTCGATCCCTTACTGTGCGACCTGGTCGATTACGAAGTTCTGAGGCTGCTGAGCTGCGTGTGGGTGCTCTGCGCCACGGTAAACCTTAAGCTTGGTTAGCTGGTTGCGGCCAAGGGTGGTCTTTGGAACCATACCGGCGATTGCCTTCTCGATAGCCTTCTCTGGGCTCTTCTCTAGAAGCTCAGCGTAAGTGGTAGCGGTTAGACCACCTGGGTAACCCGAGTGACGGTAAGCCTTCTTCTGAGCTAGCTTGGAACCGGTTAGGGCTACCTTGTCAGCGTTGATGATGATTACGTAGTCGCCGTTGTCCATGTGGGCAGCGAAAGTTGGCTTGTGCTTTCCACGAAGCAGCTTAGCTGCGGTGGTTGCGAGGCGGCCAAGAACCACGTCGGTGGCGTCAATGATTAGCCACTCGTTCTTTAGCTCGTGAGCCTTTGGTGAGTAAGTACGCACTTTTAATTGCCTTCTTGTTTTTGTGAAAGTTAGCAGGCTGGTAGATAACCAGCAACAAGGGTCAAGTTTACCCTGATATTTGCTCTCAGGTCAAACCCTAACTTTCGTCATCCAGGGTTCTTACCCGCTTTGCCAGTTCGGCTTGTGCTGCCAGCTTGGATTTTGGTGGGTAAGCGATCTTGATGAGCGAAAGTCCGTGGGGTGATTGCACCTTGTAAGCGTGATCATTACGCTTGCCGGTGAGCGACTTGCGAATGTCCTCGGTGGTTGCTCGGCCGCTGCCAGCAGCCATTAGAGCACCGACGATTGATCGCACCATGTTGTGACAGAACGCATCCGCTTCAATCTCAATCTCGATCACGCCATCGCCCTTGCGACGCTTGACCACGATCTCACGCAACACACGAATCGTCGTTGTGCCTTCGCGCTCTTTGCAATAGGCCTTGAAATCTTTTAGGCCGTAAAACTCTTTGGCCGCCGCGTTCATCGGTGCAACGTCGAGAGCCCATGGCACGCTCAACGCATAGCGCGAAAGCATAGGGTTAGGAGCCACCTGTTTGTCGGCAATGCTGTAGCGGTAGCGTCGGAAGATGGCCGAGAACCTGGCATCAAAACCCGCAGGGGCCAGCTCAAACGAAATCACCCGCACATCGCCGTCGATGATTCGGTTCAGTCGTTCGGCAACCGGGTGACCTCGCCCGATGCGCTTCAACTGCTTTTCAGAAAGATCAACGTGGACGACCTGCGCGGCAGCGTGAACACCTTTGTCGGTGCGGCCAGCCACACGCATTCCAAAGTCATCTTTGTCTTTCCCGAAAATTCTCTCTAGGCCTCGAAGCAGTTCGCCCTGCACAGTACGCAGTTTTGGCTGCTTAGCCCAACCGGCAAAGTCGGTACCATCGTAGGCAACCTCAAGACGGTAGCGAAAAAGCCCGTCGACCGAAGGGCCAACGGGCTTTTTCATAAAAAACAGACCTTACTCAGAAGCCTCTTCGGCTTCTGCAACAGGAGCTTCTGCTTCTGCCGCAGGTGCTTCTTCAGCAGCTGGAGCTTCGTCTACCACTGCTGGCGACTCGTTCTCTTCAACTGCAATCTCGGCTGCGTCCTCAGCAGCAACTGCTGCCTCGTCGACTACCTCTTCGGCTACTGCCGCTGCAGCGGTTGCCTTTACAGCGTTCTCTAGCTTTGGCTTCTTGGAAACGGCCTTAGGCGATACTGGCTCAAGAACGAGCTCGATGCATGCCATAGGTGCGTTGTCACCCTTGCGGAAACCTAGCTTGGTGATGCGGGTGTAGCCACCGTTGCGGTCTGCAACAAGTGGTGCTACCTCTGCGAATAGCTTGTGCACAGCAGTCTTGTCGGTTAGCTGAGCTAGAACGCGACGACGCGATGCTAGGTCGCCGCGCTTTGCGAAGCTAACCATGCGCTCTGCTAGTGGACGAAGACGCTTTGCCTTGGTCTCGGTGGTCTCGATGCGTCCGTGAAGGAACAGCGAGGTTGCCATGTTGCGAAGCATTAGACGCTCGTGCGCTGGTCCGCCACCTAGTCTTGGGCCTTTTGTTGGGGCTGCCATTTTGTTTCTCCTATTAGCTTTTCTACGAGCTCAGGCTTACGCCTGGTCCTCGTCAGAGTCGGTGAACTGTGCATCGGCGTTACCTGAGCTGAAGTACGCGCCTTCAAAGCCACCAGGTAGCGAGTCGCGGAAACGCAGACCCATCGAGTACAGCTTGTCGCGAACCTCATCAACCGACTTCGATCCGAAGTTGCGGATGTTCATCAGCTGGTCTTCGGTTAGGTTGGTTAGTTCGCTAACGGTGTTGATTCCCTCGCGCTTTAGGCAGTTGTAGCTGCGTACGGTCAGCTCTAGCTCCTCGATTGGGGTAGCTAGTTCTGGCGATAGAGCGAAGTCTGCTACTGCGGCACCCATTTCGATACCTTCAGCTGCTGCGTCTAGGTTTGCGGCTAGACCGAATAGTTCAACCAGAGTCTTACCAGCAGACGCAAAAGCGGTCTTTGGCTCGATCGATGGCTTGGTCTCAACGTCAACAATTAGCTTGTCGAAGTTGGTGAACTCACCGGCACGGGTTGCCTCAACTCGGTACGAAACCTTGAGAACTGGCGAGTAGATCGAGTCAACTGGGATCCAGTTGGTGTCCGAGGTAGCGCTGCGGTTCTGGCTTGCCTGAACGTAGCCACGGCCACGCTCGATGGTTAGCTCGGCTTCGAACTTACCCTTGGCAGATAGGTTTGCGATAACTAGATCCTTGTTGTGGATCTCTACACCAGCAGGAACCTCGATGTCGGCAGCAGTAACCTGGCCGGCAGCGGTCTTCTTGATGTGAGCAACCACTGGCTCGTCGTTCTCAGACGAAACAACTAGGTCCTTGACGTTTAGCAAGATTTCGGTGACGTCTTCCTTAACTCCGTCAAGAACGCTGAACTCGTGAAGAGCTCCGGCAATCTTTACGTGAGTTACGGCTGCACCTGGAATCGATGCAAGCAGGGTGCGGCGGATCGAGTTACCTAGGGTGTAACCGAAGCCTGGCTCTAGTGGCTCGAGGGTAAATACCGAACGAGTCGACGAAAGCGACTTTTCCTGCAGTTCTGGACGCTGGCTAAATAGCACTACTTGTTTCCTTTCATCTAGACATCCACTATTTGATGTCTATTTGCTTTCCCGCGAAGTGGCCACCACGCGGGCTTTGGAGTTTGTTAAATTTTTTGAAAGTTGGGGATGCGTTAGACGCGGCGACGCTTTGGTGGGCGGCAACCGTTGTGAGCCTGTGGGGTTACGTCCGAGATCGAACCAACCTCTAGGCCTGCTGCCTGAAGCGAACGGATTGCAGTCTCGCGACCCGAACCTGGACCCTTGACGAATACGTCAACCTTCTTTAGGCCGTGCTCCTGAGCCTTACGTGCTGCAGCTTCTGCTGCCATCTGTGCGGCGTAAGGGGTCGACTTACGCGAACCCTTGAAACCTACGTCACCCGATGACGACCACGAGATAACCGCGCCAGTGGCGTCGGTGATCGAAACGATGGTGTTGTTGAAGGTCGACTTGATGTGTGCCTGACCTACGGTGATGTTCTTGTTGACCTTCTTGCGAGGCTTGCGGGCTCCTGCCGCTGCCTTTGCCTTTGGTGCTGCCATGATTTCTCCTAAATCCTTCTACTCGCGTTAGCGGCTAATGCCTACTAGCGAGTCGCCTTCTTCTTGCCGGCTACGGTGCGCTTCGGACCCTTGCGAGTACGTGCGTTGGTCTTGGTGCGCTGACCGCGAACTGGTAGTCCCTTGCGGTGGCGTAGACCCTCGTAGGAACCGATCTCAACCTTGCGGCGAATGTCGGCTGCAACATCACGGCGGAGGTCACCCTCAACCTTGTAGGTACCTTCGATGAAGTCACGGATTGCAACTAGCTGGTCGTCGGTTAGGTCTTTTACGCGGATGTTCTTGTCAACCTTGGTGGCTGCAAGGATCTCGGTAGAACGGGTACGGCCGATGCCGTATACGTAAGTTAGTGCGATTTCGACGCGCTTCGCGTCTGGAATATCTGCTCCGGCAACACGTGCCATGTGGAACTCCTTGTTTTTGGAAGGTCTGCGGCATCACGCCCAGTCTTTGACTGGCTCCGGCCTTCTTCCGGAGGTTACCGATTACTCGGTTGCGATGCCTTGGTTTATTTAGTTGTGTTTCGAAGCTTTGGGGTTAGCCCTGGCGCTGCTTGTGACGTGGGTTCTCGCAGATAACCATGACTCGACCGTGGCGGCGAATGACCTTGCACTTGTCGCAAATCTTCTTGACGCTAGGGTTTACCTTCATGTCTCTTACTTCTTCTAGTGACTATTGCTAGCCGGTTTATTTGTAGCGGTAGGTGATTCGGCCACGAGTCAGGTCGTAGGTGCTAATCTCCACAAGCACTCGGTCCTCCGGGAGGATACGAATGTAGTGCTGACGCATCTTGCCTGAAATAGTGGCCAAAACCTTGTGACCGTTAGCCAGCTCTACTCGGAACATTGCGTTCGGTAGCGCCTCAACTACTGTGCCTTCCATTTCGATGACACCGTCTTTGTTGGCCATACACTCACTTCTACTTAGCTGATGTTTAGTGCCCCAAGCACGCAAATAGTTCCAACTTAAATAAGTGAATTGCGTGCATGAAACACCGAAGTTCAATCCTAGGCAATAATGCCAGAAAATGCGAATTAACTTTTGCGCTTGCGTTATTTACAAATATTACTTATAGTTGTTGAAATGTAATATCAATTTTCAAATTGGGGGTTCAATGAAAAGCAAATTCGCAGTATCCACAGTTCTTGTAGGTGCCGTGCTCGCATCGCAAGTCCCCATGGCTGCAAGTGCATTCTGGGCTTGGGGTCCAACCTGGACGACGCCAAGCGCCTCGCGTTACTTGTACGTTTGGTCTAGTTCGTTTACTTCTGCACAACAAACTGCAATAGCCAATGCCAACATGGCATACGACAGCTCAAAAACCAACGCATTCGATCCTGGCGATCCGGGTAGCTCGACCCTGCACATAAGTGGGACTACTTTTTCAACCAACGCAACTGCCTACGCTAATGCGACGTTCAAAATTTCGCGACAAACAAGCACATGGACGTTCGGGTCCAGGTACGTCGGGTTCACTTGTCTCGGGATTTGCGGCACAATTAGCCCTGGTGCCAACAGGTCAACTATTTACCTTAACGACGTCAATTTCAATTTCGGAACTTCGTTCATACCTAGCCTCACAAGTCCGACAGTTGATTTGCAAACAATCGTTTTGCATGAGCTAGGTCACTCGCACGGACTTGGCCATCCGGAACAAATTCATAACCCATTCACACCCGCCGAAGCAGCATCTGTCATGTACGTAAATGAAACCGTTAAGAGATCTCTAACTTCTGACGACATAAAAGGCCTAGAAGTCAATTACTAGTAAGGACCGCAAATTGAAAATCAAAACCATTAGCATTGTTGCTTTCACGCTTACAGCTGGGCTTGCCGTATCTGGGTGCTCGGCAAATGCTGAAAATCCTACTGCAGGCAATAATGAATCTTCGTTGAAGTCATCTGTATTATCTGCCGCGGACGCTGAGCGCCTGGCTACATCGCCTAAAGTGCCTGGATATATAATCGCGCCAACTCTTGAGAATTCGTTCGCTAAGGGAAGTATGTTTATCAATGTTCTGGGCCGGATTTCCCACATACACTCCCCAAGGACCACCTGCATGGCTGAAGGTGCTGCATGCTTTGAATACATACCCGTAGAAGTTGACGTGTTGGGCAGCCTGCCCGGTTTGGGTGAATCTAAAATCGTGCTTCGCTCTTGGCCAACAGCTGAATATGCTGAAGATCCTCGGCTGCTGAAAGTTGGCGATATCGTGATTGCCAATCCTGTAGAAAAGACAACCGATGATGCCGGTCTTGAAGCCTATTCTCTCGGGAACATTTTTAAGGTTGACTCTGCGGGCGTTATACGTGATTACAGCGAGGAAGCTGACGCACTCGGTACCTTGAGCGATGTGGATCGTATGCTAGGCACCCAATTCGAAAACAAATTCTTGGCGCTGAAGTAGGCAGAATTTGAATCTAGAAATGAAGCGCATTCTTCCAGCGTTCGCAATCTTCACTTCCGTCGTCGTTTTTTTTAATGGATGTTCAACTCAACCTAGTGACACCTTGACCCAAGCTGAAATTACTCGGCTGATGGATTCACCAAAATCAACTGGGTATCCTCCTCTCGATGTGAAGGAGTCGGTTTTCGAAGGTGTTGCCAAAGAGTTCATTGTTGGAACCGTCAAACATTTAAGGTCACCGCGTACGAGTTGTTTCGATGCAGGTGGCTGCTTTGACTGGGTGCCCGTAGACATTGAAGTAAAGCAATCGAGAAATGCCGAAATTCAGGGCATCATCATGCTCCGGGTGTTCCCAAGTTCGCTTGCAACTCCAGCATTGGACCAAATCCTCGTTGGCGATAGGGTGTTAGCTGCTACAAGTATTGGCTTCATTGATGACAACAAGTTTGATGGGTACTCACTGGGCTGGTTGTTCAAGATCGAAGCTGATGGTACTCTCACTAATTTGAATCCTGAAAGCAAGATTAAGACTGACCTCAAGTACGTTAATGACGTACTGAAGACTAGCTTTAAGTAGCAAGAGGCTTAGTCAGAGATTGTGCGCGGATCTACTGGGACTACGCCGTAGGCCGCAAGCTCTGAGGCTCCCCCATCGAACGCGGTCAAAACCCAGATGCCGCCCTCGTGAACGGCGACGCTGTGTTCCCAGTGGGAGGCATCCGAGCCGTCTTTAGTGGAGACGGTCCAGCCGTCGCCAAGAACCTTGGTTTGCTTGGTGCCGGCGGTGACCATCGGTTCGATGGCAACGCAGAGGCCTGGTTCAACCTTTGGGCCGGAACCCTTGACGCTGTAGTTGTAGACCGGTGGATCTTCGTGCATGGAGCGGCCGATGCCGTGACCAACGTATTCTTCGAGGATTCCGTAGCGGCCGTTCGAGTAGATGTGCTTTTCAACCGCGCGGCCAACCTCGTTGAGGTTCTTAGCCTTGGCTAGGGCTGCGATGCCGGCCCAGAGGGAACCTTCGGTGACCGCGCTCAGCTTGTTACGCACCTTGGCTTTTTCTTCGTCTCCGCCGGGTAGGACGATGGTGATTGCCGAGTCACCGTTCCAGCCGTCCGCGGTTTCTGCGCCGCAGTCGATCGAGATGATATCGCCAGGTTGGAAGACCTTGTTTTTGCTTGGGATACCGTGGACGACTTCGTCGTTGACGCTCACGCAGATGGTGTGGCTGTAGCCGGGAACCAGCTTGAAGTTGGAGTGGCCGCCGAGCTTGATGATTGCGGCTTCTGCAATTTCGTCGATGTCGAGGCTGGTCATGCCGGCCTTGATGTTGTCGCGGATGGCGTTTAGAGCGGCTGCGGTGATTTCACCGGCTTCACACATGCGAACAATCTGTTCCTGTGTTTTGAGGGTGTATTCGGTGCGCGCCACGGTTAGGCGTTGATGCCGCGGTCGGCTAGAGCCGAAAGGATACGGCCGGTGACCTCGTCAACGGCACCTAGGCCGTCAACTTCGGCAACCAGGTTGCGGTGCGAATAGATGTTGATCAGCGGAGCGGTCTGCTCTGCGTAGACTTCGAGGCGGCGACGGATCACGTCTTCGGTGTCGTCGGCGCGACCCTGTTCCTGGGCGCGGTTTAGAAGACGGCGAACCACTTCGTCGGTGTCGGCTGTGATCAGAACAACTGCGTTTAGGCTCTGGCCGGCATCATTCAGGATTTCGTCAAGTTCGTTAACCTGGTCTTCGGTGCGAGGGTAGCCATCTAGCAGGAAGCCGTTCCCTGCGTCGTCCCAGGTTAGACGGTCGCGAACCAGCGCGTTGGTTAGAGAGTCTGGAACGTACTCGCCGCGGTCCATGAATGCCTTCGCCTGCTTGCCAAGTTCGGTTTCATTCTTTACGTTCTCGCGGAAGATGTCTCCGGTTGAGATAGCTGGGATGCCGAAAGTCTCTGCAAGCTTTACTGCCTGAGTGCCCTTACCTGCCCCCGGTGGACCAATCAGAAGTAGTCGACTCACTTCAACAACCCTTCGTAGTTGCGCTCCTGCATCTGAGCGTTGATCTGCTTCACCGACTCAAGACCTACACCAACGAGAATCAGCAACGAAGTTCCACCGAATGGGAAGTTCTGGCTGGTTCCAAGAAGGCTGAAAGCGATCAGCGGAATTAGCGCGATCAGACCCAGGTACAGAGCACCTGGAAGGGTGATGCGAGAAAGAACGTACTCGAGGAACTCGGTGGTCGGACGACCGGCACGAATACCAGGGATGAATCCGCCGTACTGCTTCATGTTGTCGCTAACCTCTTGCGGGTTGAAGGTGATAGCTACGTAGAAGTAGGTGAATCCAACGATAAGTAGGAAGTAGAGCGCCATGTATAGAGGGTGGTCACCCTTGGTTAGGTACTCCGAAACCCATGAAACCCATGGGGCAACTTCGCCAGTGGTTTTGTCTGGCTGGTTGAACTGGGCGATTAGAGCTGGAAGGTAGAGCAAGCTCGATGCGAAGATAACAGGAACCACACCGGCCATGTTGACCTTGATCGGAATGTAGGTGCTGTTGCCGCCGTACTCGCGACGACCGACCATACGCTTTGCATACTGAACCGGAATACGCCGCTGCGACTGCTCAACCATGATTACGAGGCCAACGATGACGATGCCGATAAGGACAACCAGAATCGCAAGCTCGATGCCCTTGCTCTGTGCTACCTGGGCGATTGAGTTAGGGAAGCTCGATGCAATCGAGGTGAAGATCAGTAGCGACATACCGTTACCGATACCGCGCTCGGTGATTAGTTCACCCATCCACATGATTAGACCGGTACCGGCGGTCATAACCATAACCATCAGCATGATCGACCAAGCGTTGTAGTCAACCAAGATCTGCTGGGAACAGTTAGAGCCGAACAGTGCACCTTGACGTGCAACAGCAACCAAAGTGGTCGACTGAAGCACGGCAAGGGCAATGGTCAAGTAGCGGGTGTACTGGGTTAGCTTGGCCTGACCGGCCTGGCCTTCCTGGTGCAGAGCCTCAAAGCGAGGAATAACAACGCGTAGCAGCTGGGTGATGATCGACGCCGTGATGTAAGGCATGATGCCTAGGGCGAAGATCGAAAGCTGTAGCAATGCGCCACCGCTGAACAGGTTCACAAGCTGGTACAGAGTGCTGGTGTTCGACTGCTGTGCGAGACAGGCCTGGACGGCACCGAAATCTACGTTTGGCGAAGGAATGAACGATCCCAAACGGTAGATAGACACAATGGCTAGCGTGAACAGTAGCTTGTTGCGCAGATCCGGAGTGCGGAATGCGCGGAATACAGCACTGAACAACGTAGGCCTCCTTGGGCTACTAAGTGGTTACTTGGAAACCGAACCGCCAGCGGCGACAATCTTGGTCTCTGCCGAAGCCGAAACCTTGTCTACCTTGACAGTTAGTTTAACCGTAAGATCGCCATCGCCTAGAACCTTGACTAGGTAGCCACCGCGAACGGCGCCCTTAGCCACTAGGTCTGCTACGGTAACGTCTCCACCCTTAGGGTAAAGCTCTTCTAGCGCAGCAACGTTGACAACCTGGTACTCCACCTTGAATGGGTTCTTGAAACCACGAAGCTTAGGAGTACGCATTACTAGACGTACGCCACCACCCTCGAAGCCTGGACGAACCTGGTAGCGAGCCTTAGTACCCTTGGTACCGCGACCCGAGGTCTTACCCTTCGAACCTTCACCACGACCAACGCGGGTGCGCTCCTTCTTGGAACCCTCCGCAGGACGGAGGTGGTGTAGCTTCAGGATTGGGCTCTTCTCAGCAGCAGGCTTTTCGGCCTTCTTCGCAGCTGGCTTAGCGGCAGCCTTTGCAGGTGCCTTAGCCTCGGTTGCCTTCTCCTCAACAGCAGCCTTAGGGGCAGCCTTTGGTGCAGCCTTCGCTGCTGGCTTCTTCTCTTCAGCCATTAGTCGATCTCCTCAACCTTTACTAGGTGGATTACGGTGTTGACCATACCGCGGAAAACCGAGTTGTCCTCCTTGACTACGAAGTCGCCAATGCGCTTCAGTCCGAGGCTACGTAGGGTTTCGCGCTGGTTCGGCTTGTTACCGATTTCGCTCTTAATCTGGGTTACCTTTAGACGCTTAGCCATTAGGCACCTGCCTTGCTCTGCTCAAGAAGAAGACCCTTAGGGGCAACCTCTTCAACCGATAGGCCACGACGAGCTGCAACTTCTGCTGGCTCTTCAAGCTGCTTTAGGGCAGCAACGGTGGCGTGAACGATGTTGATGGTGTTCGATGATCCGAGCGACTTCGATAGAACGTCGTGGATACCTGCACACTCTAGGACTGCGCGAACTGGACCACCGGCGATAACACCGGTACCTGCAGAAGCTGGACGTAGTAGAACTACACCGGCTGCTGCTTCACCCTGGACAGGGTGAGGAATGGTCTTGTTTACGCGTGGGACACGGAAGAAAGCCTTCTTAGCTTCTTCAACACCCTTAGCGATAGCGGCTGGAACTTCCTTGGCCTTGCCGTAACCGACACCCACGGTGCCGTTGCCGTCGCCGACAACAACTAGTGCGGTAAACGAGAAACGACGACCACCCTGGACAACCTTCGAAACACGGTTGATGGTTACAACGCGCTCTAGGAATGGGCTTTTGTTCTCTTCGCGGTCACGACGCTCGTTGCGTGGGCCACGCTCGCGGCTTCCGCGACGCTGCTCGCGCTCGCCTGCTTCAACTGCTGGTGCGCCGGCTACGTTTTCGGTAGCTTCAACTGCCACTGCGTTCTCCTTGTTTTCTGACATTAGAAGTCCAGACCTCCCTCGCGGGCGCCGTCTGCGATAGCGGCAATGCGACCTGCGTACTTGTTTCCACCGCGGTCAAAGACAACCTTGGCGACACCGGCCTTCTTTGCACGCTCAGCTAGTAGTAGACCAACCTGCTTCGACTTGGCGCTCTTGTCGCCAGTCGACTTGCGTAGATCTGCTTCCATGGTCGAAGCCGAAGCCAGGGTGTGACCCTTGCTGTCGTCGACGATCTGTACGAATACGTGGCGAGCCGAACGGTTGACCACTAGACGTGGTACAGCTGCGGTACCTTCGATCTTCTTACGAAGACGTAGGTGACGACGCTCACGTGCGGCGCTCTTGCTCTTGCCGCGAGTCTTGCTAGTTAGACCCATGTTTACTTACCTGACTTTCCGGCCTTGCGACGTACAACTTCGCCTGCGTAACGCACACCCTTGCCCTTGTAAGGCTCTGGCTTGCGTAGCTTGCGGATGTTCGCGGCAACCTCACCGACGGCCTGCTTCGAGATACCGTGGACGGTCACCTTGGTGTTTCCGTCAACGGTGAAGCTGATGCCTACCGGTGGCTGAACGAGAATTGGGTGGGAGTAACCAAGAGCGAACTCTAGGTCTTCGCCCTTTGCGGTTACGCGGTAACCGGTACCTACGATCTCAAGACCCTTGCTGAAACCAGAGGTTACACCAGTGATGTTGTTCGAGATTAGGGTACGGGTTAGGCCGTGAAGCGAACGCGACAGGCGCTCGTCGTCTGGGCGAGTAACAACAACAGTGCCTTCTTCAAGAGCAACTGCGATCGGTGCAGGAACCACGTGGGTTAGCGAGCCCTTAGGACCCTTAACCTCAACGGTCTGACCGTCAATCTTTACCTCAACGCCGGCAGGAACCGGGATTGGGAGCTTACCAATACGTGACATGTGTGATTACCAAACGTAGGCGAGAACTTCTCCGCCCACTCCCTTCTTGGCAGCCTCACGGTCAGTAACTAGACCGCTTGAAGTGGACAGGATAGCGATACCAAGACCACCAAGTACACGAGGTAGCTCGGTCGACTTTGCGTAAACACGAAGGCCTGGCTTCGATACACGCTTGATACCAACGATGGTGCGCTCACGGTTCTGGCCGTACTTTAGGTCAACGATCAGGGTCTTTCCAACCTCTGCGTCTTCAACCTTAACTGCAGCAACGTAACCCTCTTTCTTGAGGATCTCTGCGATACCAGCCTTCAGCTTGCTGTAAGGCAGGCTGATCGACTCGTGGTACGCCGAGTTTGCGTTACGCAGACGGGTCAGAAAATCTGCGACCGGGTCTGTCATTGTCATTTGTTTATTTCCATTTCCTCGGAGGTATCCGTAAGGCTTACAAGCCGTGGGACCTTACCGATTATTTAGTTGGTCTTGAATGGGAAGCCAAGTGCCTTTAGAAGCGCACGGCCCTCATCGTCGGTCGCAGCGGTGGTCACGAAAGTGATGTCCATACCGCGAGGGTGGTCGATCTTGTCCTGGTCGATCTCGTGGAACAGGCTCTGCTCCTGAAGACCGAAGGTGTAGTTTCCACGGCCGTCGAACTGACGGTCGCTTAGACCACGGAAGTCACGCACACGTGGCAGAGCCAGGGTGAGTAGACGGTCTAGGAATTCCCACATGCGGTCGCCACGAAGAGTTACGTGTGCACCAATTGCCTGGCCCTCACGAAGCTTGAACTGAGCGATTGACTTGCGAGCAAGGTTAACCTGTGGCTTCTGACCGGTGATTGCGGTTAGGTCGCGCACAGCTCCGTCGATTAGCTTGCCATCCTTGGCAGCGTCACCAACACCCATGTTTACAACAATCTTGGTCAGGTTAGGAACCTGGTGAGGGTTCGAGAAACCGAACTCCTGGGTTAGTGCAGCGATGATCTCTGCACGGTACTTAGCCTTTAGACGAGGCAATGCCTTCTTGGTTGCGGTAGCCATTAGATCTCCTTACCCGACTTCTTTGCGATACGGGTGCGAACGGTCTTCTTTACGCCGTCCTTGGTTACGGTCTCAACCTTTGCGCCCAGACGGGTTGGCTTCTTGGTCGATGGGTCAACAAGTGCAACGTTCGAAATGTGGATCGAAGCCTCAACGGTCTCGATGCCACCGGTCTTGCCGCCGCGGTCGGTCTCGCCAACCTTGGTGTGCTTGGTTACCTTGTTTAGGCCTTCAACGATGACACGGTTGGTCTCGCGGTTAACCGAAAGTACAGTTCCGGTCTTGCCACGCTCTCCGCGCTTACCGGTTAGTAGAACGACGGTGTCGCCCTTCTTGATGCTTGCCATAGTTATAGAACCTCCGGTGCTAGCGAGATGATCTTCATGAACTTCTTGTCACGAAGTTCACGACCAACTGGACCAAAGATACGGGTACCCTGAGGCTCGCCGTCCTTCTTGATGATCACAGCTGCGTTCTCGTCGAACTTGATGTATGAACCGTCTGCACGACGGGTCTCCTTGACGGTGCGGACCACAACGGCCTTAACAACATCACCCTTCTTGACGTTTCCGCCAGGAATTGCATCCTTTACGGTTGCAACGATGACATCGCCCAGACCGGCGTAGCGACGCTTTGAGCCGCCAAGCACACGGATGGTCAATAGCTCTTTAGCGCCGGTGTTATCGGCAACCTTGAGTCTCGACTCCTGCTGAAGCATTTACTTCTCCTTATTTGTTGGCCAACCCATTACCGACGGGAAAGCCTAGGGATTTTTACTTGGCCTTTTCGATGATTTCGACTAGGCGCCAGTTCTTAGTTGCTGACAGCGGACGAGTCTCGCTGATCAGTACGAGGTCGCCAACACCAGCGGTGTTTAGCTCGTCGTGTGCCTTAACCTTGGTGCTGCGGCGTAGAACCTTGCCGTAAAGCGGGTGCTTTACGCGGTCTTCAACCTCAACCACGATGGTCTTGTCCATTTTGTCCGAGACAACGTAGCCACGACGCGACTTGCGGTAACCGCGAGCCTCGGCAGCTGGAGTCTCGACCTTCTTATCGGTCTTCTTTTCAGCCATGACTATGCCTCCTCAGTAGCTGCAGCCTCAGTGGCTTCAGCCTTCTTGGCCTTGGTAGCTGGCTTGGCAGCAGCGGCAGCAGGAACTGCGCGGATACCTAGCTCACGCTCACGAATGATGGTGTAGATGCGGGCGATGTCACGCTTTACTGCGCGTAGTCGTCCGTGGTTCTCTAGCTGGCCGGTTGCCGACTGGAAGCGTAGGTTGAAAAGTTCTTCCCTAGCCTTCTTTAGCTCCTCGACTAGCACCGAGTCCTCGATCTTGTCTAGCTCTGCAGGAGCCAGGTTCTTCGAACCGATAGACATTATGCGTCACCTTCTTCACGCTTGATGATGCGGGCCTTTAGTGGGAGCTTGTGGATTGCACGGGTCATTGCTTCACGAGCAATGGTCTCCGATACACCCGAAAGCTCGAACATTACGCGGCCCGGCTTGATGTTTGCTACCCACCACTCAGGTGAACCCTTACCGGAACCCATGCGGGTTTCAGCTGGCTTCTTGGTTAGTGGACGGTCTGGGAAAATGTTGATCCAAACCTTACCGCCACGCTTGATGTGACGGGTCATCGCAATACGAGCGGCTTCGATCTGACGGTTGGTTACGTATGCAGGGGTTAGTGCCTGGATACCGTACTCACCGAAGTTAACCTTGGTGCCACCGGTAGCTGCACCCGAACGCTTCGGGTGGTGCTGCTTGCGGTGCTTTACTCGACGTGGAATCAGCATTAGTTTTCACTTCCTACTGGTGCGGCAGCTGGAGCTGCAGCAGATGCAGCTGCACGAGGGCCACGACGCTCGCCACGGATTGGCTTTGCGTTTGCCTGCTCGCGAGCTAGCTCCTTGGCGGTTACGTCACCCTTGTAGATCCAAACCTTTACACCGATGCGACCGAAAACGGTCTTGGCCTCGTAGAAGCCGTAGTCGATGTTGGCACGGAGGGTGTGTAGAGGAACACGGCCTTCGCGGTAGAACTCGCGACGCGACATTTCTGCGCCACCAAGACGACCGGAGGTCTGAACACGGATACCCTTGGCACCGTTGCGGATAGCACCCTGCATACCCTTACGCATTGCGCGGCGGAAAGCCACACGTGCGTTGAGCTGCTCGGCGATACCCTGGGCAACTAGCTGTGCATCCATGTCTGGGTTCTTAACCTCAAGGATGTTTAGCTGAATCTGCTTACCGGTTAGCTTCTCGAGCTCGCCACGGATCTTGTCTGCAGCCTCGCCACGACGACCGATCACGAGACCTGGACGTGCGGTGTGGATGTCAACGCGAACACGGTCACGGGTACGCTCGATCTCTACGCGAGATACACCGGCACGGTCTAGGCGCTCGGTTAGCAGGCTGCGTAGCTTGATGTCCTCAGCTACATAGTCCTGGTAACGCTGACCCTTCTTGGTCGAGTCGGCGAACCAACGCGAGATGTGGTCGGTGGTGATACCTAGTCGGAAACCGTATGGATTTACTTTCTGACCCATTAGTTCTTACCTCCAAGCTCGTCAGGGGTTGCAACCACAATGGTGATGTGGCTGGTGCGCTTTAGGATGCGGAATGCGCGTCCCTGTGCACGTGGCATGAAGCGCTTAAGGGTAGTACCCTCATCGACGAATGCCTGGGAAACAATTAGGTCATCCTCATCGAACGCTAGGTTCGCTGCGTCTGCCTTAACCTTGGCGTTTGCCATGGCTGCGTGAACCAGCTTGTAAACCGGCTCGCTCGCTGCCTGTGGAGCAAACTTTAGGATCGCTAGGGCCTCGGTGGCCTGCTTTCCGCGGATTAGGTTGACAACACGACGTGCCTTCATAGGGGTCACGCGGATGTGCTTAACTTTTGCTAGAGCCTGCATGATTACTTACGCTTGCCCTTTCGGTCGTCCTTGACGTGACCGCGGAAGGTACGAGTTGGAGCGAATTCGCCCAGCTTGTGTCCAACCATGGTCTCGGTTACGAATACTGGTACGTGCTTACGACCGTCGTGCACTGCGATGGTGTGGCCCAGCATAGCTGGAACAATCATCGAGCGGCGCGACCAGGTCTTGATCACATTCTTGGTGTTGGCCTCGTTCTGCTTGACTACCTTCTGGAATAGGTGGTCGTCAACGAATGGACCCTTTTTTAGACTACGTGGCATTCCTCAGCTCCTACTAACGCTTCTTGCCTACGGTACGACGACGAACAATCATCTTGTCGCTTGGAAGGTTTGGCTTACGGGTACGACCCTCTGCCTGACCCCATGGGGTTACTGGGTGACGTCCACCAGAGGTGCGACCTTCACCACCACCGTGTGGGTGGTCAACAGGGTTCATGGCAACACCACGTACGGTTGGGCGAACGCCCTTCCAACGCATGCGGCCGGCCTTACCCCAGTTGATGTTCGACTGCTCGGCGTTACCTACTTCACCGATGCTTGCACGGCAGCGAGCATCAACGTTGCGGATTTCACCTGAAGGTAGACGAAGCTGTGCGTACGGTCCATCCTTAGCAACTAGACGGATCGATGCGCCGGCCGAACGACCTAGCTTTGCACCGCCGCCTGGCTTTAGCTCGATGGCGTGGATAACGGTACCAACTGGGATGTTCTTCAGTGGCAGGTTGTTTCCTGGCTTGATGTCAGCCGATGGACCCTGCTCAATTCGGTCACCCTGCTGCAGCTTGTTAGGAGCGATGATGTAGCGCTTCTCTCCATCTGCATAGTGAAGTAGAGCGATACGTGCGGTACGGTTAGGGTCGTACTCGATGTGTGCTACTACTGCTGGTACGCCGTCCTTGTCGTTACGACGGAAGTCGATAACACGGTACTGACGCTTGTGGCCTCCACCGATGTGGCGGGTGGTCACGCGGCCAGCCGAGTTACGGCCACCGGTCTTCGATAGTGGACGAAGCAAAGACTTTTCTGGAGTCGATCGAGTGATCTCAGCAAAGTCGGCTACCGACGAACCACGACGGCCCGGGGTAGTTGGCTTGTATTTACGGATTCCCATTAGTTTTCTCTACCTTGCCTTAACCGACGTTGTTGAAGATGTCGATGGTGCCGGACTTTAGGGTGACGATGGCGCGCTTGGTGTCCTTGCGCTTGCCTAGACCGAACTTGGTGCGACGGGTCTTACCAACACGGTTTAGGGTGTTGATCGAAGCCACCTTGACGTTGAAGATAACTTCAATTGCCTGCTTGATTTCGGTCTTGTTCGAGCGTGAATCTACCTCGAAGGTGTACTTACCTTCGTCAAGTAGCGCGTAGCTCTTCTCAGATACCACTGGAGCGAAGATTACCTCGCGTGGGTCCTTGTTGATAGCGGCCATGACTATGCCTCCTTCGAGGTGGCAACGGCCTTAACCGAAGCACCCTTGGCTGGGCCAGAGATGTATGCGTCTAGTGCCGACTTGGTGAAGACCACGTCGTCAGATAGAAGCACGTCGTATGCGTTTAGCTGGTCAACCGGAAGAACGTGAACGCTCTTTAGGTTGCGCAGGCTTAGGTAGCTAACTTCATCAGAGCGGTCTAGCACTACTAGCACGTTGCGGCGCTGAGTTAGCTGAGCCAGGATGCTGGTAGCTGCCTTGGTCGATGGGGTTGCACCGATAGCGAACTCCGAGATGACGTGCAGACGGCCGTTACGGGCGCGGTCTGAAACGGCTCCCTTTAGAGCAGCCGAGATCATCTTCTTTGGGGTGCGCTGGTCGTAGTCGCGTGGCTTGACTGCGTGAGTCATACCACCACCACGCATCTGTGGAGCACGGATCGAACCCTGACGAGCGCGACCGGTTCCCTTCTGCTTGAATGGCTTGCGACCTGCACCAGAAACCTCACCACGGGTCTTAGCCGACTGGGTACCCTGACGGGCTGCTGCCAGCTGTGCTACTACTACCTGGTGGATTAGTGGAACGTTGGTCTGTGCGTCGAACAGTTCGGCAGGTAGGTCGGCCGAGCCAACCTTCTTGCCCTGTACGTCTAGAACGTCAACCGATGACATGGTTACGCTCCCTTCACTGCGTTGCGTACGAATACAAGCGAACCCTTAGGGCCTGGAACAGCACCCTTGATGAGTAGTAGACCCTTCTCAGCGTCCACTGCGTGTAGTACTAGGTTTAGGGTCGTTACCCGCTCGCCACCCATACGGCCGGCCATGCGCATACCCTTGAAAACACGTCCCGGGGTCGACGACATACCGATCGAACCTGGCTTACGGTGGTTGCGGTGCTGACCGTGCGATGCGCCCACACCAGCAAAGCCGTGGCGCTTCATGTGACCAGCGAAACCCTTACCCTTCGAAGTACCTACGACGTCGACAAGCTTGCCAACCTCTAGTACCTCAACACCTAGCTCCTGACCAACGGTGTAGTCAGCTGCATCAGCGGTGCGGATTTCTGCAACATAGCGGCGAGGGTTTACCTCAGCCTTAGCAAAGTGACCAGCCTCTGGCTTGTTCACCTTGCGTGGGTCGATAGCACCGTAAGCAACCTGAATTGCTGAGTAGCCATCGTTCTCTAGGTTCTT
Source organism: Actinomycetota bacterium (assembly GCA_041180115.1). Classification (GTDB taxonomy): domain Bacteria; phylum Actinomycetota; class Actinomycetes; order Actinomycetales; family Microbacteriaceae; genus Rhodoluna. The sequence goes on from JBEGRZ010000001.1 coordinate 74,871, forward strand.
GATCTGGGTGATTACGTTCGAGCCAGCCTCAACCACAGTGATTGGAACGAGACGGTTGTTCTCATCCCAAGCCTGGGTCATGCCGAGCTTCTTGCCCAGTAGTCCCTTTACGTTTCTGTTAGTAGACATGTTCTTTCGTGTCCTTACAGCTTGATCTCGATGTTGACGTCTGCCGGTAGGTCGAGACGCATCAACGAGTCAACTGCCTTAGGAGTTGGGTCGATGATGTCGATTACGCGCTTGTGGGTGCGCATCTCGAAGTGCTCTCGGCTGTCCTTGTACTTGTGTGGGGAACGGATTACAGCAATCACGTTCTTCTCGGTAGGTAGAGGTACTGGACCTACTACCGTCGCACCCGCACGGGTTACAGTTTCGACGATTTTCTTCGCCGAAGTGTCGATGACCTCGTGGTCATACGACTTAAGTCGAATGCGGATCTTGTTTGCCGCCATGTTGACTCGCTCTCATTAACATCTGCCCGAAGGCAGCCGTAAGTAGCACTACTGATGTTGCACCACTGTTTATCTGTCAAAGCCCCAGGTTTCCCTGAGATTTTCCCACCCACGCGGTCGGGCGTGTCACTGCAAAACAGCAATACACCAAACCATGAAGGTGAAATAAATTTTTGTTCGTGCCTCGACCGGACCAGCTTTCACTGTTCACTGCGTCTGAGGTGGTTCACGCAAGAAAGCGTAACGTCACAAAGAACCTCTTTAGTTTACGGGGATTATCCCCCGCAATGCAAATTAAGTTTGGCAAATATCTTGGGCTACTTGAGCTGTGGATAACGTCACGCTTAGGGCTGGGGTAAATGTGAGACTACTCAAACTGGCAGAAACCGTGGCTTTGTCTAGTCCAGTTAAAAACAAATCCCTCGGCTAGCACCGAGGGGTTTTGTTTGACGCTCAGGTGAGCATCGGATCGGAAACTGCTCCGACGAGATTGAACTCTCTTCGAGTATAGGCAGAACCATGGACTTATGTCTATGGCCGCTGTCCGGTCCGGTGTTTCATGGTCCACGCATGAACATTGGAGGCGAGATGCCTAGCGGCAAAGCGTTTGAGGTGATCCTGGTCATCATCAAAATTGTCATCTTGACGATTGAGATTCTGATTCTCGGACACTAATCCGAAAAGGAGAATCCCCAGTCGTAATGACTGGGGATTCTCCTTGCTTAGTTTCTAAGAACTACTTGCTGATCTTGGTAACGGTACCAGCACCAACGGTGCGGCCACCCTCACGGATAGCGAAACGTAGACCCTCTTCCATGGCGATAGCCTGGATTAGCTCAACCGACATCTCGGTGGTGTCGCCAGGCATAACCATTTCAGTACCTGCTGGCAGGGTGATAACACCGGTTACGTCAGTGGTACGGAAGTAGAACTGTGGGCGGTAGTTCGCGTAGAACGGGTTGTGACGGCCACCCTCATCCTTTGAAAGGATGTAGACGTTTGCGTCAAAGTTGGTGTGGGGGGTGATCGAACCAGGCTTAACAACAACCTGACCACGCTCAACGTCTTCACGCTTGGTTCCACGAAGTAGTAGACCTACGTTCTCACCAGCTTCTGCGTAGTCGAGTAGCTTGCGGAACATTTCGATACCGGTAACGGTGGTCTTCTGCTTGTCGCGGATACCAACGATTTCAACTTCGTCGTTAACCTTGATCTGGCCACGCTCGATCTTACCGGTGATAACGGTTCCACGACCAGTGATGGTGAAAACGTCTTCAACAGGCATTAGGAATGGCTTGTCTAGGTCGCGCTGAGGCTCTGGGATGTTCTCGTCACAGGCGTCCATTAGGTCTAGAACGGTCTGACCCCAGGTGGCGTCGCCTTCAAGAGCCTTTAGAGCCGAAACCTTAACAACAGGAGCGTCGTCGCCAGGGAACTCGTACTTGCTTAGAAGTTCACGAACTTCCATCTCAACGAGGTCTAGGATTTCTGCGTCTGCAACCATGTCGCTCTTGTTTAGAGCAACAACGATGTAAGGAACACCAACCTGACGAGCAAGAAGTACGTGCTCCTTGGTCTGAGGCATTGGACCGTCGGTTGCTGCTACTACAAGGATGGCACCATCCATCTGAGCTGCACCGGTGATCATGTTCTTGATGTAGTCAGCGTGACCTGGAGCGTCTACGTGTGCGTAGTGGCGCTTCTCGGTCTGGTACTCAACGTGCGAGATGTTGATGGTAATACCGCGCTGCTTCTCCTCTGGGGAGTTGTCGATCTGGTCGAACGCGTAGCTTGCGTTTAGGTCAGGGTACTTGTCGTGAAGTACCTTGGTGATTGCCGCAGTCAGAGTCGTCTTACCGTGGTCAACGTGACCGATGGTACCGATGTTAACGTGCGGCTTGTTGCGCTCGAATTTCGCTTTAGCCATGTGTCTGTCCTCCTAAGGACTTTTCGTTAACTCGCGCAAGTGTATCCTGCAGCGAAGTTTGGGATTTTTCTATTTTAGTTGGAAAAGTAGTTCGATTGCGAACTACTCGCCCTTGTTCTTCTGAACGATTTCGTCAGCTACAGCCTTAGGAACCTCGTTGTAGGTCTCGAAGGTCATCGAGTAAACCGCACGACCCGAAGTCTTCGAGCGCAGGTCACCGACGTAACCGAACATTTCCGACAGTGGAACTAGGGCGCGAACGACCTTGACACCTGAGGCGTCATCCATTGCCTGAATCTGACCGCGTCGAGAGTTCAAGTCACCGATAACGTCACCCATGTATTCCTCTGGGGTACGTACTTCGACGGCCATGATCGGCTCGAGCAGAGTTGGTTGAGCTAGTCGAGCTGCTTCCTTGTAAGCAATCGAACCAGCAATCTTGAACGCCATTTCCGACGAGTCAACGTCGTGGTAGGCACCATCAAGAAGGGTAGCCTTTACACCAACTACAGGGTAACCGGCTAGGGTTCCTACCTGCATTGCGTCCTGGATACCAGCGTCAACCGAAGGGATGTACTCACGAGGAACGCGACCACCGGTAACGGCGTTTACGAACTCGTAGCTCTTCTCTTCGGTAACTTCCATAGGCTCAAGAGAAATCTGAACCTTAGCGAACTGACCAGAACCACCGGTCTGCTTCTTGTGGGTGTAGTCGTACTTGTCGACCTTCTTCTTTAGGGTCTCGCGGTAAGCAACCTGTGGCTTACCAACGTTTGCCTCAACCTTGAACTCGCGACGCATACGGTCAACAAGGATGTCAAGGTGAAGCTCACCCATACCCGAGATAACGGTCTGGCCGGTCTCGTGGTCGTGCTCAACACGGAAGGTTGGGTCTTCTTCGGCTAGCTTCTGGATAGCTAGACCTAGCTTCTCCTGGTCACCCTTGGTCTTTGGCTCAATAGCAACCGAGATAACCGGCTTAGGGAAGGTCATCGACTCTAGAACGACTGGCTTGTCGCCGTCGCAAAGGGTGTCACCGGTGGTGGTGTCCTTTAGGCCGATAACTGCGTAGATGTGACCAGCAGTTGCGAACTCAACAGGGTTTTCCTTGTTGGCGTGCATCTGGAACATCTTTCCAATGCGCTCCTTCTTACCCTTGGTGGAGTTCAGAAGCTGAGCACCGGAGTCTGCCTTACCCGAGTAAACACGGATGTAGGTTAGACGACCGAAGAATGGGTGGGTCATGACCTTGAACGCTAGAGCAGCGAATGGTCCGTCTGCCTTAGGTTCGCGGATGATCTTCTCTTCTTCGTTGCTTGGGTTCGAGCCTTCGATAGCTGGAACGTCAAGTGGCGAAGGAAGGTAGTCGATAACGGCGTCAAGCATTGGCTGAACACCCTTGTTCTTGAAGGCCGAGCCACAAAGAACTGGGTAGATCTCCGAGTTGATGGTCATCTTACGGATGGCGGTCTTGATCTCGGCTTCGGTCAGCTCCTCGCCACCGAAGAACTTCTCCATGAGCTCTTCGCTGGTCTCAGCAACGGTCTCAAGAAGGATCTGACGGTAGTGGTCTGCCTTCTCCTGAAGGTCAGCAGGAATTGCCTCAACTTCGTACTTGGCACCCATCTCAACGTCACCGCGCCAGGTTAGAGCCTTCATCTGAACGATGTCGACAACGCCTTCGAAGGTGCTCTCTGCACCGATAGGGATCTGGATTACTAGTGGACGTGCACCTAGACGGTTGATGATGGTGTCTACGGTGAAGTAGAAGTCAGCACCAAGCTTGTCCATCTTGTTTACGAAACAGATACGAGGAACGTCGTACTTGTCAGCCTGACGCCAAACGGTCTCAGACTGAGGCTCAACACCTTCCTTACCGTCGAATACGGCAACCGCACCGTCAAGAACACGAAGCGAACGCTCTACCTCAACGGTGAAGTCCACGTGTCCTGGGGTGTCGATGATGTTGATCTGGTTCTTGTTCCAGAAACAGGTGGTAGCAGCCGAGGTAATGGTGATACCGCGCTCCTGCTCCTGCTCCATCCAGTCCATGGTCGCAGCACCATCGTGAACTTCACCGATCTTGTGGGTGATACCTGTGTAGAACAGGATGCGCTCAGTGGTGGTGGTCTTACCGGCGTCGATGTGAGCCATGATGCCGATGTTGCGGACCTTGTTTAGGTCAGTAAGCACGTCTTGTGCCACGGTTGCCTCCGAATTAGTGGGGTGTTGCTTTGAATTTTTTGTTACTAAAAAGAACGACCGCCTACCAACTATGTGTCAGTAGGCGGAAGTTCTGCCTACTACCAGCGGTAGTGGGCGAATGCCTTGTTCGACTCGGCCATCTTGTGAGTGTCCTCACGACGCTTTACAGCAGCGCCTAGGCCGTTCGATGCGTCAAGAATCTCGTTCATTAGACGCTCGGTCATGGTCTTCTCGCGGCGAGCCTTTGCGTAGCTGACTAGCCAACGCATAGCTAGGGTGTTGGCACGGTGTGCCTTAACCTCAACCGGAACCTGGTAGGTCGAACCACCAACGCGACGCGAACGAACCTCAACGGTTGGGCGTACGTTGTCCAGTGCCTTCTTCAGCAATGCGACTGGCTCTCCGCCCGACTTGTCCTTGGCACCTTCAAGTGCGCCGTAAACGATCGACTCGGCGATCGACTTCTTGCCATCAAGAAGAATCTTGTTGACAAGCTGGGTTACAACTGGCGAACCGTAGACTGGGTCGACTACGACTGGCTTCTTAGTTACTGGACCTTTACGAGGCATTACTTACCCTTCTTTGCGCCGTACTGGCTGCGAGCTTGCTGGCGGTTCTTAACTGCCTGGGTGTCTAGAGCACCGCGAACGATCTTGTAACGAACACCTGGTAGGTCCTTCACACGACCACCACGTACTAGCACCATCGAGTGCTCCTGTAGGTTGTGACCTTCGCCTGGGATGTAGGCGGTTACTTCGATACCGTTCGAAAGCTTGACACGGGCTACCTTACGAAGAGCCGAGTTTGGCTTCTTCGGGGTGGTGGTGTACACACGGGTGCAAACGCCGCGACGCTGAGGGCTGGCCTTTAGCGCCGGGGTCTTGGTCTTGGCTGCTTTAGCCGAGCGACCCTTGCGGACCAACTGCTGAATTGTTGGCACTACTACTCCTTGTTTGTTCCGTGGTAAATCCCCGGAAGTCTTTTTCTTCTTGGTGGCCCACCGGAGTTATCCTCGGGGTTAGGGCGTTCCGTGCTAGAAAGCACATCAATCCCTAACTTTACCCGAAGATACTCCAATGGGTCAAATGGAACTTTTACTGTTCGGTCTGATCCCCGGCTGCGTCGAAGTCTTCGATCGAAGCAAAGGTTAGTCCGGTGGTGTCAAACGTGAAGTCTGGCTCACTCGCAGCAGGGGCTTCCCACATGCGGTTAGGGTACATCTCGTTCTTTGCTGCTTCGGTGGCCTCAACCTTGACGTTGCGGTACTCCTTGAGTCCGGTTCCGGCTGGGATGAGCTTACCGATGATCACGTTCTCCTTCAGACCGGCTAGCTTGTCAGTCTTGCGGTCAAGAGCTGCCTGAGTTAGAACTCGGGTGGTCTCCTGGAACGATGCGGCCGATAGCCATGACTGAGCAGCTAGCGAAGCACGGGTCATACCCATAACTTCTTCACGTGCCGAGGCAGGCTTTAGGCCGGCTGCTAGGGCTTCGCGGTTGTTACGTGCGAAGACGTTGCGGTCTAGAACTTCACCAGGAAGCATCTTGGTGTCGCCGCCATCTACGACGGTAACCTTTCCGAGCATCTGGCGAACGATAACTTCTAGGTGCTTGTCGTGTAGGTCTACACCCTGAGCGCCATAGATAGCCTGAACACCGTTGATGATTTCCTGAGCGGCGGCCTTACGTCCCTTGGTCGAAAGTACTTCGTGAGGGATTGGGGTTCCGTCTACTAGGTAGTCACCGGTCTCAACGTGAGTGCCAGCCTCAACCACTAGATCGTTTAGATCGCTGATGGTTGTGATTGGGAGCTCTGGGTCCAGCTTCTTGAAGGTCTTCGAAGTGGTACGCGAGAAGCTGTAACGCTGTGCTAGGTCCTTGGCTTCCTTTAGCTCCTTGTCGCCCTGAGGGACAACGCGGATCTCGTACTTCTTGGCAGTACCCTTGGTCTCGACCTCGCGGACGTCGACCACACCAGGCCAGAATGCCATTACAGCAACCTTGCCCTGACGGTTCCAACCAATACGTGCTTCTAGTAGGTCGGTAACACCAGTTAGACCCTGGGTAATGTCGTACGAGATTTCACGCTCAACACGCATTTCAATACCGTTAATACGCTTCTTAATAACCTGCTTTTCCTGGGTGTCAGAAGCACCACCGGTGTGGAAGGTACGCATTGTTAGCTGAGTACCAGGCTCACCGATCGACTGAGCAGCGATGATACCGATGGCTTCACCAAGCTCAACTGGGTCACCAGTTGCTAGCGAGGTTCCGTAACATGCGGCACAAACACCTTCGGTCGACTCACAGGTTAGAACCGAACGGATAACCACGCTGTCGATGTTCGACTTGTTGGCGTCCTCGTTCTTGATCAGGTTGATCAGGTTCTGGTCTACCTGGGTTCCGGCCTTAGCGATAACTTCCTTGCCGTTCATGATTGGCTCGGCTAGGAAACGGTGTAGAACCGAAAGATCGAAGATCTTGTGGTTCCACTCGAAGCTGTCGGTTGCCGAAAGGTACTTCTTCAGTTCCTTCTCTAGACCACGCTCGGTGCCACAGTCGGCCTGGCGAACGATTACGTCCTGAGCAACGTCAACTAGACGACGGGTTAGGTAACCAGCGGCAGCGGTCTTCATAGCGGTGTCCGCGTTACCCTTACGGGCACCGGTTGCGTTAATAAAGTACTCGTTAGCGGTTAGACCAACCAGGTAGTTACCCTTCACAGGCATCGGAGCGAAGTCACCAGAAGCGGTAGCAACCGGTCCACGCATACCCATGATCGAACGGATCTGAATCCAGTTACCACGAGCACCCGAGGTAACCATCTTGTAGATGGCGTTGTCGGTAGGGATCGACTCCTTTAGAAGCTTCTCGACCTCGATGGTACGAGCGTTCCAGAGCTTACCTAGAGCGTCACGACGCTCAATTTCCGACTTCTTACCGTCGTTGTAGTCTTCCTGAACCTTGGTGTGTTCCTTTTCACCTTCGGCGATGATCTTGGCGCGAGCCTCGTCGAACTTGTGGTTCGCATCGAAGTTTGCGTCAGAGATCGACATCGAAACACCCGAGCGGGTTGCCCAGTAGAAACCGGCATCCTTGATTCGGTCTAGGGTCTGAGCGGTCTCAACACGGCTGTGGTTTTCAACAAGCTCGGTAACGATGCCCGAAAGCTCCTTCTTACCAACCTGCTGTTCAACATAGCGGAAGCCGACCGGCATGGTCTCGTTGAACAGGGCGCGACCGAAGGTGGTCTCGCGTAGTTCGCCGTTCATGCGTAGACGGATCTTCGCCTGTAGGTCGATCACGTGGTTGTCGAATGCAAGCTGCGCTTCGGCTAGCGAACCGAATGCCTTGCCCTCTCCAGTGGCACCTTCCTTCACACCGGTTAGGTGGTGAAGACCGATGATCATGTCCTGGGTTGGGGTAGCTACTGGCTTACCGTCCGATGGCTTCAAGATGTTGTTCGAAGCAAGCATTAGAACGCGAGCCTCTGCCTGTGCCTCTAGCGATAGAGGTACGTGAACAGCCATCTGGTCACCGTCGAAGTCCGCGTTGAATGCGGTACAAACTAGCGGGTGAAGCTGAATTGCCTTACCTTCAACTAGGACTGGCTCGAAGGCCTGGATACCTAGACGGTGAAGGGTCGGTGCACGGTTCAGTAGAACTGGACGCTCGCGGATAACTTCTTCAAGCACTCCCCACACCTGTGGACGGCTGCGCTCAACCATACGCTTAGCACCCTTGATGTTCTGGGCGTAGCCCTGCTCCTCTAGGCGCTTCATTACGAAAGGCTTGAAGAGTTCAAGAGCCATAAGCTTTGGAAGACCACACTGGTGTAGCTTCAGCTGCGGACCAACGACGATAACCGAACGACCCGAGTAGTCAACGCGCTTACCTAGTAGGTTCTGGCGGAAACGACCCTGCTTACCCTTTAGAAGGTCGCTTAGCGACTTCAGGGCACGGTTACCGGTACCGGTTACTGGGCGACCACGACGTCCGTTGTCGAACAGTGCATCAACAGCTTCCTGAAGCATGCGCTTCTCGTTGTTGATGATGGTACGAGGTACGGTGTCTAGTTCCTGGAACTTGAGTAGACGGTTGTTGCGGTTGATCACACGACGGTAAAGGTCGTTTAGGTCAGAGGTCGCAAAGCGTCCGCCGTCAAGCTGAACCATTGGACGGATTTCCGGTGGAAGCACTGGAAGAACGTCTAGAACCATGGCAACAGGCGAAGTGTTCGACTCGATAAACGAGCTAACAACCTTAAGACGCTTGATTGCGTAGGTCTGCTTAGTTCCCTTCGAAGAAGCGATTAGCTCCTTCAGCTGGTCGCGCTGCTCTTCAAGGTTGAAGTTCGCAAGCATCTGCTTGATGGCTTCTGCACCGATCTGTACGTTGAAGTAGTCACCGTAGTAGTAGTGGAACAGGTCGAAGATGTCGTCGTACTGGATTAGCGTTCCTGGCTTTGCAGTCAGGTGCATACGCCAGGCCAACTGCTCGCGCTGTAGGCTCTCGCGACGCTCACGACGGCCGTACTCACGAACAATCTTGTCGGTCTTCTTCTTGAAAGCGGCCTGTAGGTCGCGGATTGCCTTAACCGAAGGAGCCTCTAGTGGCTTCTGGTTGAAGAAACCCTCAGGGTCCTTAGCCTCAGCCGAGATTAGCTGGTCGACGCTCTTGTAAAGGTCGGCCGGTACCCACTCTGGAGCTTCCCAGAAGTGTGCAGCGGTCTGCATCTTGTAGCCCTCAGACTCAAGTGCTGCGATCTCGTCGCCGGCAGCCTCACGTAGCTCTGCCTCACGCTCGTCCAGCATCGCAACGATGCGGCCTAGGTAGTCTTCGCGGTCTAGAGCAGCGTTCTGGGCTAGCTCGTCCTCGAAGCGTTCCATAACGCGGTAAGCGGCAAAGTAAATGATCTTGTCTAGGTCCTTAGGAGCTAGGTCAAGTAGGTAGCCGAGGCGGCTTGGAACACCCTTGTAGTACCAGATGTGGGTTACTGGGGCAGCTAGGGTGATGTGTCCCATACGCTCACGACGTACGTTCGACTTCGAAACCTGAACACCACAGCGCTCACAAACGACGTCCTTGTAGCGAGCACGCTTGTACTTGCCACACGAGCACTCCCAGTCCTTGGTAGGACCGAAGATACGCTCACAGAACAGACCGTCCTTCTCAGGCTTGAGGGTACGGTAGTTGATGGTCTCTGGCTTCTTAACTTCACCAGACGACCAAGAAAGGATGTCAGCCGAGGTTGCTAGGCCAACGCGGATTGCTTCGAAAGCTTCAACTTGCATTGTTTTCTACTTCTCTTCTTGTCTCTGGTTCTTAGTTCTCTAGTCCGGTGAACTCGCTGTCGAATGCGAGCGACTCGTTGCGAGATAGGTTGATGCCCATCTCCTCGGTCGCGCGGTCCGAAGCGAACTCGTCCTGGTCCTTCAACTCAACGGCATTACCCGAAGCGTCTAGAACCTCGATGTTCAGTGCTAGCGACTGCATTTCCTTGGCTAGAACACGGAAGGACTCTGGGATACCAGGGGCCTGGATGTTCTGTCCGGTAACGATCGCCTCGTAGGTCTTAATACGTCCCGAGACGTCGTCCGACTTGATGGTTAGGAGCTCCTGTAGGGTGTGAGCGGCACCATAGGCCTGAAGGGCCCATACTTCCATCTCACCGAAGCGCTGACCACCGAACTGTGCCTTACCACCCAGCGGCTGCTGGGTAATCATGCTGTAAGGACCGGTTGAACGAGCGTGAATCTTGTCGTCAACTAGGTGGTGCAGCTTGAGCACGTACATGTAACCAACCGAGATTGGAGCTGGGAATGGCTCACCCGAGCGGCCGTCGAACAAAGTAGCCTTACCGGTCTCGTCAACCAGCTTCTTCTTGTTCGAGGTTTCCCACTCGTTCTTGGTGGTCGCGGCTAGTAGCGAAACGATCTCGTCCTTGTGAGCGCCGTCGAAGATTGGGGTGGCAACCTTGGTGCCAGCCTCACCCTGCTTCATGCTCTCAGGAAGTTCCTTGATGTTCTCAGCTAGTGCCTTCGATAGTCCTTCAACGTTCCATCCGCGGCTGGCAATCCAACCTAGGTGGGTCTCAAGTACCTGACCGAAGTTCATACGACCTGGAATACCCAGTGGGTTCAGAACGATGTCAACCGGAGTTCCATCCTCAAGGAATGGCATGTCTTCAACCGGAAGAATCTTCGAGATAACACCCTTGTTTCCGTGACGACCAGCAAGCTTGTCACCCTCGGTGATCTTACGCTTCTGCGCGATCTGAACAACCACGCGAGCCATTACGCCTGCGCCTAGGTCATCCTTCGAAACTTCGACGACGTCTTCGCCGTACTGTGCCATGTACTCGTCGGTGGTGAATACCTTCACACCGATGATGGTTCCGCTCTCACCGTGAGGTACCTTCAGCGACGACTCGCGAACTTCGCGGCCCTTGTCGGCGAAGATGGCGCGCAGTAGGCGCTCTTCAGCGGAAAGCTCGGTCTCACCCTTAGGGGTTACCTTACCGACCAGGATGTCGCCCGAACGAACCTCGGCACCAACGCGGATGATACCGCGCTCGTCTAGGTGAGCTAGGGTCTCCTGGCTGATGTTTGGTAGGTCGCGAGTGATCTCTTCGTCACCAAGCTTGATCGAACGTGCCTCAACTTCGTACTCTTCGATGTGAATCGACGAAAGGGTGTCGTCCTTGACCAGGTTCTGGCTCAGGATGATCGCGTCTTCGAAGTTGTGACCTTCCCAAGGCATGAACGCTACGAGGAGGTTCTTACCTAGAGCTAGTTCACCGTTCTCGGTTGCAGGGCCGTCGGCTAGAACCTGACCGGCTTCAACGCGGTCGCCTACGTTTACGATGGCGCGCTGGTTGATTGCGGTTCCCTGGTTCGAACGCTCGAACTTGCGAAGAGTGTAAACATCGTGAGAGCCGTTGTCGCCCATTACGGTGATTGCATCGGCGGTTACGTCTTCAACAACACCTGCGTGCTCGTTGATCACGATGGTGCCAGAGTCGAACGCTGCAACGCGCTCCATGCCGGTACCTACGTAAGGGGCTTCGCTGCGCACTAGTGGCACAGCCTGACGCTGCATGTTCGCACCCATCAGTGCACGCGACGAGTCGTCGTGCTCAAGGAACGGAATTAGCGAGGTCGAAACCGAAGCGAGCTGACGTGGCGAGATGTCGATGTAGTCGAGGTCTTCGATGTCTGCTTCGATAACTTCACCGCGGTAGCGAGCGATTAGCTTCTTGTTGGCAATGGTCTTGTCGGCGTTGAGCGTTACCTCAGCAACACCAATAACCTTGCCGGCTTCAGAAGCTGCGTCTAGGTACTCGATCTTGCCGGTTAGCTTGCCATTGGTGACCTTGTTGTACGGGGTCTCAATGAAGCCGAAAGCGTTGATTCGTGCGTAAGCGGTTAGCGAACCGATCAGACCAATGTTTGGACCTTCAGGGGTTTCAACTGGACACATACGACCGTAGTGCGATGGGTGAACGTCACGGACTTCCATCTGTGCACGCTCACGAGCGATACCACCAGGGCCAAGTGCCGATAGACGACGCTTGTGAGCAAGGCCGGCTAGTGGGTTGTTCTGGTCCATGAACTGGGATAGCTGCGAAGCTCCGAAGAACTCCTTGATTGCGGAAACTACAGGGCGTAGGTTGATCAGGGTCTGAGGGGTAATTGCCTCAATGTCCTGGGTCGACATACGCTCGCGAACCACGCGCTCCATACGGCTTAGACCGATACGAACCTGGTTCTGGATTAGCTCGCCAACCGAACGAATACGACGGTTAGAGAAGTCATCGATGTCGTCAGACGAGATGTCTAGTTCAACCTTCTTGCCAGCCATGTTCACGTTGAACTTCTGGCCCTGAGGTGCACCGTTTGCTAGCGACATGTCGAAGTACAGGAGGTACTTCAGGGTGGCTACGATGTCCTCAACCGAAAGGGTGGTGGTTGCGCCGTCAACGTTTAGACCGAGCTTGCGGTTTACCTTGTGGCGACCAACCTTGGCTAGGTTGTAACGCTTGGTCTCGAAGTAGGTCGAACGTAGCCAAGCTTCTGCGGTCTCAGGACCGGCAGCTTCGTTACGTACCTTGCGGTAAAGCTCGCGTAGTGCGTCTTCCTTCGAAACGATTGCGCTGGCGAAAGCCTTCGACTCGTCGTAAGCAAGGGTGTTAGCGATGAGGTCTACGTCGTAGCTCCAACCCTTGTCCTTGATTGCAGCTTCGACATCCTTGAACTCGGCCTCGATCTGCTCCTTGGTAAGACCTAGGGCCTTTAGGAAGATGGTTGCCGAAACCTTGGTCTTGCGGTCTACCTGAACCTGAAGGATTGGCTTGCCGAAGCGAGCCATAGGCTTGCGGTCATCCTTGACCCACTCGGTGAGGAACTCTAGGTACGAACCACGGCTAGGAATGATCTGGCCCTTGTTGTTACGTACGTCTAGGTTTCCGGTGGTGTTGGTAGACACCGAGAAGTAAACACCTGGAGAACGAACCAGCTGCGAAACAACAACACGCTCGGTGCCGTTGATCACGAAGGTTCCGTCTTCGGTCATGACTGGGAAGTCACCCATGAACACGGTCTGGCTCTTGATTTCACCGGTTACGTAGTTGGTGAACTCAGCCTTGATGTATAGAGGCTTGGTGTAGCTCTTACCCTTCATCTTGCACTCGTCTGGAGTGTGTGCTGGGTCGTAAAGTTCTGGAGCACTGAATGCTAGACCCATCTTGGCGTCGGCTGCATTGTTGCTGTCTTCGATTGGCGATAGCTCTTCGAAGATCTCAGTCAGACCGTTCTTTGCCTCTGGGTTTGCCGCACGCCAGCTGTCTTCGCCAACCAACCAGTTGAAGCTCTCGCGCTGTAGCTTGAGCAGGTTAGGAACCTCGATTGGCTCCTGAGTTCTGGCGAATGACGGACGCTTTGCGTCGCGGGTGTTGTTGGTTTTTGCGTTCTTCGCAGCCAAGTGAATCCCTCCAAGGGAGTTACGTTAATTTAGCGGTTTCGAGATCGCTGACCCATAACCTTCAGTGACGCCAACATATGCATCACAGGTCGCGCCACAATATGCGCTAGGGAGATAGGGAGCAAAGTACAACTCTATAACGATTGGGCGACAAACCGCAAGAAATTGTTTTTAAAGACTTAGCAGGCGGCGAGTGCGCTATTAATCTCTTCTGCGACCATTTCGGCGTTGTCCACGGTCAAAATCACTCGGACGTATGGCTTTCCGTTCAGATTGAGCTGAACCGAGGGCTTGCCTGGGCGTACGACAATGAAATCTTTTCCACCCGGACGGAAGAATCGGCCCGCGTAATAAACAAAAGGAAGCGCGGTTCCAACCCGGAAAGCCCAAGCCAAATCGGCAAACATAGTCACTGCCTTGCCATCAATTACCTGGGCGCCACGAATGGAAGTCACCGGAATTTCAAAGTCACCTTTGAGGGACCAGAATTTCTCTGCTGGACTGAGCTTAACGCTGATGCCTCGTTCGTGGACTACGAGTTTTGCCATATCCCCAGCCTACAACTCCGGGGTTCGCGGTGGTGCAGTGCGAACCGGGTTTATTGCCTCGAAGAGGCTTCCCAGTTCTAGAAGTTTGGCGTCGCTGTAGGCAGCACCCGCAATGGTCAGGCCGAAGGGCATACCGATGTCGTCCGCGGTGCCCAGTGGAACGTTTATGGTCGGAATGCCGAGGTGACGAATCGCGAGATTGCCAGTAGCTACCCAAACACCGTTTCGCCAGGTCAAATTAGCGGACGCCTCGTTCACATCCGAATCGGCTGGGCCAACATCTGTGAGAGTTGGGAGGATCGCCGCATCGAAACCGTTCTCGGCCAGCCAATCATCGAGATCCCGCCTGCGGGTCTCCTCTAGGGCCGCAAGGCCCTTCGCAAAAATTTTGGAATCAGGTCCGTTAAACGGATCGATGATTCCCTTTTCTTGCGCGCGCGTAACGTAGTCGGCCGGGTCGAAATCGAATTCCGCGTAGCGGTCTTTGAGTGCGCCGTGAGGCGCTGGAAAAATTTTTGGCCCATCAACTTGGGTCATGGTGTGAAGGTCGTCCTGGCCATTGAGCTTCAGGAAGTAATCCCACGACCATATGGATAGATCCCAAATTTCGGCGTCGAAAAATTCTTCAGGCACGATTCCGCGGCCATAAACGTTTGGCGCTCCGGCTCGGTCAGCCTCGTAGTTGGTGACTACCGGGAAATCGGTTTCCACGATCTCGGCACCGGCAGCAATCAGGTTTGCCACATAGGCGTCCCAGAGTTTCAGCATCGAAGGCCTCGGCTCAATGTGTTGACCCGTGACCGAACCCATACCGGTGCCGGTTCCTTGTAATTCGTCTTTACCTAAGAACATCTTTGGAGCGGCCAGGCGAACTCCTGCAAGTGGTTTGCGGCCCGCCTTGACCTTCTCTACTGCAGCCTTGTGCTGCTCGACAAATTTTTGCGAATGGATGGCTTCAGTTTTTGGTAATTCAACCCACGGTTGCATTCGCCAGAAATCGCCATCGGCTTCGGCATCATCTGCCACTAAGACGTCCAAAACTTCCGCGAGGTCGGCCATGCTGCGAGTGTGAGGAACCACGACGTCCATGGTTGGAACCAGTGGCCAGTTGCCTCGGATCGAAATCATTCCCCGAGAAGGAGTGTAGGCACAGAGCGCGTTGCAGGCGGCTGGAGCACGGCCGCTGGACCAGGTTTCCTCACCAAGTCCGAAGGCTGCGAAGCTTGCTGTGGTCGCGGTGCCCGACCCATTGGACGAACCCGAGGCGAAGGCGGAGGTCAAAAACTTCTCGTTATAAGGAGACTCGGCTCGGCCATAGAGACCTCGCTGCATTCCGCCGTTTGCCATCGGTGGCATGTTGGTCAAGCCGATCAACACAGCACCCTGCCCACGAAGCAGTGCCACGGTGTGGGCGTCCTCGTTTGCAATCAGGTGCTCGAAAGCTGGGGAACCAGCGGCAACGCTCATCCCCTTTACCTTGTATGAGTCTTTGACCGTGAACGGAATTCCATCAAGGCCACCGAGCAGTTTTCCAGCCGCACGTCGTTCATCCGAGGCGGCAGCCTCCGCGAGCGCATTCTGGTTCAGCTCAACCATCGCGTTTAGCTTGATGCCGCTCTGGTCGTAGGCGGCGATTCGCTCGAGGTAGCGCTGAGTCAGCTCGACGCTGGTTACCTCACCACTTTCCAAGGCAGCACGAAGCTCGGCGATACTCTTCTCAACTACAGGGAACTTGTAATTCATTTAGGCAACCTGTGCGGCAAGCTTCTTTCTCATGAGCGAAATGTAGACGATTGCCGGCAACAGCAAACCAACCTCAAGTGAGATGTCGATGCCGCCAAGCATATCGTTTACCGGACCCACATAGAAAGTGGTGTAAACGGTGAGCAGGGTTGCGGCCAAGCCAACGAGGAATGCGATGATTCCGGCAACGTTATAGCCACCCTGGTACCAGTACATGCCGCCTTCGGCACCGGCCTCGAGAGCGCGGCCGTCGTACTTGTTTCTGCGCAACCACATGTCGGCAAGGTAGAGGCTCATCAGCGGAGCCACGGTAACCACGATCAACTGAAGCAGGGTGTTCATCGCATCGACGAAGTCCCAAACAATGACGGCGAGCAGGGTGATGATCACACCGAAAATTCCATCTGCGATAACAGTGACCGAGCGTCGAAGTTTGATACCAACGGTCTGTAGGACCAGACCCGAGCTATAGGCGGTCATGGCGTTGTTGGCAATGGTTCCAATCACCACGGCAATAGTGAAGATTGGCGAGAACCACGCAGGAAGCACGCCTTCGATGGCGGTCTGTGGATCCTCGGCCTGCATCGCCGCAGTCACATACGCGCCGAGCACGCTAAGCAGGATGCTCGGAACCATGTACCCCACGGCAACCGAACCAACCACGTTTCGAATCTTGGTGTTGTGAGGGAGGTATCGCGCAAAGTCGGCTCCGTTGGTGTACGAGATCGGGGTACAGCCGAGTAGCGATACTCCAGCGAAAGCCATGATCCAGAAGTCCATGCCCTCGAGTGGCGGAACAGCGTTCACATCACCCTTCACACCGGCAACCAGGAACACCGATGCCAAACCGAAGACAACCAGGAACGAAATCGAGATCACGCCATAGGCCTTGGTGATGAAGTTGTAGCCGTAGACACTGATAACCAAGGTCAACGCTGCAAGCGCAGAAATCACAATCGCCTTTACCAGGTTATCTGCGACAAACCCGAAACGTTCCATGACTGCGAACACGATGTAAGCCGCTGCTGTCCAGTTGAGCGCGAGGAAGATTACGTTTACCATCCAGCCGGTGAATATCTGGTTGATGGCGTTACCCCTCGGGCCAAAGAGCGCTCGCTGGATGATCTGGCTCGGGGTTCCCGAAGCTGGTCCGCTGGCGGAAATGAATCCGGTCAAAATCGCGAGCAGGTTTCCTACGACGATTACTCCGACGGCCTGCCAGAAACTCATACCCATCTGAACCAGGACGCCGCCCATCACGAGCACTACGTAGTTGGCTTGGGAAGTTGCCCAAACTCCGATTAGCTGACGAGCGCGTCCGTAGCGTTCGTTCGCCGGAATGTGGTCGATACCGTGTTGCTCAATTCCACCCACGGTGTCCTGAGGAATGCCGTCGTGTAGTACCTGCTGCTGTTCAGTCATCTTTGACTCTTTCTTTGGGGTCACGCTCAGTTTATGTTGGCAGCGAAGCATTTAAAAGATAAAAGCCAGACCCTTTGAGTCTGGCTTTTGGTGGCGGTGACGGTGGGATTTGAACCCACGGTACGCTTTCACGTACACAACATTTCGAGTGTTGCACCTTCGGCCGCTCGGACACGTCACCGTCAACTAGGCTACTACATTGGAGGGTTCAATGAGTACCGAAGGTTCGACCAGAGCGATTTTTGCGGCGTTAGGCGCCAACACCGGAATCGCGATTACCAAATTTATTGCCGCTGGAATCAGTGGTTCGGCTTCGATGTTTGCCGAAGGTATTCACTCCCTCGCCGACACCGGCAATCAGGTTCTCCTTCTTCTTGGAGGTAAGCGCGCCAAGCGCAAAGCCACCCCAACCCACCCGTTCGGCTTCGGGCGCTCGCGCTACATCTACGCGTTCATGGTTTCGATCGTTCTCTTCAGCATCGGTGGCATGTTCTCGATCCTCGAAGGTGTTGAGAAACTTTCCCACCCTCACGAACTAACTCAGGCTTGGTTGCCGCTAACCGTTCTTGGAATTGCGATTCTGCTCGAGAGCTTCAGTCTTCGCACGGCTCTGAAGGCCGCCAAGGAAGAACGCGGACGCACCTCGCTATACAAGTTCATTCGTCACGCCAAGAGCCCTGAACTTCCGGTCGTCATCCTAGAAGACATCGCGGCTCTTGCCGGTTTGGTTTTTGCCTTCGCGGGTGTTGGTCTAACAGTTCTGACTCACGATGCCATCTGGGATGCTATTGGCACCCTGGCCATCGGCGCGCTGCTTGTGGCAGTCGCGATCGTCCTAGGTATTGAAACCTCGAGTTTGCTCGTTGGTGAGGGTGCTACCGCCGAGGACAACACCAAGATCGCCGCCGCGCTTCGTGCGTCAAATGGTGTGGAAGACATCATCCACATGAAGACCCTTTACCTCGGCCCTGACGAGCTGATGGTTGCCGCCAAGATTGCGGTTCGTGAAACCGATTCGGCACGTGAGGTTTCGAACATCATCGACATCGCCGAAGAGGAGATTCGCAAGGCGGTTCCTACTGCTCGCGTGATCTACTTGGAGCCAGACATTCTTCGCTCTTCAAAGAACTGAGTTAACACCCTGGCGCATTCGGCCTCGAGTACTCCCGCGATCACCTCAACCTGCTGACCGAGACGCGAATCGCGCAGCAGGTCATAGCGGGAACCGCCGGCTCCAACGCGTTCGTCCCATGCGCCAAAAACCACTCGACCAATTCGCGATGCCTGGATGGCTCCCGCACACATTGCACATGGTTCCAGGGTGACCACCAGGGTCAGATCGTTCAGATGCCAGTTGGCGTTCAGCGCGGCAGCAGCGCGAATGGCAACCACTTCAGCGTGAGCAGTTGGGTCGCCGGTTAGCTCCCGCTCGTTCTTACCAGCCGCAACAATGGTTCCATCTGGATCAACCAGGACGGCGCCTACCGGAACGTCGCCAGATTCCGCGGTGGCGAGGTGCGCCACCGCCAGCGCCTCCCGCATCGCTTCGTTCCAACGATTCGTCATTTAGCCAGCACCTCCAGCATCGCTTGGTTCACAAAGAACTTTTCTTTACCTGAGACAAAACTTACCAACGAACCTGCAGCCTCCATGGTTTCGAGTAGTTTCGCAGCCGTTGGACGCGAGACTTCAAGCCGGTCGACTACGTGACCGATCTGGCAATAGGGTTTTTCAAAAATCAGTGATGTAAGGCCAATCGCAAACTTACCAACGTTGACCGTGGCGACGCTCTGAACCTCTAGTTGTAGGAGCGTGAGCTCCTTCAATTTTTTGTACGAATTTTTCACAGCGGTCTCTAGCGCCTGAAGCATGAACGAAACCCACGCTTCCCAGTCTCCCGAGTCCTCAACACCGTGGAGTTTTGCGTAGTAGTCGTTTCGGTTTCGAACTAAGTAACTAGAAAGATTAAGTACCGGCGTGCGCAAGACCCCCGCCTGAAGCAGGATCAGCTGGTTTAGCACGCGCCCGGTTCGACCGTTACCATCTGGGAACGGGTGAATTGCCTCGAACTGGTAGTGAGCGAGGATCATCACCAGGACGGGGTGCAATGAACTTTCGGCAATGAACGATACCAAGTCATGGAGCATCTTTTCGATTCGTTCTTTACCCTCGGGCGGCGTGTAAGTTTTGGCACCTTCTGTACCTATGAAGGTTCCCGGTAGGTCACGTATACCCACGCGGTAACCGAGCAACTCACTGGCAATCTCGGTCAGCAGTTTGACCGTGATCGGGCGACCGCTGAGGGACTCGAAACCAAGATTCAGGGCTGCTCGGTTGCGCATGGCTAAGCGAGTCTCGGGAGTTACTTTTCGTGTCTCGGAAGCATTTGCAGCAAACATTTCATCGTGGGTCGTGATGATGTTTTCGATTTCACTGGAAGCAGCCGCCTCGACCATCGGCATGGCATTGTTGAACACGGCTGGGTTGGCCAAAAGTTCGGCTGCCTCATCAAGCCTGGCTAGCAGCTCCGCAACTACAACTAGCTGCTTTTGTTGCCCGTCGGTGAGTTTGAAATCTTTTGGCGGCAACGCGTGCAGCGAGTTATTGGGCCTATCCGCGCGCCATTCGTCCATGTTTCCATTCTCTACGACGTATAAATATTTCTCAATATTTTTTACACATCACCAAAACCTGTAAAGCGGTAGATTTGAGCCATGCGCGTACACATTGCAGACCACCCACTGATCACCCACAAGCTCACCGTTCTTCGCGATAAGAACACTCCGAGCCCGATCTTCCGCCAGCTGGTTGAAGAGTTGGTGACCCTGCTCGCATACGAGGCCACCCGAGACATCCGCGTTGAGAAGAAGTCAATCGAGACTCCGGTTGGGCCAACCGTTGGTGTCGCCCTTGCCAAGCCTCGCCCAATCATCGTTCCAATTCTTCGCGCCGGCCTCGGCATGCTCGAGGGAATCGTGAAGTTGCTTCCAAGCGCAACCGTTGGATTCCTCGGCATCAAGCGCAACGAGGAAACACTGCAGCCTGAGACTTACGCAAACCGTCTGCCAGATGACCTAAGTGGTCGTCAGGTTTACATCATCGACCCAATGCTGGCCA
>JBEGRZ010000002.1:0-84555 GCA_041180115.1 Actinomycetota bacterium
GCCTCATTAATGGCGTCCTTGAGGGTACGGCTACCGGAGGTCACCGGAATTACTTCGGCGCCGAGCAATTTCATTCGTGCAACGTTTAGAGCTTGACGCTTGGTATCGACTTCACCCATGTAAACGGTACATTCGAGGCCGAAAAGAGCAGCAGCCGTAGCGCTGGCAACGCCGTGCTGACCAGCACCCGTTTCGGCGATGATTCTGGTTTTGCCCATACGTTTGGTGAGAAGCGCCTGACCTAAGACATTGTTGATCTTGTGGGAGCCGGTGTGATTCAAGTCTTCGCGCTTGAGAATGATGCGCGCGCCACCGGCGTGCTCAGAAAAGCGCCTCGCCTCGGTAAGAATTGATGGGCGTCCGGTATACGAGCGGTGAAGTTCGGCAAGCTCCGCCTGGAAATTAGGGTCCTGCTTAGCGGCGGCATAAATGCCCTCGAGCTGGTCAAGGGCTGCGACCAAAGACTCCGGTACAAAACGACCCCCATAAGCACCGAAATACGGACCGGTCTGATTTCTTAAATTGGTTGGTTCTGACATCGGTTATTCAACTTCCAGGAACTGCTTCAACTGTGTTGCGGCATCGTTGGTAACCAGCGCCTCGCCAACCAAAACAACATCGGCACCGGCTGCTCGATAGTGTTCAACATCTTCGACGGTTCGAACGGCGGACTCGGCCACCTTGATTACATCGTTCGGGAACATCGGGGCGAGAGTACCGAACAAATCACGGTCGGTTTCAAAAGTTGAAAGATTGCGAGCGTTTACTCCTACGAACTTTGCGCCAAGCTCAAGAGCGATCTCCAGCTCGTTGGCGGAGTGGGTCTCGATAAACGGAGTCATCCCCAACTGAAGAGTGAAGTCATAAAGCCTAGAAAGAACACTCGGTTCCAAACCCGCGACGATAAGCAGAGCGATATCTGCTCCATGTGCTCTGGCTTCGAGCAACTGGTATTCATTCGCGAGGAAATCTTTACGAAGCAATGGCACAGACACTTCCGAACGCACGTCGTCGAAGTCTTGAAGGCTACCTTTGAATCTACGCTCTTCGGTTAAAACACTGATACCGGTAGCGCCGTTAGAGGCGTAGGTGCGAGCGAGTGATTTAGGGTCTTTGATCTCGGCGAGATTTCCCTTTGAAGGGCTGGCACGTTTAATTTCCGCAAGGATGTGAATGTTCTTGCGCGGTGCAAATGCCGCAAGAGCATCTATGGCAGGTTGTCTAGACGCGATGAGCGACTCGAGATGTTTTGTAGAAATTGATTCTGCTCGCGAGCTTGCGTCTTCGAGAGCTCCGGCGTATAGCGCCTTTAGCAAAACCCTTTACTTCTTCTGGCCGAAGCCAAGCTTGGCAAGAATTGGCCCGAGAACGGAGCCGACAACGATTACGCCAATTGAAGCCCAAGTAAGCGACTCGTACTCTTTACCTAGAACATAGAAAGTGGTTAGACCTATGAAGCCAATGATGATTACGATTACCGAGGTCCAAGCGGCAACGGTGTCGCCGTGGTTTACGTCTTCTGGGTGATCTTGAGACATTTCAAGCCTTTCAATTGGAACAGTTCAATTTTATGGCGCGACAGGCTACCATTTCGGCAATTTGTCGATACGCGTGGTCAATTGCGTGCCTGCACTCTGCTTGCCAGCGCTAAACCAGATTCGAGCCAAGGTTGAAAGCAAGCCTAGAACCAAGACAATTACGAACAAATCAGAAACCGTGTGGTCATAGAAGCTCGTTTGCAACTGGGACATCGCCGAATTCCAGTCTGCTATGCCGGTTAACTTAGTGATCTGCGGCTTCAAAATGTTCAGGTTCCCCGCCGCCGAGTCAAACCACATCGGCGAAACCGTTGCGAAGAGTAAGACGGTTATCGCGGTGAACAAAAACTTTGAGAAGAACGATGTGAAGTACCTCGTGAAGATACTCAGAAGGGCCCAAACGACTAGGACGATGGTAACTTGAGGATACGCTTCAACTGCCGTCACCGAGATCGACTTTTCAGTATCAACCATCACTCCACTGGCCCAAACTTGAGAGGCCAGAATCCATGCAGCTAGCAGTAGCAAGAAGTTCCCAAGGAGCAGTGCCCTACGCATCATCCAGCCTGCCTGGCCTGGTTGGCGGCCCCAATTGCACGCAGGACGGCACGGGCCTTACTTCGGGTCTCCTGGTATTCACTCTCGGCATCCGAATCAAGCACCAAACCGGCTCCGGCTTGGACCACGAACTTTCCATCGCGCATGAAAGCCGTTCGGATGGCAATTGCCAGGTCTGAGTTTCCAGCGAAGTCAAAGTAACCACAGACTCCCCCATACAAACCGCGGTGAGTTGGCTCTAGGTCTTCGATGATTTCCAAAGCTCTTGGCTTTGGTGCCCCGGAAAGTGTACCTGCCGGGAAAGTGGCACGGAATACCTGCACGGCTGAATGCCCCTTGGCCAAATGACCTTCTACCGTAGAAACTAGGTGCATGATGTGGCTGTACTTGTGCACGGTCATGAACTCCGAAACTGAGACCGAACTGGGTTCACATACACGAAGCAAGTCGTTGCGGGCGAGGTCGACCAACATGAGGTGTTCGGCTCGCTCCTTGTTGTCTACCAGTAGCGAGGCTTCCAACTCTTGATCGAGTTCGCTCGTGGTGCCTCGAGGTCGAGATCCGGCAATCGGGTGGGTAACCACGTGGCCTTGGTTCACTGTAACTAGAGCTTCAGGGGAAGATCCAACAATCGCGAACTTTCCGGCCGAATCGGCTCCGTTTATCAGATACATGTACGGGCTCGGATTGAGCGCTCTAAGCACTCGATAAACCTCCAGCGGTGAAGCATCAGTGTTTCCCGAAAACGCCTGCGAGAGTACAACTTGGAATACATCACCGATCTTCACAAACTCTTTTGCGGACGCCACGACCGCACGGAAGTCGTCCGCGGTGAAGTTTGCCTCCGGGTTTAGTTCCGCCTCGAAATCGACGTTCGCGAAGTAGCTATGACTGGGCGCTGTGAGGAGCCTCAGCATGCCATCGATGTTTGACTGGGCCTGCTCAAATTCGCGGCATAATTCTTCGGCTGACTGACCCTCAATGTAGACATTTGAGATGAAAGTCAGTTCACTGGTCTGATGATCAACGACCACGAGGTCACGAATCATCGTGAAACTAATTCGTGGCGTCTCCAGAAGCTGCTCTTTTGGGGTCGGAAGCTGCTCGAGGTCCCGAACGACATCCCAGCCGATCATTCCTACAAGACCGGAAGAAAGCGGAAGGCCCATCGAATTCACGGCAGTAAACCAAGACGACTGAATCAGGTCGATGGCATCCAGCGGGCTAGCTGGCAATTCAAGAGACAGGTCCTTTGGAAGCGCCGAGGCGCCGGAAGGTGAATCCCATTCAACACCACCGTTCAACGCCTGGAACAATCGTCCTCTGGCAACTGCTCCAACAAACGAGTAGCGCGACCAAACCCCTTGGTCAGCAGACTCTAGAAGGAACGAGTCATCTCGACCCTCACCCAGCTTCTCGAAAATTGTGAGCGGGGTCTCGCCGCTAAAGAAAAGTTTTCGCGAAACAGGAACAACTCTCGAGCCTCTGGCATCACGTAAGAAGGATTCGAGTTCAGTGCTCATGCGAAGCCTCGAAACAGCTGTCGGCTCCGGTGTGGCAAGCTGGTCCGGCTGCATCCACCTGAATCAGCAGGGTGTCACGGTCACAGTCGGTGTCGAGCGACACGATTCGCTGTGTATTTCCGGAAGTTGCTCCCTTGTGCCAAAGCTCGTTTCGTGAACGCGAAAAGAAAACGGTTTCACCAATTTCCAGGCTCTTCGCTAGCGATTCAGAGCTCATCCAAGCGACCATCAATACCTTTTTGGTGATCGACGATTGGATGACGGTTGGGATTAGACCGTTGGCATCGAATTTCAAGCTGGTCACATTGAAGTTGATCACTGTCTTACCTCAAATCCTGCGTGCGCCAAGGCTACCTTAGCTTCGGCAATTGTAACCGCACGACTGTGGAAGATTGATGCAGCAAGTATTGCGTCCGCGCCTGCAATGGCGGCTGGAGGGAAATCGCCAGCGCTTCCAGCCCCTCCAGATGCGATTAGCGGCAGTGACGAAACCTCGCGAACCGCCGAGATCAGCGGCAAATCAAAACCAGCTTTCGTACCGTCGGCGTCGATGCTGTTGACCAAAAGCTCACCTACACCAAGCTCTGCACATATTGCGATCCAGTCGAGTGCATCGGTGTCGGTTTCGGTACGACCACCGTGTGTGGTCACAATCCAACGACTGGCGTCGGAAGGGTTTCGTTTCAGATCTAGTGAGAGAACTAGAACCTGGTTGCCGTATCGTTCGGCAATTTCACGCAGCAGTTCCGGATTACCGATCGCGGCGGACGAGACACTCACCTTGTCTGCACCTGCCTTTAAAAGTGCTCCTACATCGGCGACTGAACGCACTCCTCCACCAACGGTCAGCGGAATGAAAACTTGTTCAGCAGTCTTGGTGACTAGGTCGTACATCGTCGAGCGGTTCTCCACGGTTGCACCGACATCAAGGAACGTTAGTTCATCAGCGCCGGTTTCGTAGTAGTAGTTCGAAAGTTCAACCGGATCACCCGCGTCACGCAGGTTCTCGAAGTTCACACCCTTGACGACACGTCCGTTGTTGACGTCCAGGCAGGGAATGACTCGAACGGTGAGCGACATTAGATTCGGGCTGCGTGAATTGCACTTACGAGGATGGCACGGGCTCCTAGCTCGTAGAGTGCGTCCATGGTCGCATTGGTCTCTGAAGCCTTTACGAGAGCGCGAACGGCTACCCAATCAGGATCGCGCAGTGGCGAAACCGTCGGCGATTCGATACCTGGAGTAATGCCCGAAGCTTGGTCGACCAACTCTGCTGGACAGTCATAATCGAAGATCACGTATTCACGAGCGACCACAACACCGCGAAGGCGGCGAAGCAGCCCGGTAGCCAGCTCAGCCTTGCCAGGCGCACTAATTAGGTGAGCTGTCGAGTGCAACAGCACTGGACCGAAGATCTCAAGGCCTGCTTGACGTAGCGTGTTTCCAGTTGACACAACGTCTGCTACCGCGTCAGCAACACCTAGACGCACTGCTGTTTCCACAGCGCCATCTAGTTCTACCAGTTGAACCGAAACACCCTGCGACCCTAGAAAATCTTCGACCAAATTTACATAGGCGGTAGCAACACGTTTGCCCTCTAAATCTTTAAGCGACGAATAAACACCAGCAGGACCTGCGAATCGGAAAGTGGACTGTCCGAACTTCAGGTCTTCTACGGTCTCCGCCTTTGACCGAGAATCACGTAGAAGATCGAGACCGGTTAGACCAAGGTCTAGCGAGCCAGAACCCACGTAGGTTGCGATGTCACGTGGACGCAGGTAAAAGAATTCGATGTTGTTGTCAGAATCGATTACGTGCAGTTCCTTTGTGTCGCGACGGGTCGCGTACCCTGCCTCTTTCAGCATCAACACTGCGGTATCGGAAAGGATCCCTTTGTTAGGGACGGCTACTCTAAGCATGGTTCTCTCTAAAGGTTGGCTTCGACGTCTTCAAGGGTGAGACCCTTAGCAATCATCAGGACTTGGACGTGATACAGGAGCTGACTGATCTCTTCGGCGAGACGCTCCTTGGATTCGAATTCGGCTGCCATCCATACTTCGGCCGCCTCCTCGATCACCTTTTTGCCGATGGTATGCACCCCGGCGTCGAGCCATTTGACCGTGTGCGAATCGGCTGGTCGTGAAATCGATTTCTCGGTCAGCTCTAGGAAAAGTTCCGCAAATGTGGTCATGCGTTCAATATTAAACGCAAAACAGGGAGCGTGACGCTCTATTTCTCAGATTGAGCCAGTTCGCGTAAGGAAACGATGCGCGAGTTACGGTCTTCGGCCGCGAACACCGAGCTACCAGCCACAAAGGTATCTGCACCCGCTGCACTCGCGGTCGCAATGTTGCCTAGGTCAATTCCGCCATCTACCTGAAGGCGAATTTGCTTACCAGATTTGGCGATGGCTGCAGCGCCTTCCACAACCTTAGGAAGCATATCGTCCATGAACTTTTGACCACCAAAACCCGGTTCAACGGTCATCACCAAAAGCATGTCGAACTCATCTAAGTGATCCAGAACGAATTCGAGACCTGTAGCTGGTTTGACTGCAACAGCAGCTTTCGAGCCGGCTGCCCGCAGAGCTCTAGCAATTTTGATAGGGTTTGATGCCGCCTCCAGATGGAAGGTAACGCTATCTGCTCCAACGTCAGCGTATGAAACCGCATCACGATCTGGTGAGTCAATCATCAAGTGCACATCAACAGGAAGTTCGGAAACTTCGATCATGCGCTTCACCATTGGCAAACCGAAAGTTAAGTTCGGAACAAAGTGTCCGTCCATTACGTCGACGTGAATCGAATCGGCTGCAGAGACCGTCTTGAAGTCACGTTCAAAATTCACAAAGTCAGCGGAAAGAATGCTGGGATGAACGTGCGCGTGCATGGTACTACCCTAATCTGCTTGCTTCGAAAGCAGACAGATGAACATGGCATCGGTGACGTTTCGGTGTGGCCAGAGTTGAACTGTCTTGCGTCCCGGCATCATTTGGATATTTGGAGAAAGTTCCCGAACCACAGCGCCTGCATCAAGCAACTCTGCGTCCGGATTAGAACGAATAAACCATTCAACCTGGGAGGTAGTTTCGCTCGGGTGAGGAGAGCAAGTAACGTAGGCCAAGATTCCGCCAGGCTTTAGGTGTTGCCAGGCGCTATGAAGGAGTTCACGCTGAATCGCGCTGAGCTCCTTCAATTGGTCGGCATTCTTGCGCCAACGCGACTCCGGCCTGCGTCTGAGTGCACCGAGACCAGTGCAAGGTGCATCGAGCATGATTCGGTCGTACATCAAGTTCTTTGGAAGAAATCGACCATCAAGCCTCAACTGTTTCGCTTTCAAGCCACTGTGACGAAGAGCGCTTTCAACCAAATCCGCACGGTGCTCAAGCGGTTCGTTGGTGGTGAGCTCGGCTCCTGAACTGGCACCAAGTGCAGCTAACAGCGCTGCCTTGCCACCAGGGCCAGCGCAGAGATCCAACCACTTTTCGCCAGACTTAACCGGTGCGACGTTACTCAAGGCGAGAGCAGAAAGCTGGGAACCCTGATCCTGAACACGCATCGACCCGTTCATGACACTCGGTAGTTTGCTTGGGTCACCACCATGCAGCTCAAAGCCAAGTGGAGATGCTCCAATACGTTCCAGCTGCTCGCTCTGCGGCTCTTCCCTGCGTGGCAGAAGCACCAGATTTACGGCAGGGTTACGGTTATCCGCCTCAAGAGCCGTTTCTAGTTCGTCACCGGCACCTTCGGACTGCAGTGCCAGACGAATCGAGCGAACCACCCAAGTTGGGTGCGAGTATCGAATCGCCAGATAGTCATCCACAGACAGGTCGGCTCTCTGTAAAATCTGTAGCCACTGCTCGTAAGACTTCTCAGAAATGCGTCGCAACGAAGCGTTAACAAATCCAACGGCGGACTGTTTCAATACCTTCTTGGCCAACTCAACAGTCTCATAAATTGCGGCGTGACCTGGAGTTTTCAAAGTCACCAACTGGTGAGCACCGAGCCTAAGAACCACAAGCGCTTCAAGGTCGATTTCTTCGATTGGTCGACCAGTCACCTTTGAGATGATCCAGTCGTAGAAACCTTGGTTTCGAGATGTTCCATAAGCTAGCTCGGTTGCAAACGCTGCATCCTGAACGCTCAAGGAAGCCTTGTCTAGTATCCTCGGCAGCACCAGGTTGAGATAGGCGTCGCTCTCTTCCACTGAAAATAGTGATTCAAAGGCAACTCTTCTGGAATTCATGAACGATCGAACTTTCTTAATGAGCGCAGGCCACGGAACCAGTCGCCGGCTGCCATCGCAGATTTACCTGCTGGCTGAACCTGAACCAGCTCCAACATTCCCGTAGCGCACTGAACCACAACTTTTGAGTCTCTAGTTGCAACCTCACCTGGTTCGAGACCCAAGTCTTCACTGCTAAAGCGAATCACTAAAAGTTTCACGGCGACACCGTCGATGGTCGCCCAGGCACCAGGTTCGCTAGTTACTGCGCGGTACCGCGCGTAGGTCATGACGTTAGTTTCGCGAAACGAAAGTTGACCGTCGGCACGGACTAGTTTCGCCGCAAAACTTGGTTCACCGGCCTGCGCGGTGAGTTTCGCTATTCCTGAACGAATCATCGGCAGCGACTCGGCGATCACGGTCGCACCGAGTAACGACATGCGAGTCAGCAAATCATCGGCTGTTTCATCATGCGAAATGTCGACCGGAAGGGTGGAAACGATGGGTCCGGTGTCCAGCCCCTCATCAATCTTGAAGAGCGTGACGCCGGACTCGGAAACACCCGCCATTAGAGCACGCTGAACCGGTGCCGCTCCCCTGAATTTAGGAAGGATGCTGAAATGCAAGTTAAACCAACCCTTGTCTAAAGCTTCAATGGCAGATGCCTTGAGCAAGACACCGTACGCCACTACGACGGCCAACTCGATTCCAAGAGCCTTGATCTGCTCAATTACAGGTTGGTCAACAACGTTGGATTTAATTACGGGAATTCCATTCGCCACTGCCACAGCAGCAACCGGGGTTTCGGTCAGCACTCGCTTGCGTCCCTGAGGTGAATCGTTTCGGGTTAGCACTGCACCGATTTCAACACCTTTTCGGATTAGTTCGGATAGCACTAACGCCGCATTGTCTGGGCTTCCAGCGAACAGAATTGGCATCAGATTACCTGCGGGTCATCGAAACGGATTGAGATCGGACGTATCGCGCGTCCGCTTTTGACGCTAACACGATTAGCCGTGCCAGCCATGGAGGCTAGGAACGCTCGCACCTCGATAGCTACGACCGACCCACTGGCGTAAGTGAATGTTGCAACTAAGCGGTGATCGTTCTCCGCTTTGGATGTTGCAGCCTTGGAAATGCCCAAGACGCGAACACCGTCTATTTTCTTCAGAAGTTCCTCGAGCTTCAAAAGAGATGTTTCTTGACCGATAGCGCTGAGCACGCGTCTGGCTGGCGGGAATCCAAGTTGCTCTCGTTCACCGAGAATCTCATTCACGACAGATCCAACCTCACCCAGCGTGAATGCTCGCTCAATCTCTGGCGTAAGCCCAATGATTCCAGCTTCACCCTTAGGCCCCATAAAAGCGATTGCGGTTAGCCAACTTCGGAGTGCATCCTCAGAAGCGCGAAGCGAATCACGCCCGAGCGATAGATTTCCATCGATGACCAAAACCGCAGCGTAACCTCCAACTACAACGGGCTCTGTCCCTGGAGTAGCCACGACGATTTGCCTCTTAGCCGAGATGGTCACATCGCGTTCGTCGGCAGTGATTTCACGTATGGTCACGCCTGGGAATGATTTTCCTAGTTGCATGGCCCATCTCGTAGATCCAGCACCACCCTGTCGGAGCTTTGCGTTGCCGCAGTCCCGACACTTGAAATCAAGATTCGAACGTCCACACCAGCGACATACGGCGTGACCAGATGAATTGAGCCATAGGGGCCCGTTGCAAGACATACAGGACGAACGCTCGCTGCAATCAGCGCAATAGAGCGATCGGGAGATGCCAGGCGTTGCAACCTGAACTAAAACCGGTCCACTTTCAAGTGCACGCTTGATTAACCCAAAGCTACCTGCGTCCAAGCCCGAGCCGCTGAAGCTACGCACCTTTGGTCGCCAGTTATCGGTTGACTTAGTGGCAAGGTATCCGATGTTGACCAACCGCTGAACCTCTGTGGAACGACTGTGACCTAGGAAGAAGAGGTTAGCCCCTGCCAACTTTTGACGCATCAGTGCGATTTCGCGAGTGTTTAGATACGGGCTCTGCTGATCAACGTGGCTCTGATCGGAGTCTTCCCAAACAATGATTGAAGCCGTTGCCGAAACAGGTGAGTAAATGACATTCCTAGTTCCATACACAATCTGCTGCTCACCGGTGAGTTGTGTCATGAATTTTGAATAGTTTTCGCTCGCTACATCGGCATGGGATCGCTGAACAAGTGAGTCAACAGGCACTAGCTTTTCAAGCAGGCTTCCAAACATCGATACGTCCCTGAAGTCAGGTAGAACAACGAGAACCGAAAGACCCTTGGCGAACTCGGCTGCCGCCAACTCGGCAAGATCCGCGAAGCCCTTAGGGATTCCGGTATCGCTACTTGCAACCGGTCTTACAATTTGAGTTTGGCGAATACCTTCCGGCTTTGAATGTGTCTCTACAGGCTTGAAAGGAAAAGCCTTTTCCACACGTACCGATCTAGCAGGTACTGCAGAGGTGATCAGCTCCCCTACGCTGCTGCATTGGCGCGCGGACACGTCACGAAGTAACCGATAAATGTGCGGTTTTAGCACGGGAATAGAACTTACTATTTCACCTAGTTCGCTGAGTTTTCCCGAAAACTCGGCCTCGGCGGAGAGAGCCACAACGAATCCGACCTTGCTTTGTCTGGCAAACGGAACCTTGACTCTAACGCCAACGCGAATTTCCGACTGCAAACTTGCTGGAACCAAATACTCGAACTCGCGATCGAGTGCAGGTAGCGGAGAATCGAAAACCACCCTAGCAACAGCCGAGGTTGGCATGGCTTATCGGCCTAGCGCGCTCTGTAGTTCTTCGACGCGGTTTGTAGCTTCCCAAGTGAATTCCGGAAGCTCGCGACCAAAGTGACCGTAGGCAGCCGTTTTGCTGTAGATAGGGCGAAGCAAATCTAGATCACGGATGATGGCTTTCGGACGAAGATCAAATGTGTCTAGAACCGCTTTCTGAATCTTGCCCAGGTCAAACTTCTCAGTGCCGAAGGTTTCTAGGTAAAGACCAACCGGGTTAGCCTTACCAATTGCATAGGCAACCTGAACCTCAACTCGGTCTGCGAAACCCGCAGCAACGATGTTCTTCGCAACCCAGCGCATCGCGTAGGCAGCCGAGCGGTCAACCTTGCTTGGGTCCTTACCCGAGAAGGCACCACCGCCGTGACGCGATGCGCCACCATAGGTGTCGACGATTATTTTGCGACCGGTAAGCCCTGCGTCACCCATGGGACCACCGATTTCAAAGCGGCCGGTTGGGTTAATCAATGCCGAGTAACCTTCGAAGTCGAAGCCGCTGGCCTGAAGTACAGGTTCAATGACGAAGTTCTGCATGTCGGTTCGCAACTGCTCAGTGGAAACACTGCTGTGGTGCTGGGTTGAAAGAACAACGGTCTCAATGGTTTTAGGAATAAAACCCTCAAAACCCATAGTTACCTGAGTCTTGCCATCTGGACGAAGATAGTCAAATACGCCTTCCTTGCGAACCTCGGCGAGTTTAGAACTCAACTGGTGTGCAAGGTGGATGGCAGCAGGCATGAACACGGCGGTCTCATTGCTGGCGTAACCGAACATGATGCCCTGGTCGCCGGCTCCCTGCGAATTCAGGTCTTCGTTCGAACCCTCTTCACGCACCTCAATACCGCTATCGACGCCCTGCGCGATGTCTGGGCTCTGAGCTCCAATCGAGACGCTAACGCCGCAGCTATTGCCGTCGAAGCCGATGTCCGAGCTGGTGTAGCCGATCTCGGTAACCTTTTGACGAACCAGTCCTGGAATGTCTACGTAAGCCTCGGTGGTGATCTCACCAGCGACGTGGACGAGACCTGTGGTGACCATGGTCTCAACAGCTACACGAGCGGCAGTATCTTGCTCCAAAATTCCGTCGAGGATAGCGTCGCTGATCTGGTCACAGATCTTGTCTGGGTGGCCTTCGGTAACGGATTCTGAGGTGAAAAATCTAAGTTCTGACATCCCCTCAATTATATTCGGGGAACCAGACAATTACTTGGCTGTGAGTAAAAGATCAAAGATCTTATTTGCGATCTCCAGTTTTGAACCAGATACCCCAGACGACTCGGTATTGCTCACAATGAGAACCTCGTTGGAGTTTTTATCGAATGCTTTGCCATTGGAAACATCATTCGCGACAATCAAATCAAGCTTCTTTGCCTGAAGCTTCGAACGGGCGGCAGACTTCAACTCATCACCAGCTGAAGTTTCGGCAGCGAAGCCAACTAACTTGGTGCCAGCCGGCTTCAGTTCGGAAAGTCTGGTAATTATGTCTGGGTTGCGAATTAGTTCAAGGTTGAATTGCTCACCTAACTCAGACTTCTTTAGTTTGCGAGCACTCGGGTTTGCAACTCGGTAATCGGAAATTGCTGCCGGCATAAGGATGAAATCGAACTTCGCCCCAACCTGTCCAAGCACCGATTCCAGATCTTCCACACTTGAAACGTCGATCCGATCATATCCGAACGTTTCCGAGGCAATGTTGGCCGCTATCAAAGTAACTTCGGCACCACGAGACTTGGCGGCCTCGGCGAGAGCTATCCCCTGCTTGCCGGAAGACCTATTGCCGATGAAACGAACCGCGTCAATGGGTTCGCGAGTTCCCCCGGCGATAACCAATACCCTCTTACCCTCTAGGTCTCTGGGGTGAGGCACACTTAGTACGGCCTCAAAGAGCTGTGCGGCTTCAGGGAGCCTTCCAACACCGGTGTCGGTCCCGGTGAGTCGCCCAGAAGCAGGCTCGATTACGCTAATTCCTCGGCCACGAAGGGTTGTCACGTTGGCAACAGTTGCCGCATTGAACCACATCTCGGTATGCATGGCGGGAGCGAAAACCTTGGGGCAGTCAGCCGCCATGATCACATTACCTAGAAGATCGTCGGCCAGTCCGGCCGCAACCCTAGCAAGGAAACTCGCTGTTGCTGGAGCAACCACAACCAGTTCAGCCCAACTGGCAAGCTCGATGTGGCGGACGTCGTTCACGTCGTCGTAGAGTTCCGAGTGAACGGGGTTATGGGAAAGTGCCTCTAGGGTTGCGGACCCAATGAAGCGAAGTGCATTTGGAGTTGGAACAACGCGAACTTCGTGGCCCGCCTCAACAAAGAGACGAATTAGCTCCGCGGATTTATACGCGGCAATACCACCGGTTATTCCAACCAGTATGCGCATGAACTAGACGATTGGAGTCTTGACCAGTTTGTCCTGGTCAATTTCGCGAAGTGCGATGGTTAGCGCCTTCTCGTCGACAGTTGCGTCAACTAGTGGGCCAACGTTGTTGAACAGGCTACCCTGCTGTAGTTCCGCGTAGTACTGGTTGATCTGTCGTGCGCGGTTCGCAGCAAACATAACCAACTCGTACTTCGAAGTTACCTTGCCAAGAAGGTTGTCGATCGAAGGCGAAACAATGCCGTAAAGAGGTTCGGTGGTAGTCATGACAACAATTCTACGACTTCGTGGGCGCATTTAGCCACCTCGTCGTTGATAACTCGGTAGTCGAAACTATTTGCCGCTGCCAATTCGATTACCGCTGTTTCTAGGCGTCGAACCTGTTCCTCTTTGTCTTCGGTACCTCGCGAGCTGAGCCTGTGCACAAGTTCTTCCCAACTTGGCGGCATGATGAAGATGGTCATAGCCTCGGGCATGGCAGCCTTCACCTGACCGGCACCCTGGATGTCGATTTCCAGGATGACGTGCTTGCCAGAGGCAAGCGCATCCTCAACCGGTTTGCGCGGAGTGCCGTAGGAGTTCTTTCCATGGACGGTCGCGTATTCAAGGAGTTCTCCCCTGGCAATCGCCTCATCAAAACGTTCGCGAGTCCAGAAATAGTAGTCAACGCCGTCAACTTCACCAGGACGAGGTTCGCGAGTGGTAGCCGAAACGGAAAGCTGGAATTCTGGATGCTCCGCCAAAATGTGGCGGACAACAGTTCCCTTACCCACTGCAGTGGGTCCAGCAATCACGGCTAATCTCGAAGACATTAGTTCAGCCTACTGACTCAAGCCAGAGAAAAGTTCTGAGTTTGAGGAGGAAATTGCCGATTGCAGTTCCCTCGGACCCGCCTGCAGAACCGAGCGAGAGACTGAGTATGCCACCTGGCGGCTCAGGCTGCCATAAATGGCCTTTGCATCGCTAAGTTTTGCGCCCTGAGCACCAAATCCCGGAGCGAGAATTGGCGTTTTCAGTTGACTGCGATTGATGGCGAAGGAATCTAAATCTAGGGTGGCACCCAAAACAGCGCCAAAATTGCCAAATTCGCTTGCCGGGGAGTTCAGAACCGCCAGCTGACGCCACTGGTCCGCAGCCAACGAGGTTCCGTTTGATGTCGCAAGTTGGACGGAAGCGCCTTCCGGATTTGAGGTTGCAACTAGAGAGTAAATCCCCTTGCCAGTGGCTGCGTACCGCTCAAAGCCGACGCTGATGGTTCCGAGACCCAGATAAGGTGACACGGTCAGTGCGTCAGCATGCAATCCGGAAAGGTTACCGAACCACGCCTCCAAATATGCGTCCATGGTGGTTCCTATATCGCCACGCTTGGCATCTGCAATTACCAAAAGGTCGGCGGCCTTGGCTGCCTGAGTTACTTCCTCAAGCACAGTGTAGCCAGCGGCACCAAAGCGTTCAAAGAAGGACACCTGCGGCTTGATGACTGAAACTTGACCAGCACAAGCATCGACAACGCGTAGTGAAAATTCGCGAAGACCGTGTGCAGAGTCAGTCAGATCCCAGGCGTTTAGAAGACTGGCGTGCGGGTCGATACCGACACACAGCTGACCTCTAGACTCAAACGCCCCCAGTAGCCGCTCTCCGAAGGAACTAAGCAAGCTTGGCCGCCCTATCCCCTGCGTGTTCCTGTAGAGAACGAACCGCAAACGGACCTTCGATGACCTTCTCAAAGGAGCCAATAGCCGCACTTAGCTGGGCAATCGTTGTGAAGATTGCCTTATCGGCCGCGGTTGTTGCCGCACGAATCTCGTATCCGTCCTTGCGAGCGGAAGAACCAGAAGGTGTGTTGACTACAACGTCCACCTCGCCTGCTGTGATTAGCTCAACAATCGACGGACCAGCACCTGGTGTCGATTCCTTACGGACGCTGGTGACTTTGATACCGTGACGTTCAAGAATCGCTGCGGTTCCTTCGGTAGCAAGAATCTTGTAGCCGAGTTGCTGGAGTCTGCGAACCGGAAGCAACACCTGCGGCTTGTCGCGGTCTGCAACCGAGATGAAGATTGTGCCACTCTTTGGAAGTGCACTTCCGGCGGCTGACTGACTCTTGGCGAATGCGGTTGGGAAGTCAACATCCATTCCCATAACTTCACCGGTAGAACGCATTTCTGGACCAAGTAGCGAGTCAACGAAACGCCCCTCCTTGGTTGCGAAGCGCTTGAACGGAAGAACTGCCTCCTTCACCGCGATTGAAGAGCCGGCCGGGATATAGGTTCCGTCTTCTTTTGGAAGGTGACCCTCGGCAACCAATTCAGCAATTGACTTGCCAACCATGACAAGTGATGCCGCTTTAGCCAGAGTGATTCCAAGAGCCTTCGAAACGAATGGCACGGTTCGTGAAGCACGAGGGTTTGCCTCTAGTACATAGAGCACGTCATTAGCGATCGCGAATTGGACGTTGATCAGGCCGCGAACACCGATACCCTTGGCAATCTCTTCGGTTGCCTTGCGAACGCGCTCTATCTGGCCTGCCGAAAGAGTGATTGGAGGCAAGGTGCAGGATGAGTCACCGGAGTGAATACCGGCCTCTTCGATGTGTTCCATGACGCCACCCACGTAGAGCTGAGTGCCGTCGTACAGGGCGTCGATGTCGATTTCAATTGCGTCGTCCAAGAATCGGTCCACGAGAAGTGGATAACCAGGACCAATCAAACCGTATTCCGCGATGCGGTCGAAATAGTCAACCAGAGAGTGCTGATCATAGACGATCTCCATGCCGCGGCCACCGAGAACGAACGATGGACGAACCAAGACCGGGTAACCGATGCGACCGGCAATCTCAGAGGCTTCCGCCAGGTTGATAGCGATGCCATTGGCTGGAGATAGCAGGCCTGCATTGTCTAGGATCTGGCTGAACAAACCTCGCTCTTCCGCAAGGTCGATTGCCTCAGGAGTGGTTCCCAGAATCGGGATTCCGGCATCCTTCAACCCCTTGGCTAGACCAAGTGCGGTCTGACCACCGAGTTGCACGACAACTCCAACGAGTTCCCCGCTCTGACTCTCGGCGTGAATCACTTCGAGTACATCCTCGAGAGTTAGCGGCTCGAAGTAAAGACGATCAGACGTGTCATAGTCGGTGGAAACGGTTTCTGGATTGCAGTTGATCATGATGGTTTCGAAACCAGCATCCGACAGCGCAAACGATGCGTGAACGCACGAGTAGTCGAACTCGACGCCCTGACCAATACGGTTTGGACCGGATCCAAGGATTACCACCTTGCGACGGTCAGACGGAATTACCTCGGTCTCCTGCTCATAGGTCGAGTAGTGATAAGGGGTTAGAGCCGGGAACTCACCGGCACAGGTGTCAACGGTCTTGAACACCGGACGCAGGCCGTGCGAGTGGCGAATGGCGCGCACTTCGGCTTCACCTAGGTTTCGCAGCTGCGCAATCTGTGCGTCCGAGAATCCGTGTTCCTTAGCATTCAAAATCACCTCTTCTGTAAGTTCGGTAGCCTTGGCGATGTAGTCGGCAACCTCGTTGATGAGGATGATCTGGTCGATGAACCAAGGGTCAATCTTGGTAGATTCGAAAATCTGCTCCGAGGTTGCACCAAGGCGCAGAGCCTGCTGAACGGAAATGATTCGACCGTCGGTAGGAGTCTTGATTTGCTCTAGCAGTTCCGCAAGTGACTTCCGCTGCTCTCCCCAGTGGAACGAAGAACCCTTCTTCTCTAGCGAACGTAGTGCCTTCTGAAGTGCCTGGCTGTAGTTACGACCAATGGCCATCGCCTCACCAACCGACTTCATGGTTGTGGTGAGGGTTGGGTCAGCTGCCGGGAACTTCTCGAATGCGAAGCGGGGAACCTTGACCACAATGTAGTCGAGGGTCGGCTCGAAGCTGGCAGGGGTCACTCGAGTGATGTCGTTCGGGATTTCATCCAAGGTGTAACCAACTGCAAGCTTCGCGGCAATCTTGGCAATTGGAAATCCGGTTGCTTTAGATGCAAGTGCAGAAGATCGGCTAACGCGCGGGTTCATTTCGATGACGATCACACGACCGTCCTTAGGGTCAACCGCGAACTGAATGTTGCAACCACCGGTGTCAACACCAACATCGCGAATGATTCGAATACCGATGTCGCGAAGGTTCTGGAACTCGCGGTCGGTCAGGGTTAGCGCAGGAGCTACGGTAATCGAGTCACCGGTGTGAACACCAACCGGGTCAACGTTTTCGATCGAACAAACCACGACGGTGTTGTCGGCTGTGTCACGCATCAGCTCAAGCTCGTACTCCTTCCAGCCGAGGATAGACTCTTCGAGCAGAACCTCGGTGGTTGGGCTGGCCTGAAGACCGGCACCGGCAATCCGACGAAGGTCTTCCTCGTTGTATGCGAAACCAGAACCAAGACCACCCATAGTGAACGATGGGCGCACGACCATTGGGTAGCCGAGTACGTCGACCGCCGCGATTACCTCGTCCATGGTGTGTGCGATTACCGAACGGGCAACATCGGCGCCGGCATCAAGCACCAGCTGCTTGAAGATCTGGCGGTCTTCACCCTTCTTAATTGCGTCAACTTTGGCACCGATTAGTTCCACGCCGTATTTGTCGAGGATGCCTAGTTCGTGCAGAGACATCGCAGCGTTTAGCGCGGTCTGACCACCAAGGGTTGGCAGGATTGCGTCCGGCTTTTCCTTGATGATGATGCTCTCGATAATCTCCGGGGTGATTGGCTCAACATAGGTGGCATCGGCGAAGTCTGGGTCGGTCATGATGGTGGCGGGGTTCGAGTTCACTAAGATTACTCGAATGCCCTCTTCGCGAAGCACGCGACAAGCCTGAGTACCCGAGTAGTCGAACTCACAAGCCTGACCAATGACGATTGGTCCGGAACCAATAACTAGGACGGAGTTGATGTCTGAACGCTTCGGCATTAGTTTGCCTTTCGGGTGTTGTTGATGAGTTCAATTAGGCGGTCGAATAGATAGTTCGAATCGTGCGGCCCGGCAGCTGCCTCCGGATGGTACTGCACTGAGTAGGCAGGAATGTCTACACATTCGAGACCTTCCACGACGTCGTCGTTGAGAGAAACGTGACTTACCTTCACACGACCGAAACCGGCTGGTGAATCAACCTCTGGGCCGCCATCAACCTTCACAGCGAATCCGTGGTTGTGCGCGGTTACCTCGACTTTGCCAGTGCGTCGATCAAGCACTGGCTGGTTGATGCCGCGGTGGCCGAAGGCAAGCTTGTAGGTTTCGAACCCTAGGGCACGTCCTAGAAGCTGGTTTCCGAAACAGATTCCGAAGAATGGAGTCTTGGTCTTTAGAACTTCACGAAGGGTTTCAACTTGGGAAGCGGCGGTTTCTGGGTCGCCGGGCCCGTTCGAATAAAACACGGCGTCTGGCTGGATTTCCAGGAGTTCAGCGGAACTCGCGGTTGCAGGGTAAACGTGAACCTCGAGACCACGAGCGGTCATGTTTTCGATGGTCGATGCCTTGATACCTAGATCGAGAATCGAGACCTTACCGAAAAGCTCACCTTCGGCTGGAACCACGTACTTGCTCGGCGTGGAAACGACATCGCTCAGCGAAAGTCCCTGCATCTTCTTTGCACCGTTCACCAGCGCAACTAGTTCGTCCACGCTGCGCTCAGCATCGCTTCCCGAGAACAGGCCACCACGCATCACACCGCGGTCACGTAGGTGTCGGGTTAGCGCACGGGTGTCGATTCCACGAATACCAACAACACCGTATTTGACCAGTTCGTTGTCCAGCGAGTCTTCGCTACGGAAGTTCGAAACTACACGGGAGGCATCGCGAACGACATAGCCGGCAACCCAAACTTTGGACGATTCCTCGTCGCGCTTGTTCACACCGGTGTTACCGATGTGTGGAGCGGTCTGTACGACAATCTGACCGGCATAACTTGGGTCGGTAAGGGTTTCCTGGTAGCCGGTCATACCGGTACAGAAAACGACCTCGCCCAGAGTGTAGCCCTCAGCCCCATAACTGTGTCCAGTGAAGACCTTGCCATCTTCTAGGACCAAAATCGCTTTGCTCATTGCTATGCCTTCCCTGCCAGCGCGCCGTCGCGAACTGTGAATTTTCCGTTGAAGATTGTGTGAACCACACGACCGGGAAGTTCCATTCCTCGGTATGGCTGATTATTGCTCTTACTGGCGCCGCCATCGCTTATGGTGACTCGGGCCGTTGGGTCGATTAGTGCGAGGTTCGCATTCGAACCAGCCGCCAAAGCCTGACCCTGAGTCTCGAGGCCACTGATTTGGGCTGGCACTATCGAGAGCACCTGAGCCAAACGCTCCCACGAAGACTTCCCGCTATCGATCAGAACCAGTTGAGCAATTGATGCCGCGGTTTCAAGGCCGAGCATTCCGAATGCAGCGTTACCCCACTCGCAAGACTTTAGCTCGTCTGGGTGCGGTGCGTGGTCGGTGCCAATGACGTCGATGGTTCCATCGATCAGCGCTTCTCGAAGAGCCTCGATATCAGTAGCGGTACGAAGCGGTGGGTTCACCTTGTAAACCGGGTCGTAGGTTCTGGCAAGCTCATCGGTAAGTAGTAGGTGGTGCGGTGTGACCTCTGCAGTAACCTGCACTCCCCTCGCCTTGCCCAAACGGATCTGCTCAACTGAACCTTTGGTGGATACGTGGCAGACGTGGAGGCGAGAACCGGTAAGTTCGGCCAGCATGATGTCGCGAGCGATGATTGACTCCTCAGCAACCGCTGGCCAACCTGCAAGGCCGAGTTCGGCCGACACAGTGCCTTCGTTCATCTGTGCGTTTTGAGTGAGTCTCGGCTCCTGGGCGTGCTGAGCAATTACGCCACCGAAGGTCTTAACATAAGCCAATGCGCGACGCATCACCAATGCATCGCTCACGCACTTACCGTCGTCGCTGAAAATCGTGACCTTAGCCTTTGAAGCGTTCATGCTGCCGAGTTCGGCGAGCTTCTCACCCTCGAGCCCAACGGTTACCGCTCCAATTGGCTGAACCTCAACCAGACCGGCATCCTGCCCGAGGCGCTGTACCTGCTCGACCACACCTGCGTTATCGGCAACCGGCATGGTGTTGGCCATAGGGTGAACCGCGGTGTAGCCACCCTTAGCGGCAGCCATGGAACCGGTGAGTACGGTTTCGCTCTGCTCAAAACCCGGCTGGCGAAGATGAGTGTGTAGGTCAACAAAACCAGGAAGGACCACTAGGCCGTTGCAGTCGATGACTTCTCCGTGCTGTTCGCCACCGACGGATGTGATGCGATCTCCATCGATAGCGATGTTGGTCTTCTTGCCGTTAGGTAGTGTGACGTCCTTCAGGGTGTAACTCATAGTGAGCTCCTGTCTGCTCCGGCGAGGTGGTAAAGAACTGCCATACGAGCGCTTACTCCGTTGCGTACCTGATCCAGGACGGTTGAGTTAGGGCTGTCGGCAGAAAAGCTATCGATTTCAAGGCCACGGTTCATCGGTCCTGGGTGCATGACAAGAACCTCAGGCTTCATCCGTTCTAGGCGTTCGCGGTTTAGACCCCAGAGTCTCGAATACTCGGTTTCGCTTGGAAAGAATGCGGCGTGCATGCGTTCGCTCTGTACGCGCAACATCATCACGGCGTCAAAACTTTGATCCTCAATCGCGTTATCGAAGTTGTGATAGCTACTAGTCGCACCTGCTGCCAAAGCCTTTGGTAACAGGGTTGGTGGTGCAATCAAGTGAACCTTTGCACCAAGTGTTTTCAGCAGAATGAGGTTGCTTCTGGCAACTCGGGAGTGTGCAATGTCACCAACAATGGCAACGTTTACACCTGATAAATCCTTACCTGGTGAGTCTCCCAGGAGCCGGTTGCGGAGTGTGTAAGCGTCTAGTAATGCCTGGGTTGGATGCTCGTGGGTTCCATCGCCAGCGTTGATTACCGAACCGGCAAACCAATCACTGCTTGCTAAGGTGTGCGCAGCGCCCGATGAACCGTGACGCATCACCACGATATCGGCGGAGATTGCGGCCAGTGTCTGCACAGTGTCCTTCAGACTCTCGCCTTTCGAAACACTCGAACCCTTGGCCGAAACGTTGATGACATCAGCAGATAGTCGCTTTTCTGCAACCTCAAACGAAACGCGAGTGCGAGTGGAGTCCTCATAGAACAGATTGACCACAGTCTTACCGCGCAATACCGGAAGTTTCTTCACTTCGCGGTCGTTTACGCTCGACATCTCTGCAGTGGTATCAAGCAGAGCAACGGCCTGCTCTTTCGAAAGGTCACTGGCGGAAACTAAATGCTTCAAAATCATCCCTCGATCACCACCGCGTTCTCGGTATCGGTTTCATCCAAACG
This sequence comes from Actinomycetota bacterium, assembly GCA_041180115.1. Classification (GTDB taxonomy): domain Bacteria; phylum Actinomycetota; class Actinomycetes; order Actinomycetales; family Microbacteriaceae; genus Rhodoluna. The sequence goes on from JBEGRZ010000002.1 coordinate 21,389, forward strand.
AACCTGGATGCGTTCGTCCAAGGATGTTGGCAAATTCTTGCCAACGTAATCGGCGCGAATAGGTAGCTCGCGGTGGCCACGGTCAACCAGCACGGCAAGGCGCACGGCACTTGGACGACCGAATTCGTTCAGTGCATCGAGTGCGGCACGTACAGTACGGCCACTGAACAAAACGTCATCAACAAGGACAACTGTTTTTCCGTCAACCCCGGACACTGGAAGCGTGGTCTGAGTTATTTCCTTGCCTGGCTTTAGGGCTAGGTCGTCGCGGAACAGGGTAACGTCTAGGCGCCCGGATGAGTCGCTCGCATTGAAGTCTGGGTAGCTCTTCGCGATCGAGTTGGCGATGCGCTCTGCGAGCCAAGCTCCTCGCGTAGGAATGCCAAGAATTAGAAGGTTAGAAGTGCCTCGGTTACCCTCAACGATTTCATGAGAAATGCGGGTAACAGCGCGATCGATGTCTGCGCTAGATAAGACGGTGCGTGTTCCCACGCCCACCTCCTTCTCCGCCTCTCTGGACGGTTTTAAAGGATGCTTTGAACCTAGTGTAACTAAAGAGCTTTGCGAGTGCCAGCGACTCGCGAAAGTAGACCGTTGATGAAGCCGCCGGATTCCTCGGTTGAGTATTCCTTGGCAAGTTCTACGGCCTCGTTCACGACAACACCCGATGGTGTATCAGAGTGCAAAATCTCCCAAATCGCAATGCGCAAGATGGCGCGATCGACGTTAGGCATGCGCTCGAGCGACCAACCCTCCGAATAGGTTTCGATTAGGTCATCGATTTCCTCGTGGTTCTCAACCACGCCAACGACTAGGTCCTTGGCATAGTTAAAGATTTCACCTTGGTTTTGACGGTCTGCGACCTGCTCCTGGGTGATCGCTAGAAGATCTTCAGGCGATTCCTTGCGAATGTCGGCGGCGAAAATAGCGTCTAGTGCGCGCTTTCTGGCCTTAGTGCGTGAGCTCACGCTTAGTCGCGTTCGCGGCCTAGGTATTCACCGGTGCGGGTGTCAACCTTGACGCGGGTACCGTTCTCAACGAAGAGTGGAACCTGGATCTCTAGGCCGGTCTCTAGGGTTGCAGGCTTGGTTCCACCGGTCGAACGGTCGCCCTGTAGGCCAGGCTCGGTGTAGGTGATCTCAAGAACTACCGAAGAAGGAAGTTCAACGTAGATTGGGTTACCCTCGTGCAGTGCCACGGTTGCAGCCTGGTTCTCTAGTAGGTAGCCAGATGCCTCACCTACAGTCTCAGGGCTGATTTCAACCTGCTCGTAAGTGGTCTTGTCCATGAATACGAAGCTGGTGCCGTCGTTGTAAAGGAATTCCATGTCGCGCTTGTCGACGTTAGCAGTTTCGACTTTAACACCGGCGTTGAAGGTCTTGTCCACTACCTTGCCCGAAAGCACATTCTTTAGCTTGGTGCGAACGAAAGCTGGGCCTTTGCCTGGCTTTACGTGCTGGAACTCGACTACAGCCCAAAGCTGTCCGTCGATGTTTAGAACCATGCCGTTCTTTAGGTCGTTAGAAGTTGCCACGAAAATGCCTCGCTAATCAAAAAGGGATTGTTACTAAGAGTTTACCTGAGAGTTCAGGCAATGACGGTTAGAGCAAGCAGGTAGCCGTCGATTCCGAGGCCCGCGATGACACCGGTGGCCACCGGACTAATCGTTGAGTTATGACGGAACGCCTCGCGAGCGTGCGGATTGGAGATGTGCACCTCGATCAACTTAAGGCCAGCCTTGGTCACCAGCGCCGCAGCATCACGTAGTGAATAGCTGTAGTGGGTAAATGCCGCAGGGTTGATAATCACATGAGCGCCGGAATCCACAGCCTCGTGAAGCCAGTGAATGAGCTGGGTTTCGGAATCGCTTTGGCGAACATCTGCGTCAAGCTCCAGTTCCTTAGCCTTCGCGGCGACAGTTGCCACTAGCCCCGCAAAATCAAGAGAGCCGTAGATCTCAGGTTCGCGTGAGCCAAGGCGGCCTAGGTTTGGGCCGTTCAGAACTAATACTTTGGACATGTGTTCAAGGTTAGCGTTTTTAGGCGGAAATCTCGCCGTAGGCAGCCATCAAGGCCTCCTCGGTAGGGGCTGTGATAACCCTAGGTTTGCCGATTCCATCAAGGGCGATGAAGCGAAGCGTTCCAGCCCGTGACTTTTTGTCTCTACGCATTGCATCGAGCAACTGCTGGAAGCGACCGGGACGATAAGTGGTTGGAAGCCCTAAAGACTTGAAGATACGTTCCTGACGTTCCAATAGTTCGACTGGCGTGTGCCCCAGCGATACACCAAGATTCGCGATGAACATCATTCCAACCGAAATGGCAGCACCGTGACGCCACTGGAACTTCTCGACCAACTCGATGGCGTGACCAAGCGTGTGACCGTAGTTGAGTACTTCTCGCTCCCCTGCCTCTTTGAAGTCAGCGGCAACAACGCGAGCCTTGATGGCGATGCAGCGCTCTACTATTTCACTGAAGACTGGCGTTGAATAATCTAGAGCCGACTCCAGATCGTTCTCTAGCAGCTCCAGAATCCGTTCGTCCGCGATGAAGCCGTACTTGGCAACCTCGCCCATGCCGGAAATTAGTTCGTTCTTAGGCAGGGTCTGAAGAGTATCGAGGTCGCAGACCACGGCACGAGGTGCATAGAACGCACCAACCAGATTCTTACCCTCCGCGGTGTTGATGCCGGTCTTTCCGCCGATGGCAGCATCGACCATGCCAAGCAAGGTGGTTGGGATCGAGATGTAGGCTACACCACGCAGCCAGGTGGCAGCCACGAAGCCTGCTAGATCGGTGGTGCTACCTCCACCAAAGCCAATGATGGCGTCGCTGCGCGTGAAATCGCTCTGTCCCATGATCGACCAACACCAGGCAGCAACCTCTACTCGCTTGGCGTCCTCGCCATCGGAAACTCCAGCTTGAAAAACTTCAAGACCGGTACCACGTAACTCTTCCGCCAAGACATCGGCGCTGTTCTGCAGTGCTAGTGGATGAACCAGCAGAACCTTCTGGACGCCACCAGGAACTACTCCCCTTATTTCACCGAGCAGACCACGGCCAACCAGTACGTCGTACGGCTCGACTCCGCCAACGGTAATTCTCTTAGTGCTCATTTTCTAGATCCAATCCTTCGACGATGTGGTCGACCACCGATTTCAATGCCATCTTTGAAGTGTCGACCGTTAAATCCGCCACCTGTTCATAGAGTTCTTTGCGCGATTCATAGATTCGACGCCAGTCTGAAATTCCGTCCTTCAGCAGCGGACGATTTCCGCCCACGAGACGGCTCGCCATGTGACGGCCGTCAGTCGAAAGGTAAACAACCTTGGTCTGTGTTAGCGCAGCTCTGGTGTGCTCGCTGAGCACTGCACCGCCACCGGTTGCAACAACCGCAGGAACACCGATAGCCTCCAGAACGGCGGCCTCTTCAAACTGCCTGAAGACCAGTTCCCCCTGCCGCTCAAAGATTTCTGGAATGGGCCCGTGGGAAATAGTTACCAGTTGATCGGTGTCTACGAAGGGAAGCCCTAGTTTTTTTGCGAGCTTCTTACCGATGGTGGTCTTTCCAACTCCCATCGGACCAACTAGAACAATCGCTCCGGTTTTAGGCATCGGCGACGATTTCCGAGCGGAGAACCTCCGGAATGTTCGCTAGATAGCTTTCCAGGTTGCGCTTGGTTTCCGAAACTGAGTCGCCACCAAACTTCTCTAGAACCGAGTTGGCAACCACTAATGCAACCATTGCTTCAGCCACTACACCGGCTGCAGGCACGGCGCAAACGTCGCTGCGCTGGTGGTGAGCTTTCGCAGCCTCGCCCGTTGCAACGTCGATGGTGGCAAGAGCGCGCGGGACCGTAGAAATTGGCTTCATGGCCGCACGAACCACTAGAACTTCACCGTTTGACATTCCACCCTCGATGCCACCGGCGCGATCGGTTAGGCGGTGGGTCACACCAGCCGAGTCACGCTCAAGCTCATCGTGCGCAGCAGAACCACGACGTTTAGCCGTTTCGAAACCGTCGCCGATTTCTACACCCTTGATCGCTTGGATACCCATGATTGCTGCAGCTAGCTGAGAGTCGAGTCGGCGATCCCAATGTACGAAAGAACCGAGCCCCGGGGGCATACCGTAAACCAAGGTCTCAACTACGCCACCGAGTGTGTCGCCATCCTTGTGTGCGCCTTCAATCTCATCGACCATGCGCTTTGAAAGCTCGGAATCGAAGCAGCGAAGTTCATCTGCATCTAGTTGGTCGACATCACGGAACGACGGGCGAGGGACGTCTCGGCCTCCATCAACAGTACCGATGGCAACTGTGTGGGTGACCATGTGAATTCCAAGCTCACGTAAAAAGTTCGAGGCAACCTGACCAAGAGCAACACGCGCCGCGGTTTCGCGAGCACTGGCGCGCTCGAGAATAGGACGAGAATCAAGAACGTTGTACTTCTGCATACCGGTGAAATCGGCGTGGCCAGGGCGAGGGCGAGTCAGCGCTTCAGCACGAGCGCCCGACAGAGCAGATGCATCAACCGGATCGGCCGACATGACATCCTGCCACTTTGGCCACTCGGTGTTGGCGATACTGATCGCAACTGGGCCACCCATGGAAAGACCGTGACGAATACCGCCCGAAAGGGTCACTTCGTCCTTCTCAAACTTCATTCTCGCACCACGGCCATATCCGAGACGACGTCTAGCCAGAGCGGATTGAACATCCTCGGTGGTAACTGGGACGCCAGCGGGCAACCCTTCGAGCACTGCAATGAGCTCTTGCCCATGCGATTCACCTGCGGTCAGCCAACGTAACATGCGTTCAATTCTCCCACAACTAGAGGATTTAGAGTTTCACAGCGTTACGCATAATTTCGGCAAGCGCGGCTTCATCGCCGAGTTTGATGCGTCCGTCGCCGGATTTGAACAAGCGTATCTGCACAATCGCCTGCCAAATAAGCATGTCTAGGCCGCTGATGCGGTTTTCGTACGACCACTGAGCAGCGAGTTTTGAAGGCCACGGATCGTAGGCAACATCAAGAATCCAAGCCGAGGCGGCTACGTTTAGCTTCGGATGTGAAACTGAACCTGGCAGGGTTGAGATGGTAAGCCCCTGAATTTCACTTGCGTAGAAGTCATTCAAAGCCTTGGTGGTAACACCTTGCACCGAACTCTCTTTACGGGCGTAGACGTTTATTTCAATCTCAGGGAAAAGTTGACCGAGTGCGTGAACTGCTGAACGAGCGGTTGCGCCTGAACCGAGAACATTTAGTACATCAAACTTCAAATCAGAATTTAGACGAACGGCCTGCTGAATACCGAAGGAATCGGTGTTATAGCCTTCCCAGCCCTCATCAGTGTGGAGCAGAGTGTTCACCACACCCGTCTCGGATGCTACCGGGCACGATGGCAGTGAAAGTTCAAAACCAACCTCTTTCAGAGGCATGGTTAGGCTCAATCCTCGCCAGGAAGAATCGCGAAGCTTTAGGAAGTCAGCTAGTTCGTTTGCTTCAACACGATAGCGTGCGTAGTCCCAAGGAAGACCTAGTTCGCGATAGGCCGCACCGTGAATTATTGGCGACTTGGAATGTTCGATTGGCGACCCCAAGACCGCAAGGTGCGCGCTAACCATTCCAACCCGGGTTGTCTCGCATCCACTGCTGCCACTGCTTGACAGCCTTCGCGTGCTGGGCGTAGGTGGTACTGAAAACGGTTTCTCCGGTCTTCAGGTTCACTGCACAGAAGTAAATCCAAGTACCATCGGCCGGGTGGAGTGCTGCATCGATAGCAACGCTACCGGGCGCTCCAATTGGACCGACCGGAAGACCTGCGTGGACGTAGGTGTTGTATCCATTCTGGTCAGCGCGTTCGGCATCGGTCGTGGTTACCGTGGTGCCACCGCTTCCGTAGCTGACGGTTGCGTCAGACTGCAGGTGCATACCGATTTCGAGACGGTTGAGGAATACACGAGAAACCTTGTAGAAGTCTTCAGTGATGCGGGCTTCCTTCTGCACAATCGAAGCCAAAGTTAGTACGCGATGACGATCTCCATCTGTAACTCCAAACTTTTCTAGCTCTTTATCCATTCGGTCAACCATCACCTGAAGCACAGCCTTAGCGCTCGAACCGGGTTCAAATTCATAGGTTGCTGGAAACAGATAACCCTCAAGGGTTGGGAAGGCGCTCGGCAAACCGTAGTCGGCAGGATCCTTGCCAGCGGACTCAAAATCGGAAACTGCAATTCCGGTAGCTTTGCTCAGTTCCTTGTAAACGGTTCCGATTCGAAGACCCTCTTTGATGGTGACCTTCACCACCTGGCGACTAGCTGGATCGGCAATCAGATCGAGTGCGGTGTTGGCCGGAAGTTGTTTACGCAACGTGAAAGTTCCGGGGATGAACTGCTGATCCCTAGCGATGATGCGCTTGTAGGTGTAGCTGAAATCCTTGGTTATGCCGAGTTCAACGAGTTTGGTGGCAACCTGTTCGCCGGTGTCTCCTGGCTCAATCACGAGCGTAGTTTCGCCTGTTCCCGCTCCCTGGTAGTCCACTCCAGAGATGGTGTCGATTGCCGCACGAATCTGTGCACGCATCAGGTAGGCAGAACCGCCGCCGACCACTAAGACGATCGCAAGAAGGATGCCAATCAGCTTCTTCTTAGACATCGAACTCCTCTAATGACTTGGCCCGAACGTTGCCGGATGCCTGCTCCGACGCCAAGGCGCTTTCAAGAATCAGGGTAGCAGCGGCGGCATCAATAATGCCCTTAGAAGACTTGGTGTTCTTGCCGCTAGCGTGCAGCTGTGCCTGCGCGGCACGAGTGGTCATGCGCTCATCAACCATAAGCACTGGCACTTCAACTAACTCGGCTAACTGCCCTGCAAAGGCGAGGGCAGACTCGGTCGATTTCGTGAATTCACCATGGAGGTTTAGTGGGAGCCCAACATAGATTTCGATCGGGCTCAATTCTTCGATGATTTCTTGGCACCTAGAGAGCGCCTGCTCATTAGTCGGAATAACCGCGACCGGGGAAGCAAATATTGCGTCCACGGTTGAAGATGCAACACCAATGCGAGCAGAACCGTGGTCGAACGCCAAACGACGACCCGGGCGCATGCTAGGAAAGAGCCTTTTCGATGGCAGACACCGCGTCAAGAAGCTTGGATGCATCCACACCGCCACCCTGTGCCATGTCGTCCTTACCGCCGCCACCACCGCCGAGGATCGTCGATGCCAGACGCACCAACTCCCCTGCCTTGGCTCCGGACGCGCGAGCAGCCTCTCCGGTAGCAACCAGAATCGCAGGCTTGTCGCTAACAACCGCGGTAACGATCACCACAGCTGAGGCACCTAGTTCCGCACGTAGTTGTCCGGCGACATTACGAAGTGGTTCGGCACTAGCCTGAGCACCCAATTCTGCCACTACTACTCGATGGGAGCCCACCGATTTAGCGGTGGCAAGCCACTGAGGAATCTTGCCGAGCAGAGCCGCTTCCTCAATCTGAGCAAGCTTGCGCTGAACGGTTTTTAGCTCGTCGAAGGTTGCTGCGAACTTCTCTTCTAGGCTTCCGGCAGGAACCTTGGCAAGCTCAGCCAAGCGAGCAACAAGTGCACGCTCAACGGCCAGTGCGCGGAATGCCTCAATTCCAACGAAAGCTTCGAGACGACGGGAACCAGAACCAACTGAGGTTTCGGTTCCAAGGCTCAAAAGACCAATCTGGCTAGAGCGGCTTACGTGGGTTCCACCACATAGTTCGCGTGACCATGGTCCACCGATCTGAATTACGCGCACTTCTTCGTCATAAGTTTCACCAAACAGCGCAACCGCACCAAAGTCTTTGGCAGCTGACTGAGACATTAGGTGGCTCGAAACCGCAAGATCGCGACGAATCGCAAGGTTGCTGACCTCTTCAAGTTCAGACTTAGTCTCTGCACTTAGGGCAGAGTTCCAAGCGAAGTCGAGGCGCAGGTATCCAGGCTTGTTATAAGAACCGCTTTGAAGCGCGCTCGGGCCAAGCACCTGACGAAGTGCGGCGTGCAGAACGTGGGTCCCTGAGTGAGCTTGGCAGGCGCCTAGACGCCATTCCTCGTTCACGTGCGTCACCGAAGACGCCCCGGTCGCAACTTCACCTTGACGAACCAAAACCTTGTGAGACACCAGACCCTTAACCGGCTTCTGTACGTCTAGCACCTCAAGCTCAAAGCCATCACCAGAAATTAGACCGGCATCGGCAGCCTGACCACCAGACTCGGCGTAAAGACTGGTGGTATCGAGGATGACCTCGCCGACCATTCCAGCCGAAAGCTTTGCGGCCGAAGATCCTTCGTGAATAAGGCCAATAACCTTGGCCTCCGTCTCTAGCTCTTCGTAACCAGTGAACTTGGTGACTCCAAGACTGCGGAATTCCGAGTAGACCGAAAGGTCGGTACCACCGAGTTTCTTTTCGCGCGCGTCTGCCTTGGCGCGATCGCGCTGTTCAGTCATGAGCGTGGTGAAACCGTCGCGGTCAACCGAAAGCCCAGCCTCTTCGGCAATTTCCAGGGTTAGGTCGATTGGGAATCCGTAGGTGTCGTGTAGTAGGAAGGCCGACTCTCCACCGAGTGACTTACCGCCACCAGCCTTTACGTCGGCAATAGCCTGGTCGAGCACGAGCGAGCCCGAGTTCAGTGTGCGTAAGAATGCCTCTTCCTCGGCTACTGCTGCCGAGTGAATGCGCTTGAAATCGGTTTCCAATTCTGGATACGAGTGCTTCATGGCATCCTTGGATGCGGTGATCAAGCTACCGATGACTGGCTTTTCAACGCCCATCAAACGCATGGCACGAATGGTACGACGAAGTAGTCGTCTAAGAACATAACCGCGACCATCATTGCCAGGTGTAACACCATCGCCAATCAGCATGAGTGAAGAACGCACGTGATCGGCGACAACGCGTAAGCGAACGTCATCCGCCTCAGTTGCACCGTAAGTCTTATTTGCAAGCTCGGCGGCAAGATCGAGAACCGGACGAACCTCGTCGATTTCGTAAAGGTTTTCAACGCCCTGCATTAGGAACGCAACGCGCTCGAGACCCATACCCGTATCGATGTTCTTCTTAGGAAGCTCGCCAAGAATCTCGAAGTCGTCCTTGCCAAGGCCCTTGCCACGTTCGTACTGCATGAACACTAGGTTCCAGATTTCGATGTAACGGTTGTCATCTGCCTCAGGTCCACCCTCGATACCGTAGGCAGAGCCTCGGTCGTAGTAGATCTCAGAGCACGGACCGGAAGGACCAGGCTGACCGGTGGACCAGAAGTTGTCCTTCATACCAAGACGTTGAATTCGTTCCATCGGAATGTCGGCAATCTCTCGCCAAAGCTCAATGGCTTCATCGTCGTCTTTGTAGACGGTCACCCAAAGTAGCTCTGGGTTTAGTTCTAGACCGCCCTTGGACTGTGGTGATGTAAGAAATTCCCAAGCGAAGCTGATTGCCTCGCGCTTGAAGTAGTCACCGAACGAGAAGTTTCCGTTCATCTGGAAGAAGGTGCCGTGGCGGGTGGTTTTGCCAACCTCTTCAATGTCTAGGGTACGGATGCATTTCTGAACGCTAGTGGCACGAGGGTACGGCGCTGGAACAAGGCCAGACATGTAAGGAATGAACGGAACCATACCGGCAACCGTGAAAAGAAGTGAAGGATCTTCGCTAATTAGCGAAGCGGAAGGAACGACGGTGTGCTGCTTACTGGCAAAGAAGTCCAGCCAACGACGCCTAATTTCGGCGGTCTTCATGCTTACTTTGCAGTCTTAGGAGCTGCCGGCTTCTTAGCGGCAGGCTTCTCAGGAGTGCTCTCCTCGTCGTAGCCCGCGGTGAAAGCGGTTGCTAGTTCTTTTAGGCGTGCAGTCGCGTCGTCGTAGGCAGCCTTAGCCTTTGGGTTCTGTTCGATCTGCTTTGCAGCGACTAGACCAACTGCAACACCAGCTGCAAGCCAAAAGAGTTTCTTCATGGGGCTACCTACTTTTTCTTTTTACCAACGAAGCTGGTGAACCCCTTGAGGTAACCAGCAAGTTTCATAATTGGTGCGCCCAGAGACGCACTGAAAACCGCAACCAAGGACTGCAGGTTGGTGGTGACATCGGCGACGTTGTCGGTGATGACATCGATTTTTGCCAACTGCTTGTTGGTCTGGTCGACGGTTTCGGTTAGGCCGGTGAGTAGTGACGGAAGACTATCGTTGATCTCTTTGACAGTGTCTGTGGTCTCATCGAGCAGTTTGCCCAACTTCAACAACGGCACAGCCAAGAAAATAACGAAAAGCGCTAGAGCGCTCGCGGCTATAAGGCCTGCGATCTCGCCACCACTCATCGGTTTTCCTAACTCTTAGGGTTTAGCGTGCTGCGTAGTACTCAACAACCAGCTGAACTTCACAGGTAACTGGTACCTCGGCGCGCTTAGGGCGACGGGTAAGAGTTGCGTGGAGCTTGTCTAGCTGGACGTCTAGGTAACCAGGCACTGGAGGAAGAACGTCGACGTGTCCGCCGGCAGCGGCGACCTGGAAAGGCTCGGTGCGTTCGCTCTTCTCGTGAACGTGAATGGTCTGGCCAGGCTTCACGCGGAAGCTTGGGCGGTCAACGCGCTGACCGTTCACCATGATGTGACGGTGAACAACCATCTGACGAGCCTGAGCGATGGTGCGGGCAAAGCCGGCACGCAGCACTAGGGCGTCAAGACGCATTTCTAGAAGTTCAACCAGGTTTTCACCGGTTAGACCTTCGGTGCGCTTGGCTTCTGCGAAGATGTTGCGAAGCTGAGCCTCACGGATACCGTACTGTGCGCGAAGACGCTGCTTCTCGCGTAGACGAACGGCGAAGTCGCTGTCTGCCTTGCGCTTGGTGCGTCCGTGCTGACCAGGAGCGTATGGACGCTTCTCTAGGTACTTGGCAGCCTTAGGGGTAAGAGCTAGACCAAGAGCACGCGATAAACGGGTTTTGCTGCGGGTACGTGAAGTTTTAGACACGTGTTCCTTTCGGAGATTATTCGTTAACAGTTTTTGCACTGCCTAGGAATGCTCGGCTAAAGAGCATCATTCACTTCACCTCGCAGCCGTTGAGGTTCTGAAGCAAATGGCAACCTATAAAGGTTAGCAAGAAATGGAACTATTTGCCACGGATAATCTTGCGAAGGCTGGCCCAAAGACTCACTTTTGACTCCTCGGCACCAGCAGCTTTTGGCAGGTAATAGCGTTTCGAAGAGACTTTGGTGCCGACATAATCCTGCTTGACCACTGGCGGATTGTGATCGTGGGGGTAGTCATAGCCAACCCCATTGCCATAACTTTCAGCTCCTGCGTAGTTTGAACTGCGCAGGTGTTTCGGCACTTCGGAGAGCACCCCGGCGCGCACATCGGCCAGCGCCGAGTTAATCGCGTTGTAGGCAGTGTTGGATTTTGGAGCCAGGGCCAGATAAATAGTCACTTCACTCAGAGCGATTCGACCCTCCGGCATTCCTATCAGGGCAACTGATTGAGCGGCGGCGCTAGCCAGAACTAAGGCTTGCGGATCGGCAAGACCGATGTCCTCTGCGGCCAAAATCATTAGGCGCCTAGCGATGAACCGAGGATCTTCTCCCCCCTCGATCATTCTGGCTAACCAATAAACAGCTGCGTCGGCATCTGAACCCCGCACCGATTTAATAAACGCGCTGATGATGTCGTAGTGCGAGTCGCCGTCGCGGTCATATCGCAAAGGCGCCGAAGTTAGTGCGACTTCAAAATCTTCGGTGGAGATCACGACCGATTTACCTCTAGGGTTTCGCTGATACGCGGCAAAAGCGAGCGCTTCGAGGAAGGTTAGCGCTCGTCGGGCATCGCCCTGCGCGTTAGCAATTAACTTATCTCTGGCTACTGAAGAGATGGAGACCAGACCGTTCAAGCCACGGTCACTAAACAGTGCCCGATCAACCAAGGCTCTAAGCGACTCATCGGTGAGCGGTTCCAACTGAACTACGAGAGACCTGGAAATCAGCGGGCTAATTATTGAAAACGATGGGTTCTCAGTAGTTGCGGCAACCAAGGTAACGATGCCGGCTTCAACCGCAGGAAGAAGAGAATCTTGTTGCGCCTTTGAGAATCGATGAATCTCATCGAGGAACAAAACCGTTTCAATGCCAAAACCAATGGCATCGGTTCGAGCCTTGTCGATGACCTCGCGAACCTCTTTGACGCCGGCGGAAATCGCGCTTAGCTGAACCAGAGAGCGTCCTGGGATAGTCGCTAAAACATTTGTAATGGAAGTTTTTCCGCTGCCGGGCGGCCCCCACAGAATTACCGACTGCGCACCCTTGGTGACACCGCTCAACAGGCGATGTAGCGGGCTGCCCTTCGAGAGCACCTTGTCTTGACCGACAACATCTTCAATAGCCCTAGGACGCATCCGCGATGCCAGGGGCTCGGATGCTTCGAAGATGGTTTGGAGGTTCACAGGTTTAGGCTACGCCAAACATTCGGCGGGCGACGCTAAGGGTAAACTATTGCGAGTAACTTGGAGGAATTTTGTCAAACAAACAAGGTAAGCTTTCGAAGGCCGCTCAGGCTCGTATCAATGGATACGAAGCTAAGGCAAGTGCCAGCGATGGTCGCAAAGCTCTTCGCAAGAAGGACAACTTTCGAGCGCTGCTAATCTCACTCGTCGCGGTTGCTGTTGCTGTCAGCGCCCAGCTGGTCTACTTCAACTTAGGTCCTGGAATCCCTAAGCCGGCTCCTGAAGCGCCAACCGCTCCAGCCGCCTCGGTTGCTGAGAACCGCGAGTGGACCGGTGCGATCGACGTTGGCGCCAACACCCTTGAATTCAAGCTTTTCGGCGACAAGGCCCCTCAGGCCGTTGCTAACTTCGTAACCCTTGCAAACAAGGGCTTTTACAGCGGTGTCACTTGTCACCGACTAACTACCGCGGGAATTTTCGTGCTTCAATGTGGAGATCCCAACGGTGATGGAACCGGTGGTCCTGGTTACTCGTTCGGACCTGTGGAGAACGCCCCTGCCGGCGATCTTTACAAGACTGGTTATCTGGCAATGGCTAGAACGAGTGGAGACGCATCAAGCATGGGCTCGCAGTTCTTCATCGTCTACGCCGACAGCAGTATTCCGTCTGACGCCGCTGGTGGTTACACTGTCTTCGGTGAAATTACCAAGAACATCGAGGCTGTGAAAGAGATCGCTGCTGCTGGAACCGAAGACGGCTCTGGCGATGGAAAGCCTAAGAACCAGATTTCGCTCGGAAACCTCTCTGTAAAATAGAGCCAACCCCCAAAGTAAGGTACTCGCAATGTCTGCAAACAAATTTGGTCGCGTTGATGAAGAGAACAACGTCTACGTAATCGAACCGAATGGCGAACGCAAGGTTGGCCAGATGCCTGACGTTTCGCAGGAAGAGGCACTGCAGTACTTCGTTCGCAAGTTTGAGAGCCTTGAGGGTTCGGTCAAACTTCTAGAACAGCGAGTAGCCAAGAAAGCCGATGCCGATTCGATTTCAAAGGGCGCTGCGAAGCTAACTCTAGAGCTGATTGATGCAGCTGCAGTTGGCGACCTACAGTCGCTTCGCGAACGTGTTCTAGCCCTCGCTCCGAAGATCCAAGACCTTCTAAACTCGCGCAAGGAAGAGAACAAGGAAGCTGTTGCGGCGGCTCTCGCTAGTCGCGAGGCTATCGCTGCAAAGGCGGAAACGCTAGCTGCCGGAGACCTCTCGAAGGTTCTCTGGAAAGAAACTTCAGCAACTCTTGCCGCTCTATTCGAAGAATGGCAGAGTGCCCAGAAGAACGGCCCACGTGTTCCAAAAGCAGATGCTGACGCCATCTGGAAGCGTTTCCAGACCGCACGGAACAAGCTCGAAAACGCCAAGCGTGCGTACTTTGCAGAGGCTGGCGCCAAAGCCAAGGCTGCTAAGTCGAACAAGGAAAGCATCGTAAAGCAGGCCGAAGACCTAGTGGCTAAAGGCGCAGACGCCGTTGCCGATTACCGCAAGCTTCTTGACGCTTGGAAAGCTGCCGGACGCACCAAGAACGACGATGCCCTCTGGGTGCGCTTCAAGGCTGCCGGCGATGCGATCTACGCCGCCAAGGGTGAACAGATGGCTGTGGTCACTGCTTCGCAGGGCGAGGCACTTGTTGCCAAGCTAGCGCTACTGGAGGAAGCCAAGGCGATTGATCCATCGAAGGATCTTGCTAAGGCAAAGGCCCTTCTTGGCAACATCCAGGAGCGTTGGGAAAAGGCCGGCCGAGTGGCAAAGTCTGACTTTCCAAAAACTGAAGACAAACTGCGTGCGATCGAACATGCAGTACGAACTGCCGAAAAGGAACACTGGAAGGCTACCGACCCTGCTGCCAAGGCTCGCAAGGACGACGTAACCATCAAGCTTGAGGAAGCAATTGCCAAGCTTGAGGCTGAACTTGCCAAGGCAACTGACAAGAAGAAAATCGCGGAACTAACCGACTCGCTAGCAGCCCGTAAGGCTTGGCTAGAGGTTGTTTCGGCGTCGGCTAAGTAAAACCTAGTTATTACTTACGCGGTAGACATCGTAGACCGCGTCGATTCTCCGCACTGCGTTCAGCAGGTGATCGAGCACCGCTGGGTCCCCCATTTCGAACACGAATCGGCTGAGTGCCACACGGTCCGCTCTGGTGGAAACAGAAGCACTGAGGATGTTCACGTGGTGTTCGGCAAGAACACGGGTAACATCCGAAAGCAATCCCCCGCGGTCTAGAGCCTCAATTTGAATGTTTACCAAGAATAAGCTCTTCGAGTTCTTGGCCCAACTTACATCCATCATGCGTTCCGGGGTTTGCCGCAACACCTCTACGTTCTTGCAATCGCTACGGTGGACCGAAACTCCTGATCCGCGCGTAACAAAGCCAACGATGGAATCGCCTGGAACCGGGGTACAGCAACGAGCGAGTTTCACCAGGACATCGTCTGCGCCGCGAACCAGGACCCCGGAGTTGTCGCTTCGCTTGCGATCGGCACTGACGTTCTTGGTAGGAATCTGGAACTGCTCAGGCGTATCGTCGTCGTCACTGATTCCAGCGGTAAGTTTTTCGATCACCGACTGCGCCGAAATGTGGTTCTCCCCCACAGCCGCGTATAGCGATTCAACGTCGCCGTAGCGAAGGTCGTGCGCCAGACGAACAATGCCGTCCGCGGCGAGAAGTCGCTGCAGTGGTAAGTTCTGTTTGCGCATTGCCTTGGCAATTGCTTCTTTGCCGGTTTCGATTGCTTCATCCCGGCGTTCGTTGGAGAACCACTGCTTGATTTTTGCTCTGGCTCGTGAGGAAGCCACGAAGCCAAGCCAATCCTGACTTGGACTAGCATCGGCAGACTTCGAGGTGAATATTTCTACGACGTCGCCCGAGTGTAGCTGTGTTTCTAGAGGAACCAAGCGTCCATTCACCTTGGCACCCATGGTGCGGTGACCTACGTCGGTGTGGATGGTATACGCGAAGTCAACCGGGGTTGCCCCACTAGGTAGGCCTACAACTTTGCCCTTAGGTGTGAAGACGTAGACATCCTTGGCCCCGATTTCGAAGCGCAAAGAGTCAAGGAATTCGGCAGGGTCCTGAGTCTCAGACTGCCAGTCGGTTAGATGTTTGAGCCAGGCCAGATCATCATCGCCAGCAACCTGGGTACTACCGGTTTGCTCCTTGTACTTCCAGTGAGCGGCCACACCGAACTCGGCACGATTGTGCATTTCGTGGGTTCGGATCTGAATCTCAACGGGACGTCCGTTCGGTCCGATTACGGTGGTGTGCAGCGACTGGTAAAGGTTGAACTTCGGCATCGCGATGTAATCCTTGAAGCGACCTGGCACCGGGTTCCAACGGGAGTGAATTGCACCCAGAGCCGCGTAGCAGTCACGTACTGTGTCTACCAGGATGCGAATGCCAACGAGGTCGTAAATGTCATCAAACTCACGACCACGAACCACCATTTTCTGATAGATCGAGTAATACTGCTTGGGTCGGCCATCAACCTTGGCCTTTATCTTGTTCGCCTGCAAATCTTCAGCGATCGCGGTGATTACGCCGTCGATGAATTCGGCTCGCTTCGGGGTGCGCTGCTTCACGAGGTTGACGATCTCCTCGTAAACCTTCGGATAAAGCACCGAGAACGATAGGTCTTCTAGTTCATTCTTGATTGCGCTAATACCTAGGCGATGTGCCAGCGGTGCGTATATCTCGAGGGTCTCTTGCGCCTTCTTCTTGGCCTTCTCTGGCTCAACGAAACCCCAGGTGCGGGCGTTGTGCAGGCGATCGGCAAGTTTGATGACCAGCACTCTGATGTCTTTAGACATTGAGATGACCATCTTGCGCACAGTCTCCGCCTGAGCATGCTCACCGAACTTGACCTTATCCAGTTTGGTTACGCCGTCAACCAGCGAGGCGATCTCATCGCCGAAGTCTTTCTGCAACTGAACCAGGGTGTAGTCGGTGTCTTCAACTGTGTCGTGTAGCAGTGAAGCGGCGATGGTAATCGGACCGATACCAAGATCCGCAAGAATCTGAGAAACAGCAATCGGATGCGTGATGTACGGTTCACCACTCTTGCGCAACTGCCCCTGATGGGCCAGCTCGGCAACCATGTAAGCGCGCTCGATGACCGAGAGGTCAGACTTCGGATGGTTGAGTTTGACGACTCTTAGCAGCTCGGCAATCTCGGTGAAGTGCTCGTTGGAGCGACCAAAGAGTTTTACGAGGCCGCTACGAATTGCTTGAATCGAGCCCGTACCAGTGTTCTCGGACATTACGAGTCACACTCCAAACGTTGCCTATTAGTTGCGAGAAGCCAGAACTTTTTTAGCCGACTCGGCATACTTCGATTCACCTTGACGAAGCTGTACGTATAGCGGTGCTGCGATAAAGATGGTCGAGTAGGTACCAACCAACATACCGATGAAAATCGCAAGCGAGATGTCGCGAAGAGTACCGGCTCCGAAAACGTATGCACCGATAAACAGAATTGCAGCTACTGGCAACACACCAACGATGGTGGTGTTGATTGATCGAACCAAAGTCTGGTTAACAGCCAGGTTAACCTTCTCGGCGAAAGTTGCGGTTTCTGAATGTTCGGAATCCACTGTGTTCTCTCGGATCTTGTCGAAGACTACGACGGTGTCGTACAGGGAGTATCCGAGAATGGTCAAGAAACCGATAACCGCAGCAGGTGTAACTTCAAACCCGAACGAACCATAGATACCAGCGGTAATCAAGAGGTCGTGCATAAGAGCTGCCATAGCGGCGATCGACATCTTGATGGTGCGGAAATACAGAGCCATCAGGATGGCCGCTAGACCTAGGAACCACAGAAGACCGTTTACTGCCTTACCGGTGATGTCGGCGCCCCAAGAAGCACCGATGAAGCTGGAAGAAACAGCCTCAGACTTCACCCCATAGGCCTCTGCCAACTGCATACGAAGAGACTCAGATTCCGTGTCACCCAACTGAGCGGTCTGGACACGCACGGTTTCGGTGCCAACGGTGGAAACGGTAACTTCCTTGCCAGGAAGCTCTTCTTCGACCGTGGTTCGTGCGAGTTCCGTGCCCTTGGCTGCACCACCAGAAATGGTGAACTCGGAACCACCCTTGAACTCGATACCGAAGTTGAATCCGCCCTGAAGGGTGAATGGCAAGATTGCAGATAGTGAAATGACCACAGCGCTAATCAGGTACCAGAGTTTACGACGACCAACGAAGTTGATCGAACGTTCTCCGCTGTATAGGGCGTTTCCGAAATCAGAGAACTTTGACATTAGTTGTCACCGTCTTTCTTTAGCGCCTGAGTAGCCTTGCGCTCAGCGATTGTCTGACGCTTTGCAGCTTCACCAGAAGACTTCTTGTTGCGGCCAATCGAAAGATCGGCTTCGCGGAAACTACCTCTCCCCTTGTAAGCAGAAGCGTTTAGAGCCTTAACTTCGAATCCAGACCAGGAGTGACCCGATGAGAAGAAACGAAGGTTGGCCAGCAGGGTAAGCAGTGGCACGGTGAACAACACCACGACCGCGAGGTCTATCAGGGTGGTTAGACCGAGAGTGAACGCGAAACCACGAACGTTACCAACGGTTAGGAAGTACAGGGTTCCAGCGGCTAGAAGGCTGATCATGTCGGAAACCAAAATGGTTCTCCACGCACGGTGCCAACCTGAGCTAACTGCGACTGATAGCGGACGACCTTCACGCAGTTCATCACGAACTCGCTCGAAGTAAACGATGAACGAGTCAGCGGTAATACCAATTGCCACGATCAAACCGGCTACACCGGCAAGCGACAGGCGGTAGTCCATGCGCCACGAGAGAAGAGCAATTGCGAGGTAGGTAAGACCTGCTGCAACCGCAAGCGAACCGATGGTCACAACGGCAAGTGCACGGTACTGGAACAGCGAGTAGATGATTACGAGCAGTAGACCAATGGCACCGGCGATTAGACCGTTCTGCAGCTGCTGAGTTCCAAGGGTTGCCGAGATGTTCTCTTGGCTCTGAACCTTGAAGCTGATTGGAAGCGAACCGTACTTCAACTGGTTGGCAAGACCGTTTGCGCTCTCAGCGGTAAAGCCGCCGGTGATCTGTGCGGTTCCGGTGGTGAGAACTGCCTGAACCTCTGGAGCGGTGATGATGTAACCGTCGATGGTCACAGCAAATTGCTTACGTGGTGCTTCTAGAGCAAATAGTCGCTTGGTTACTTCACCAAACTTGGTCTTGCCCTCGGCGTTGAACGTTAGGTCAAC
This sequence comes from Actinomycetota bacterium, assembly GCA_041180115.1. Taxonomy (GTDB): domain Bacteria; phylum Actinomycetota; class Actinomycetes; order Actinomycetales; family Microbacteriaceae; genus Rhodoluna. Next base: position 40,124 of record JBEGRZ010000002.1, read on the forward strand.
GGCATACTCACCGGTAGAAGAACCGGTGCTGGTGGTAACTGCGGAGGCCTGAGCCTTCGAGATTTGAGTACCATCCAGCTCAACTGGACCGAGGATGTACTTGGCAATCAGGTTTCGGTCACAGGTGATTAGCGGCTTCTTAGGGTCGTCGATCTGGCCAGGCTCACGGAAAGCGGTTGAACAGTCCAGCGCCTCAAACTCGGCCTGAAGCTCCTTAGTCACCCAGTTCAAGTCAGAGTTGTCGGTCGGCGCTGCCGTGCTGGTAGCGATTGGCGAAGACTCTGGAAGGGTTGGGGTTGGCTTCGGGTTCTCCTTGGTGGCAGCTGGAGTAACCAGAGAAGTTGCGCCGGCAGCGGTGTAGATTACCGGACGGAACTCAAGCTTGGCGCTTGCCTTGATTAGTTCAAGCGTGGTCTCGGAAGGAGTACCAGGGATGCTGATGACGATAGACGCCTCGGCTCCCTCGCCCTGAGTGACGATCTGGGCCTCAGAAACACCGGTCGAGTCAACACGCTGACGGATGATGTCAACTGCCTGCTGGAGCTGCTCGTTAGAAGCAACCACGCCGCCGTCAACGTTTGGCTTGAGGATCACCTGGGTTCCACCCTGAAGGTCCAAAGCAAGCTCTGGAACGAAGGTGGCTTCAGTGACGCCAGAAAGTTTTGCTCCACCGATGATGGCGGCAAAACCAATGAACATCACAACGAGCCAGGAAAGTCGCTTGCGCGCCTTCTTGTTTGATGAGACCTCAGCCATTTGACTACCTAATTACTTATTTACTTTGCTGCTGGCTTCTTGGCGGCAGGCTTCTCGGCGGCAGGCTTCTTGACTGCGGCCTTCTTCTCAGGAGCGTTCTCAACAACACGAGCTACTGCACCCTTGGCAACTTCAAGGACGGTCGAGCCAGCCGACTTTACGGTGATGCGGTCGTCCTTGATGTCGGTGATCTCACAGTAGATGCCGCTGGTAAGCATGATCTTGGCGCCAACGACAACCTTCGATGCTGTGTCGGCTGCAGCCTTCTTGCGCTTGTTGTTGCTGATGAACATGAATACAAGAAGAACGGCGATCATGCCGAACATTAGTAAGTCGTTTGCGTTTGGCATTTCAAATCCTTTAGACGTAAAAAATGGCGCTAAATGCGCTTCCTTCGATTATAAGTCAAGGGTGGTTTGAGTGCCGTGTGCGCCATACGATTTACCAAGATGTGCATAAGCGGCAGGAGTGGCTTCGCGACCCCTGGCAGTTCTGGAAAGTAGTCCAATTCGAACTAGGAAAGGTTCTACTACAGCCTCAACCGTATCGGCTTCTTCACCGAGCGCAACAGCGAGGGTTGACAGACCCACGGCCCTGCCAGCGTACTGACCGGTGAGCAGTTCCAACAGGCGCTTGTCTACACGGTCTAGGCCCAAATCATCAACCTCGTAGATGTGCAGTGCCTCAAGCGCCACTTCCCCAGTTACTTGATTGTGACCATGGACGAGCGCATAGTCGCGAACTCGTCTAAGAAGGCGGTTGGCGATACGAGGAGTTCCACGCGAGCGCTTGGCAATTGCGCCAAGCATTTCGGTGTCATGTGAAAGTTCTAGATGCGCTGCACTTCTGCGCAACACCTCTTTTAATTCCTCGGCTGAATAGAAATCCAGGTGACCGGTAAACCCGAAGCGGTCACGTAACGGAGTCGGTAACATACCAGAGCGAGTGGTGGCTCCAACCAGAGTGAAAGGAGCGAGTTCCAGCGGAATCGAGTTCGCTCCAACCCCCTTTCCAACCATCACGTCTACGCGGTAATCCTCCATCGCCAGATAGAGCATCTCTTCAGCCGAGCGAGACATTCGGTGAATCTCATCGATAAAGAGGATCTCACCAGGAACTAGCGACGACAGGATTGCGGCCAAGTCTCCGGCGTGCTGAATCGTTGGGCCAGAAGTAAGGCGAATCGGGTGACCGGTTTCCGCCGAAACGATCATAGCCAGAGTCGTCTTACCCAGGCCGGGAGGGCCGACCAGCAAGATGTGATCGGAATTTGTGCCGCGAAGTTTTGCCGATTCAAGCACCAGTTGCAGTTGCTTTCGCACCTTTTCCTGGCCCACGAACTGTGAGAGGTTCGCAGGTCTCACCGAAGCTTCAAATGCAAGTTCGCTCTCCCCCGCTAACGAATTCAATAGTTCGTCCTTCATTTGCTGGACAGCAATCTGAGGCTCTCGCGTAGCAGTGCATCCTGCGCTGCATTCGGCAATGACTTACGGGCCTGGCTAACGGCGTCGGTGGCCGGCTTGGTCTGGTAACCAAGCCCTACCAGCGCGGCGATCACTTCGGCATCGGCCGAACCTACTCCTCCAGCCTTGGCGTCGGTGGTGAACTTTCCAGCCAGCGAAACCACAAGCAGCTTGGCCGTCTTGGGGCCAATGCCACTGACTTTCTTAAATGCGGTGTCATCGCCAGCGACTATGGCCTGAGCGAGCAGCTCTGGGCCTAGCTGGTGAATGATCGAGAGAGCTGACTTGGGACCAACTCCGGTGACCGAGCGAAGTAGATCGAATGTGCGCAGCTCGTCGGTGGATTCGAAGCCGAAAATTGTGAAGGCATCTTCGCGAACCACGAAAGCGGTGTGTACCAAAATTTCACTACCAGGACGAACCGAGAGCGCTAAAGCTGGGGTCACCTGGACAAGGTAACCTACTCCGTTCACATCAAGCACAAGCGAACTCGGTGAGACGCTGGCCACTATTCCTTTTAGAGATGCAATCACTAGTAAATGCTAACTAAGCCTTACCTTTTCTTTTGGAGGCTGCCTCGGCACTGAGCCACTGGGTCTGAGCTGTGGTTGGCTTGGCGGTGACCGTTGCCGGGCCAGCGGACTTCCACGCATTACAGATGGCAATCGCCAAAGCATCAGCAGAGTCGGCCGGTTTAGGAATCTCAGTAAGCCCCAGAATTTTGGAAACCGCGAGCCCTATTTGCGGTTTGGCTGCCCTACCGGATCCAGTCACCGCGGCCTTGACCTCGCTTGGGGTATGCATTTCGATGGGAATTCCATGCTTGGCAGCCAGGAACAAAACCACACCAGAGATCTGGGCAACGCCCATCACAGAACGCAGGTTAGCCTGAGCGAATACCCGTTCTAGCGCAATAGCGGATGGCTTGTGGGCAACAATTAGCTGCTCGATTCCAGCGCCAATCAACTGCAAGCGCGAAGAGAGTTCATCCGAGGCGGGAGTTTTGAGCGTATCAACATGGACCAGCTCAACCTTGCGGCTAGGCAGAGAACGAATGACAGCAACACCACAGCGAGTGAGACCTGGGTCAACTCCAAGAATCACTCGAGACATTTAGTCCTGCTCTAGTTCGGCCATTACCTCGGCCGACATGTCGAAGTTCGAGAAGATGTTCTGAACGTCGTCCAAGTCTTCCAGCGCATCGATTAGGCCGATAACCTTTCGAGCGGTTTCGGCATCAACCTGAACCTGCATTGTTGGCACGAATTCGACATCGGCAGCTTCGTAATCGATTTCCGCACCCTGCAGTGCAGTACGAACGGCCACCATGTCTGATGGATCGGTGGTTAGCACCAAAACATCACCGCGGTCTTCCGCGTCTTCGATTCCAGCCTCGAGACCAGCCGCCAAAACACTGTCTTCGGTGACCGATGCGCTCTTGTTGACAGTGATTACGCCCTTGCGGTGGAACATGAAGCTAACCGAACCTGGGTCCGCTACGGTTCCGCCATTACGGGTGATAGCCAGACGCACCTCGGCAGCTGCACGGTTCTTGTTGTCGGTCAAACACTCGATCAGAATCGCAACGCCGTTCGGGCCATAAGCCTCGTACATGATGGTGGTGTACTCAACGGCATCCGCACCAACACCAGAGCCGCGCTTGATTGCACGCTCAATGTTGTCGTTAGGGAGCGAAGACTTGCGTCCCTTTTGGATTGCATCGTAGAGGGTTGGGTTTCCTTCAACGTCAGGACCGCCGAGACGCGCGGCTACTTCAATATTCTTGATTAGCTTTGCGAATAGTTTGGCTCTGCGACCGTCGATGACGGCCTTCTTGTGCTTGGTTGTAGCCCATTTGGAGTGGCCTGACATGATGCTCCCGTGTTGGTTTGTACTTAGAGAATTCTATTGGTTTAGCCGCGGATAAGGGCTTCGTAGAAGTACAGGTGGATACGATCTTCCCCGGTGACCTCTGGATGGAAACTGATTCCCAAACGATTACCCTGCTGTACGCCAACGATGCGGCCGTCCTCGAGCCTGGAAACCACGGATGCCTTCTCGCCTACCGAGGTGATCAGAGGCGCACGAATGAACGCGGCGTGAACCAAACCATCCACTCCCTCAAATGCGAGGTCAACCTCAAACGAATCAAGTTGGTTACCGAACGCGTTACGCTGAACAACCACGTCCAGCCCACCAAAGGTTTCCTGGCCAACAATGCCATCGGTAATTTCATCTGCCAGCATGATCAGCCCTGCACAGGTACCAAACACTGGCAGTCCTCCTGAAATCGCCTGCTGAATGGGCTCAAACAATTCGAAGTTGCGGGCCAACTTACCGATGGTCGTTGACTCACCACCAGGCAACACCAAGCCCGAAACTGCATCAAGTTCGGCGAGAGTTTTTACCGGTACCGCGTCAATACCGAGACGACTAAAAGCCTGCAGGTGCTCGCGAAAGTCACCCTGCAGGCTCAGTACGCCTACTGGCTTAGTCACTACCAGCCGCGTTCAGCCAAACGGTGTGGGGCTGGAAGGTCGGTCACGTTGATGCCAACCATGGCCTCACCTAGACCGCGGCTAACCTCAGCCAGAACACCTGGGTCGTTGTAGAAGGTGGTCGCCTTCACGATTGCCTTGGCACGAGCAGCAGGGTTACCCGACTTGAAAATTCCGGAGCCCACGAACACGCCGTCGGCACCCATCTGCATCATCAGCGCGGCATCCGCTGGGGTTGCAACTCCACCAGCCACAAACATGACCACAGGTAGCTTGCCGGTACGAGCAACCTCGTGAACCAGCTGGTAAGGAGCCTGTAGTTCCTTGGCGGCAACATAAAGCTCGTCTTCGCTCTTAGCAGCTAGTGCACGGATCTCGCCCGAGATGGTACGGATGTGCTTCATTGCCTCGGATACGTCACCGGTACCGGCTTCACCCTTCGAACGGATCATGGCCGCACCTTCGGTAATACGGCGAAGCGCTTCACCTAGGTTGGTTGCACCACACACGAAAGGAACGTTGAAGTTCCACTTGTCGATGTGGTTTACGTAGTCGGCTGGGCTTAGAACCTCTGACTCATCGATGTAGTCAACACCAAGGGACTGCAGAATCTGGGCCTCAACGAAGTGACCGATGCGAGCCTTCGCCATAACTGGGATCGAAACAGCTTCGATGATTCCGTCGATCATGTCTGGGTCAGACATACGCGATACGCCACCCTGCGCACGAATGTCTGCTGGAACTCGCTCGAGAGCCATAACCGCAACCGCACCAGCGTCTTCGGCAATCTTTGCCTGCTCTGGGGTTACTACGTCCATGATGACACCCCCCTTTAGCATCTCGGCGAGGCCGCGCTTAACTAGTGGGGTTCCTACTTCTGGCTTAGAATTTTCGCTCATGTCCTCAAGTCTAAATGTCTAAAGCACGCGCCGTTGATAATTTACGTAGAGTTACTGAACCCAGCCGCCGGCAATCTCGTCGCGGACTTGACTGAGCAGTTTAGGTAGCGCCTTAGTCTCGGCAATAATCGGGAAGAAGTTTGCATCATTTCGCCAACGCGGGACGATGTGCTGGTGCAGGTGGCCTGCAATGCCAGCGCCAGCTACCTCGCCCTGGTTCATACCGATGTTGTAGCCGTGCGCCTTAGATACCGACGATAAGGTGGCCATCGCCTGCTGAGTCAGAAGACCGATCTCGGCAACCTCTTCTGGTGTGGCCAGGTCATAAGTAGGAATGTGGCGGTATGGACAAACCAGCAGGTGTCCCGAGTTGTATGGGAACAGGTTCAAAAGAACGTAGGCAGTCTTGCCGCGGTAAACAATCAGCGACTTTTCGTCAGTCAGTGAAGGCCCAATACAGAAAGGGCACTTGTCTTCGGCCGGCTGTTGACCGTGCTGGATGTAAACCAAACGGTGAGGTGTCCAGAGCCTCTGGAACGCGTCTGGAGCTGCAGCAAAGTCTGCCGCATGCTCCAAACGCTCATCTGTCATTAGACCTGTTCCTTGTTATCAATCGCAGAGATAATTCGCGCCACGGCATCTGCCACAGGAATTCCGTTTTCCTGGCTTCCATCACGGAATCGGAATGAAACAGCGCCTGCGGCGCGGTCGTCCTCGCCAGCAATCAGCATGAATGGCACGCGGTCCTTGGTGTGGTTACGAATCTTCTTCTGCATGCGGTCGTCTGAGTCATCAACGGTAATGCGAACACCACGGCTACGAAGCTGATCAGCGATCGAGTGCATGTACTCGCTGTACTCATCCGCGATTGGAATACCAACCACCTGAACCGGCGCCAACCATGGAGGGAAGTGACCGGCATAGTGCTCGGTAAGAACACCAAAGAAACGCTCGATCGAACCAAAGAGAGCACGGTGAATCATCACCGGACGCTTAGCAGTTCCATCTGCCGCCGTGTATTCCAAGTCGAAGCGTTCAGGCAGGTTGAAGTCCAACTGAATCGTCGACATCTGCCAGGTACGGCCGATGGCATCGCGAGCCTGCACCGAAATCTTCGGACCATAGAAGGCAGCACCACCTGGATCTGGAACCAGTTCAAGGCCGGTCGCCGCAGCAACGCGTGCAAGAGTTCCGGTAGCACGTTCCCAAATCTCATCCGAACCAACAAACTTAGGGTTACCCTCGTCGCGAGTTGAAAGCTCAAGGTAGAAGTCTGTCAAACCATAGTCACGAAGCAAACCGAGCACGAAACCGATCACATCGGTAAGTTCCTGCTCCATATTTTCCTGAGTGACGAACAGGTGGGCGTCATCCTGGGTTAGACCGCGCACACGGGTCAAACCGTGAACCACACCACTCTTCTCGTAGCGGTAAACCGTACCGAACTCGAACATGCGAAGCGGAAGATCGCGGTAAGAGCGGTGTTGGTTCTTGTAAACCAAGATGTGGAACGGGCAGTTCATCGGCTTTAGGTAGTAATCCTGACCCTGCTTACGAACCACACCATCTTCGTCGACTTCTTCGTCAAGCTTCATTGGAGGGAACATGCCGTCTGCATACCAGGCTAGGTGCCCTGAAGTTTCAAACAGGTTCGACTTGGTGATGTGTGGCGAGTAAACGAAGTCGTATCCGTTTTCCTCGTGGCGCTTACGGCTGTAATCCTCCATCACACGACGAATGATTCCGCCCTTGGGGTGGAACACAGCCAAGCCGGAACCAATCTCCTCAGGGAACGAAAAAAGGTCAAGCTCTGCACCAATTCGTCGGTGGTCACGCTTAGCCGCTTCTTCCAAGCGCTCAAGATGAGCCTTGAGTTGATCCTTCGAAGGCCAAGCCGTTCCGTAAACACGCTGCAACTGCTTGTTGGCCTCGTTACCGCGCCAGTAGGCAGCAGCCGAACGCATCAACGAGTAAGCGTTACCAATCATTCGGGTGTTAGGCAGGTGTGGGCCTCGACAGAGGTCCTTCCAAACGGTCTCCCCGGTCTGCGGGTTCACGTTGTCATAAATAGTTAGCTCGCCAGCACCAACTTCGGCAGCGCCATCGCCAACCGCGTCGGAACCCTTCAAACCAATTAGTTCCAGCTTGTATGGCTCATTTGATAGCTCTACGCGGGCATCGACATCGTTGGTTACACGGCGCACAAAGCGCTGACCCGCACGAATAATGCGATCCATCTCTTTTTCAAGTTTCCGAAGATCTTCAGGGGTGAACGGATCAACAACATCGAAGTCATAGTAGAAGCCGTCTTTGATTGGAGGACCAATACCCAACTTCGCCTCAGGATTCACATTCTGAACAGCCTGGGCAAGCACGTGAGCCGCTGAGTGACGAAGAATGTTCAAACCATCGGGTGAAGAAAGCTCAACGCCCTCCACTAGATCGTCAGCCGCAACAGTATGAGCCAAATCCTTGAGTTCACCATTCACGCGGAGCGCAACGACGCTCTTCGACTCGAATAGGTTGAAGCCAGTAGTTCCTGCTGCAACTTCTCGTGCAGCGCCATCTACGGTTATCTTCAAATCACTCATTTGACCATTCTAACCAGCGACATTTAGGTCTGCCTTAGTGGAGAAAACACTTTTTGTGGGGTTAAGTATTCACATGGCAAAGACACCCATCTACGAACACCAGATTGAGAACGAGATCATCGCCTCTGAAGAGTTTCAGAAAAATACGATGGCTCACAAACTCAACTGGCTTCGCGCTGGTGTGCTTGGGGCAAACGACGGCATCGTATCCACCGCAGGTCTAATCTTCGGTGTGGCCGGTGCAAAAGCGGATGGCAATGCCATCTTCATCGCCGGTGTGGCAGCTCTGGTTGCCGGTTCTATCTCTATGGCAGGCGGCGAATACACCTCGGTGAGCGCCCAGAAAGACAGCGAACTGGCTGCTATCGCCAAGGAACGTAAAGAACTTAAAGAAAACCCAGAAGCCGAACTAAGAGAACTTGCCTGGTTCTATGAGCAAAAGGGAATGTCACCAAAACTTGCCAAGCAGGTTGCCGAAGAACTTACCGCCAAGGATGCCCTTAAGGCTCACGCTGAAGCAGAACTCGGAATCTCCCACGACGAACATGTAAGCCCAACCGCAGCAGCAATCAGTTCCTTCTTCGCATTTGCAGCAGGGTCGCTTCTCCCACTTCTTACCGCCACTGCAACCCCTTGGGAAAATCTACGCATCCCGTTCACAATCGTTGCCGTGGTCGCCAGCCTCGGACTAACCGGTTACGTGGCCGCCAAGATCGGCGGCGCCAAGCCAATGCGCGCAATCATTCGCAATGTCTTCGTTTCGCTACTAACCATGGGCATCACCTATGGAATCGGCTACCTCGTAGGTACCAGCATCGCCTAATTTCACGCAGTAAACTGAAACCCGTGACTGCGAAAAACTACGACGTTGTATTAATCGGCGGTGGCATCATGAGTGCCACGCTCGGCACTCTTCTTAAGGAACTCTCCCCTAACCTCAAAATCGCTCTTTTCGAGCGTCTTGACCAGGTAGCCCTCGAGAGCTCCAACCCTTGGAACAATGCTGGAACCGGCCACGCAGCCCTCTGTGAACTCAATTACATGCCGAACCCTGAAGACCCTGCGAAGGCAATTCAGATTAACGAGCAGTTCCAGCTTTCCCGTCAACTTTGGTCCTACCTTGTAACCAAGAAGGTACTAAAAGATCCAAAGACGTTCATCAACTCCACCCCTCACATGACTTATGTGAAGGGCGAGAAGGATGTTGCCTATCTTCAGAAGCGATATGAAACCCTAAAGAATGAACCGCTGTTCTCAGGGATCGAGTTTTCAACCGACCACAAGCAGATCGCCAAGTGGACGCCCCTAATCATCGACGGCCGCGACCCTAAGCAAAAGATCGCAGCCACCAGAATTGAATCGGGCACCGACGTCGACTTCGGTGCCGTTACCAACCAGCTAATCGATCACCTGAAGGATTACGGCGTTGAGATTCACACCAGCACCGAAATCAATGGACTAGTGAAAACTCGTAACGGCTGGCTACTCAACCACAAGGGCGGTCAGGCTCACGCGAAGTTCGTATTCGTTGGCGCTGGCGGCTGGGCGCTAAAGATGCTTCAGAAGGCGGGAATCCCTGAAGCCAAGGGTTACGGCACCTTCCCAGTGTCAGGGGCCTTCCTAAAGACCACAAACCCAGACGTTGTGAAGAAGCACCAGGCTAAGGTCTACAGCCAGGCCGCCGTGGGAGCTCCACCAATGTCTGTTCCTCACCTAGACACCCGCGTCGTAAACGGCGAAGCCAGCCTACTATTCGGGCCTTACGCCGGACTCAACTTCAAATTCCTAAAATTTGGTTCGCTCTTCGACTTACCGCTTTCGGTACGTTTTGCAAACATCATCCCTTACCTTTCTGTAGCAGTAAGCAACCTAGGCCTAATCAAGTACCTAGTCACCGAGGTAACCAAGTCAAAGAAGAAGAAGTTCGAATCACTTCAAGACTTCGTGCCAAAAGCAAACCCTAAGGATTGGGAACTCATCGTTGCCGGCCAGCGCGCCCAGGTAATCAAAAAGGACACCAAGAAGGGCGGAATCCTTCAGTTCGGGACTGAAGTGGTCTCGTCAGCCGACGGCAGCATCGCAGGCTTACTTGGAGCCTCCCCTGGCGCCTCAACTGCCGTCTACATCATGATCGAAGTACTGAAGAAGGCCTACCCAGACCAGTTCAAGGAATGGGAACCAAAACTAAAGAAGATGATTCCGTCCTACGGTAAGTCTCTGAACAAAGACGCTAAAGCGGCAAAGACATCGCTCGAAGCAACGGCGAAGACGTTGCAGCTCAAGGCATAGTTTAAATAGAAAAGCCCCGAGAAATCTCTCGGGGCTTTTCTATTTGGTGGTCGTAACTGGGATCGAACCAGTGACCCCTTCCATGTCAAGGAAGTGCGCTACCGCTGCGCCATACGACCGGGTCTTTTTGTTTTTGAGGTGGAGACGGGATTTGAACCCGTGGTTTTACAGCTTTGCAGGCTGCTGCTTTGGGCCGCTCAGCCACTCCACCGTGTTACAGCAGCTGCTGTGAGCGGATGACGAGATTCGAACTCGCGACCCCAACCTTGGCAAGGTTGTGCTCTACCAACTGAGCCACATCCGCGTGCTGCGTCGAAAACGCAACTTAGAAAGGATAACCCATTTGGGTTACCTTTCGCAACAACCCTAGTCTTTCCATAACCAACGTGGATCCGATTCACCGTAAGCCGACTGTCCGTGGAGTACGGAATCCACTCCAGCTAACTCGGCTGCGCTGTGAACTCGGAAGCCGATTGTCTTCTCAATCGCAATTGCGATTAAGTAGGAGGCTCCAAATGAGAACAGTCCTACTACAGCCACACCAATGAATTGCTTGAAGAGTTGAGAAGGGTCACCCGTTAGCAAGAGGCCAACGTTTACGTTCCCGACGTTTCCGACGAGTCCGATGAAAAGTGTGCCAACAATTCCGCCGACTAGGTGAATACCCACAACATCCAGGGAGTCGTCAAAGTTGAGAAGGTATTTCCACTCGATAGCCATAGCGCAAATGACACCCACAAATAGCCCAAGCACCAAGGCCCAGATTGGCGAGAGGAATGCGCAAGACGGAGTGATGGCGACCATGCCTGCAACGGCGCCAGAGCCAGCTCCAACGGCTGTTGGCTTACCGTGCTTGATCCGTTCGAAGATCGCCCACGAGAGGAGGCCTCCGACACCGGCAGCAAAAGTATTGATAAATGCCAATGAAGCAACGCCGTCGGCTGCTAGTTCACTTCCAGCATTGAAACCAAACCAACCGAACCAAAGAATACCGACACCGATAAGTGTGAGCGGAACATTGTGCGGGGCATGCATACCCTTGGTGAATCCAAAGCGCTTACCGAGGACGATGGCCAGGGCAAGGGCTGATGCTCCCGACGCGATTTCGACTACGGTTCCACCGGCAAAATCCAATAGACCCACATCTTTCACGAGCCAGCCGCCATCGACGATCTTGCCAGAGTCGTCCAAAGTGAAATTGAAAACCCAGCTTGCTGTTGGGAAATATACGATCGTTGCCCAGATACCTGCAAATACCATCCAGGCACCAAACTTGGCACGGTCGGCAATCGCTCCAGAAATTAGAGCCACAGTGATGATTGCAAAGGTTCCCTGGAAGCCGGCAAACGCAAGTGGGGTCTGATTTTCCTTGGTGAGTTCACTGACTAACCCATTTAACCCGAGCTGGTTCAGGTCAATCCCTAGCACGCCGTCGATGCCGACGAAATTACCGACACCAGCGTTACCAAAGCTGATCGCGTAACCGAAGAGAACCCAGATGGTGCCAATCAACGCGATTGAGCCGAAGCTCATCATAATCATGGAGACAACCGAGGATGCGCGAACTAGACCTCCGTAGAAAAAGGCTAGACCGGGCGTCATGAACAGTACTAGCGCCCCACAGATTACAAGGAACAGTGTCTGGTCATCCATTGAAACTCCTTTCACGCACCAATCGGAAGGAGCCATTTGGCCCCTCCCGAAAGGTTAGTTAGATATTTACTTAGCCGCGGTCAGCTCCGAAAGCATATGCCTCTTCGCCGTGAACCACGGTGTCGATTCCCGCAATTTCATCTTCAGCCTTTACACGGAATCCGATGATCTTATCGATTGCGAACCCGATGATTAGCGAAAGCACGAAGCTGTAGATGAGAACCGAGAACGCTCCGACCGCCTGAGCGTAAAGCTGGTTCCAACCGAAACCGAAAGCTGCGCCAACACCGGTACCGAAGAAACCGATGAAGAGTGTTCCGGTTAGGCCACCAACGAGGTGGATACCTACAACATCTAGCGAGTCATCGAATCCGAAGTTGAACTTCAGGTCAACGGCGAGGGCACAAAGGATACCTGCAATTACACCCAGAACGATGGCCCAGAGCGGAGTCAGAGCGGCACATGCTGGGGTGATCGCAACTAGACCGGCTACCGCACCAGAGGCTGCACCAATTGAGGTGGCTTTTCCGTGACGGATCTTCTCAACTGCAATCCAACCAAGCATTGCTGCTGCAGGTGCTGCCAGGGTGTTCACAAAGGCTAGAGCTGCGATGCCATCGGCGCGTACCTCAGAACCAGCATTGAATCCGAACCAGCCGAACCAAAGTAGCGCGGTGCCAAGCAGAGTCAACGGTACGTTGTGTGGCTGCGTGATTCCCTTGCTGAAACCGAATCGCTTACCAAGAACGATGGCCAGCGCTAGACCTGCGGCACCAGCGTTGATGTGAACTGCAGTTCCACCGGCGAAGTCGATCGCCCCTAGACCGTAAACGATCCAGCCACCGTCAACAACTTTGCCATCGGCAGCAGTGAAGTTGAAGACCCAGTTAGCAACTGGGAAGTAAACGACAGTTGCCCAAATGCCAGCAAAAACCATCCAGGCACCAAACTTTGCGCGGTCCGCGATAGCTCCAGAAATTAGAGCAACAGTGATGATTGCGAAGGTTGCTTGGAAGGCTACGAAAGCGAGACTTGGGTAATCTCCGGTTGGAGCTAACGCATCTTGAACCTGAGCACCGAGACCGATGAAACTGGTGTCGATTCCGAACCAGCCGTCGATTCCATAAAAGGTTTCAGAGCCAGCGTTTGCGAAGGCAATCGCATAGCCATATAGAACCCAGAGGACTCCGATGAGTCCAAGGGAGCCAAAACTTAGCATCATCATGCTGACCACGCTCTTGGCCTTAACCATTCCGCCATAGAAGAATGCGAGACCTGGAGTCATGAGCAAAACAAGTGCTGCGCTAATGAGTACGAATGCGGTATTTCCTTGATCCATTTGTTTACCTCTCTCTTTGAAAACAAATGCACACGTCGTTGGGTACAGGAATAGTCAAGCGAAACAAAGTTTCAGGAAAGGGCGTGATTGTGTTTCGTGTTTGTAAACAATTAGGCGCTAAGAGCGCCGAGGCGAGATACAGCTCTCAGGTATTTCTTGCGGTAGCCGCCTTCTAGGAATACTTCAGGGAATATTTCGGTGAGCGGCTTGCCAGTTCCTCGCATCTGAATCTGAAGTTCGTAGGCTCGGTCTACGAAGGTAACAAAGCGCAAGGCGTCGTTTTGGTCTTTTAGATCGTGAACACCCAGGAGTACAAGTTTTTCGTCGCCCGTGAGAAGTTTTCCATACAGCGCCGGGTGAACTGTGCTGAGTTTCTTAAGGAGTTTGTCGAAGTCGGCTGCGGCCGTTTCACCATTTACCCAGGCACCTAGCTCCTCTGTTGTGTAGCTAATGCCGTGAGCGTCTACCGGGCGATGTCGGAAGTCTTCGCCGTCGACTCGAAGCATTAGGAACTGGCGACCAATTCCGAGAATTTCGCGCTGGAAATCGGCTGCAGCGAAACGCCCTTCACCTAGCGCGTTTGGAGGCGTGTTTGAGGTCGCAGCAAACTTGGTGCCCTTTTGAGAGAGTTCATTGAGTAGTCGCGACATGATCATGGTGTTACCCGGATCATCAAGTTCGAATTCGTCAATGCACAACAGCGAGTATTTGCCTAATTCTTCAAGTGCGTTTGCGAACCCAAGTGCCCCAATCAGGCTGGTATAGGCCATGAACGAGCCGAAAAGTTTGGAGCCCTTGTAGCTGTGATACATCGCGGCTAACAAGTGAGTCTTACCTACACCGAAGCCTCCATCGAGATATAGACCTGGTGCGTCCAACTTGTTCTTCTTGCCAAACAGACCACGTTTGGTTGCACCAACGAAGTCAGACGCCGCGTCTCTGGCTTCGGTTTGTGAAGGAAAGTTTTGATCCGGTCGGTAGTTACCGAAGCTGGAGGTCTCAAATTCCCTAGGCGGGAACAATTCTCTGATTAGTTCGCTAGGAACAATTTCCGGATTACGAGCACAAATGTCGTCGCAGTTCTGAAAAATTGTTTCCAATTGTGACCGAGCCATTTCGATTAGCGAGCGAATGAATTACCCTTGGTATAGGGCTCTAAATAGCCTAACGAACGGAAAGCGACAAATGACTCTTGCACTAGATAACAACGCAAAATTTGGCGACTATGCACACCCTGAGGTTCTAGTTTCGGGTGAATGGCTGGAAGCGAACCTCGGTCACCCGAACCTCGTTGTTGTTGAATCAGACGAAGACGTTCTGCTTTACGAAGTAAGCCACATTCCTGGGGCAGTGAAGATTGACTGGCACACCGACCTCAACCAGCCGGTAGTTCGTGACTACCTAGATGGCGAAGATTTTGCTGCTCTAATGAAGCGCTCGGGAATCAAGCGCGACTCGACCGTTGTAATCTACGGCGATGCCAGCAACTGGTGGGCTTCCTACGCTCTATGGGTTTTCAAGCTTTTCGGTCACGCCGATGTTCGCCTACTAGATGGCGGCCGTGAGAAGTGGATTGCAGATGGTCGCACAGTCACCAAGGAAGCGCCTTCGGTTACTCCATCTGACTACCCAGTAATTGAACGTGACGATGTTACTGACCGGGCGTTCCGCGACCAGGTTGCAGCTCACATTGGTCAGCCGATGGTAGATGTTCGCTCCCCTCAGGAATACTCTGGTGAGCGCACCCACATGCCTAACTACCCTCAGGAAGGCGCTCTTCGAGCAGGCCACATTCCTGGAGCGCACTCGGTTCCTTGGGCTCGTGCCGCAAACGAAGACAAGACATTCAAGAGCCGCGCCGAGCTAGAGGCAATCTACCTACAGGAAAAGGGTTTGAAGGCCGATGACAATGTGATCGCTTACTGCCGCATTGGAGAGCGTTCGAGCCACACCTGGTTTGTTTTGAAATATCTACTTGGCTTCACCAAGGTCCGTAACTACGACGGCTCATGGACCGAGTGGGGCAGCCTGGTTGGCGCGCCAATCGTTCGTGGCGAAGAGCCAGGTGTTTTCGCCCGCTAATGAGTTCGGTAGAGAGCAAACTTCAAGAGCTAAGTGAAGACTTCGCGGCGCTTGGCGTACGCGACAGGCTCACGCTTCTTCTCGAGATTGCTGGTGAACTACCTTCACTCCCGGCACGATACGCAGATCACCCTGACTTGCTTGAGCGCGTGGAGGAATGCCAATCGCCTGTTTACCTTTTCGTTGAGGTGAACGATGGCGTTGTGAAAATCTTCCTCACCGCGCCAGAAGAGGCGCCAACTACCAGAGGCTTTGCAAGTATTCTGCACCAACTTTTGGATGGTCACACCGTTGATGAAGTTCTTACATCTCCAGAAGACATCCCCGACCGCCTGCACCTTAGTGAAGCCGTATCGCTTTTAAGGATCAACGGATTACGAGGAATGCTCAACCGCATCAAGCGACAGGTTCGCGAGAAGTCCTAATGGTCGATTGGCTAGGCGCTTACAAGGAATTGTTCGGGGTTCGCCTAAACATGGTTGTCAGCGGTTCGGGCAGTTTCACCGATGAAACCGGCTCAAGCCGTGGTATTTCAAACGATTTGGACCGAAAACTGATTGGATACCTTCGACGACAATCGGACGTTGTGGTGACCGGGGGTAATACCGCTCGCAATGAACAGTATCGAGTTCCTTCGCACTGTTCCCTTGCCGTAATTTCATCTTCATTTGCTTTAGAAGACGACGGTTACATCAGGTTGTCTAACCCTGAATCAGCTATGTCTGATCTTCGTGAAATGGGTTTCGAAAGGATTCTTTTGGAGACTGGTCCAAGTCTGTCTAAGTACTTTTTAGAGGCTGGCCAAATTGATGAGTTCTGCCTGACGGTGACTGATGGAGATCTAGAAGTGGCTACCAGGACTATTGCCGGCTTCGGTGTGGAGTTGGAATTGCTTAGCGCCACTGAACTTGAAGGCACTCTATTCACCCGCTGGCGGCGTGGCAACGGGGATTGAAGCCAGCCTGCGAATATCCTTTTTAGGTGCTTGAAATTGAATTCGACGAAAACGCGCACCCTGACTTTAAGTTAGCTGCGAGCTCTTTTGCTGACGCTGCGATTCGTTCCGAAGTTCTGATCGATCAAATTGATGCACCTCACAATCTTTCCCGGCACGCCATCGCATTTGCTTGCGATGTGAAGTCGGAGGAAAGCGACACACTTTTCCGTGGAACTGGGCGTTTCATCATGCTTTGGGATGACGCACCACAGGAATCTTGGACCAACAACTTCCGAATGATTCTTTACGCGAAATCTCCGCTTGAGAGCGACATCGGCTTTGAAGATGGTTCGGCCGACCTAGCCTGGGCTTGGCTTTCTGAGGCTCTACACAACCACGGAGCAACCGTTGAGGTTGCCGGTGGTACCACCACTCGTGTTCTTTCCGTCGGTCACGGAACTCTGGCACACCAGAGCAACCATGCTGAAATCGAAATTCGTGCCAGCTGGTGCCCAACTTCGAACAACTTTGCAGGTCATTTAGAAGCCTGGCTCGATCTCGTATGCATGATGAGTGGCCTTTCGCTTCACGGCGATGGGGTTACTTCTATTGACTCAAGACTCTAACGAAGACGATGTCGTTCTGCCGCTTCGGGCAGTTTCTATTGCCGACGTTTACTACGTAGATTCGGAAACCGAACTTCTTGGTGCGCTTTCGAACCTGCAGGCTGGTACCGGACCTCTGGCAATTGACGCCGAGCGTGCTTCTGGTTTCCGTTACGGAAACAAGGCATACCTTATCCAGCTCCACCGAGAAAATGCCGATGTCTTTCTAATTGATCCAATTACTCTGGTTGACACTTCGGCTTGGAAGTCTTTGACCGAGTTTTGTAACTCGCAAGTCTGGATTCTTCACGCTGCTACTCAAGACCTTGGCTGTCTTGCTGAAATCGAACTTCGCCCTGCGGGACTAATCGACACTGAGCTCGGTTCCCGTCTCTTGGGGCTTCCTCGGGTGGGACTTGGAGCGGCGTGTGAGCAACTACTTGGCTTCCGCTTGGCGAAGGAGCATTCGGCTGCCGACTGGTCGATTCGCCCGCTGCCTGATGCTTGGTTAAACTATGCTGCGCTCGATGTGGATGTGCTTCCTGATTTAGCGAAGACTCTTTTGACTGAACTTGAGAAGGCAGGCAAATCAGCTCTAGCCGGCCAAGAGTTCACCCACCTGCTTTCATTCAAGCCAAAGTTTCACGGACCCGACCGTTGGCGTTCTATGACTGGCTTGCACGCAGTTAAAGATCAGCACAAGCTAGCTGCGGCCCGAGAACTTTGGATTGCTCGCGAGGAACTTGCCGAAAGGTTAGACGTCTCCCCTGGCCGTCTGGTGCCCGATGCGTCACTGGTTGCACTAGCTGACTCAGGAATAACTTCCAAGCCACAGATGGCAACTTTGAAGACTTTTATTGGTAGGGCTTCCCGAACTTACCTAGATATTTGGTGGGACGCTTATCACAGCGGCTTGCAGTCCATGGACCTGCCACCTTCTCGCCTACCTGCCAGCGGTATTCCGAATCACCGCTCTTGGCCGAACCGTTTTCCAGAGGCCGACGCTCGTCTTCAAGTTCTGAAGCCGGTTGTGGCTGAAATTGCCGAGGGACTTGAGTTGCCGGTTGAGAATCTGCTGCAGCCAGATCTTCTTCGAACCGTGGCTTGGTTACCAGCAGAAGATATTTCTGCACAGTTGCTTGATCTGGGGGCGAGGCGCTGGCAGATTGAAGCCGTGGCTGCTCGCCTTAGTGATGCTCTGGCTGCTCAGAAGACTGCTGATCCAGCTTCCTAGCGTGTGGCACGCGAGCGCCTAGCACCTGAGCCACGATGTCGTGTGAAATCGACTTTGCGGTTAGACCGACTCGTTCCAGGATTTCATCGCGAGAAGCGTGTTCAAGGAACTCATCAGGAAGGCCGACCTCATTGAGCGCGGTATCGATCTGTGCTGAGCGCATGTCCTGGCGAATCCGAGTACCGATTCCACCGACCTTTACCCCGTCTTCGATGGTGACCACGAGTCTGTGATCGGCTGCTTCGGCAAGAACAGTCTTAGGAACTGGAACCACCCAGCGCGGGTCGATTACTGTGCAACCAATACCCTGTGCACGCAGGAGCTCGGCTGCCTGAAGACCAATGGTAGCCATCGAGCCAATCGCTACGATTAGTACATCCTTGGCCGGCGACTGATAGAGGAAATCGACGCCGTCTGAAGAACGATTCAGCGAAGGAATGCTCTCGGTTGCGACGCCCTTAGGGAAGCGAATCACAGTGGCGGCATCAGACACCAAAACTGCCTCGTTTAACTCTTCCCTGAGGCGCTCAGCATCTCTAGGGGCGGCAATTTTGACGCCTGGTACAACCTGTAGAACCGAGAGGTCCCACATGCCATGGTGACTGGCGCCGTCGGGCCCAGTGACACCCGCACGGTCGAGAACGAAAGTGACGCCGGCTTTATGAAGAGCTACATCCATTAGCACCTGGTCGAAGGCGCGGTTGATGAAGGTTGCGTAGACAGCGACGACCGGGTGCAAACCACCGAAGGCCATGCCGGCAGCCGAAGCAACTGCGTGCTGCTCAGCAATCCCAACATCGAATACTCGAGTAGGGTACTTCGCAGCCATGGCATCGAGGCCAACCGGAATCGTCATGGCTCCGGAAATTGCGACCACGTCTTCACGGGCATCGGCAATCTTCACCATTTCCTCGCGGAAGATGTTAGTCCATGATGGTCCGCCACTGATTTCCAAAGATTCGCCGGTGGTTGGGTCGATCTTTCCAATCGCGTGGAATTGATCGTCCTCGTTGAGCATCGCAGGGTCAAAGCCTTTACCCTTTTGGGTTATGACGTGCACGATCACCGGCGAGCTGTAGTTTTTGGCCTGACGAAGAGCGTGTTCTAGGTCTTCGATGTTGTGACCATCAACCGGGCCGATGTACTTGATGTCGAGGTTTGGGAACATGCTTTCCGGAGCCATGGTCTCCAGCGCGCTGCGACCCGCACCCCTGGCGGCGTTGAAAACCAGGCGGCCTAGTGTTCCAAAGCCATAGAACACTCGCTTGCTCAAGCGGTACATCTTCTTGTACATCTTGTCGGTGCGGATGTTGGTCATGTGCTTCGCTAAACCACCGATGGTAGGCGCGTAGGAACGACCGTTGTCGTTCACCACAATCACAAGCTTTCGATCGTTCTCGTGGGTGATGTTGTTTAGGGCTTCCCAGGTCATACCACCGGTCAGTGCGCCATCACCGAGCAGGGCCACCACGTAGCGGTCGTCCTGTCCGGAGATCTTGAAGGCCTTGGCAATTCCGTCAGCCCAGGAAAGCGAGGACGAAGCGTGAGAGCTTTCCACGACGTCGTGCTGGGATTCGGAACGCTGCGGATAGCCAGCGATGCCATCTTTCTTGCGAAGAGTGCTGAGGTCCTTACGGCCGGTCAATAGCTTATGAACGTAAGACTGGTGGCCGGTGTCAAAAATGATCGGGTCTTTAGGTGAGTCGAAAACTCTGTGGATGGCAACCGTGGCTTCAACGACACCGAGGTTTGGGCCCAGGTGGCCGCCGGTTTTGGCAACCGACTGCACGAGGTGCTCACGGAGTTCGCCGCAAAGAGTTTTTACCTCGGAAATACTGAGCGCATCAAGGTCACGTGGACCATTGATGCGCTCAAGTATTGCCATGTTGGTCTAAACCCGACTATTCGCGGTTTTATGCCACCAACGAGCGAAGAACGAACTGAAGGATTCCGCCGTTACGGTAGTAGTCGGCCTCTCCCGGGGTATCGATTCGAACAACAGCGTCGAAAGTAACGGTCTGTTTGCCAGCTGGCGAGTGTGCCGAAGGCTTTGCAGTTACCTTTAGGGTCTTTGGAGTGTTGCCGTTGTTTAGTTCGGTGATGCCCTCAATGTCGTAGATTTCAGTTCCATCGAGACCAAGAGAGGCAGCAGTCTCGCCGGCAGGGTACTGCAGTGGAACTACACCCATACCGATTAGGTTGCTGCGGTGAATACGCTCGAAGCTTTCGGCAATAACTGCCTTGACGCCTAGCAGGCTGGTTCCCTTTGCTGCCCAGTCACGCGACGATCCTGTTCCGTACTCCTTGCCGCCAAGAACCACAAGTGGGGTTCCCTGAGCACGGTAGTTTTCAGAGGCGTCAAAGATGAAGCTCTGAGGAGCGTCGGCCTGAGTAAAGTCTCGAGTGTAACCACCCTCAACGCCGTCTAGTAGAAGGTTCTTCAGGCGGATATTGGCGAAGGTACCGCGGATCATGATTTCGTGGTTTCCACGACGTGAACCGTAGCTGTTGAAGTCGGCGCGAGCCACACCCTGAGCGGTCAGGTACTTACCAGCAGGCGAGTCAACCTTGATTGAAGACGCAGGACTGATGTGGTCGGTGGTAACCGAGTCACCCAGCAGCGCCAGAACGCGAGCGCCGTTAATGTCGTTCACAGGGTCCGGAGTCATCTTCATGCCATCGAAGTATGGAGCCTTCTTTACGTAGGTCGACTTGTCGTCCCATGCGAAGGTTGCGCCGGTTGGAGTAGGTAGCCCCTGCCAACGTGCGTCACCCTCGAATACACTGCCATACTGCTTCTTGAACATCTCCGAGTTAATCGAAGAGTCGATGGTGGCCTGAACTTCTTCAGGGGTTGGCCAGATGTCCTTTAGGAAGACGTCGTTGCCGTCTTGGTCCTTACCCAAAGAATCGGTGTCAAAGTCGAAGTCCATGGTTCCGGCTAGCGAATAAGCGATTACTAGCGGAGGCGAAGCCAGGTAGTTCATCTTCACGTCAGGGCTGATGCGACCTTCGAAGTTACGGTTACCCGAAAGCACTGCGGTAACAGCTAGGTCATTCTCCTGGATCGAAGCCGAGATGCTCTCGTCTAGAGGACCAGAGTTACCAATACAGGTAGCACAGCCGTAACCAACAAGGTTGAAGCCAAGAGCGTTTAGGTCATCGGTCAAACCAGCTGCCTGGTAGTACTCGGTAACAACTTTCGAACCTGGAGCCAGCGAAGTCTTGACCCAAGGCTTAGCCTTGAGGCCCTTCTTCACTGCGTTGCGAGCAACTAGACCGGCAGCCAACATAACCGAAGGGTTCGAGGTGTTGGTGCACGAGGTGATCGAAGCAATGGTCACGTAACCGTTGTCGATGGTGTAATCCTTGCCAGCAACAGCCGAAGGCTTTGAGACTTCCGAGACGTAGCCAGGAAGCGATTTCTGGAAGTTTTCCTTCGACTTCGAAAGCTCAATGCGGTCCTGAGGGCGCTTTGGTCCAGCAATCGAAGGCTTCACGGTGCCGAGGTCTAGCTCTAGGTACTCGCTGTAGACAGGCTCGATGCTTGGGTCGTGCCATAGTCCCTGAGCCTGGGTGTAGGCCTTGACTAGTGCAACTTCCTCTTCGCTGCGACCTGTAATACGTAGGTAGTCGAGGGTTACTTCGTCGATTGGGAAGATCGCAACGGTTGAACCGAACTCCGGGCTCATGTTACCGATGGTGGCACGGTTAGCTAGAGGGACCGAGGTTACACCGTTTCCGTAGAACTCTACGAACTTGCCAACTACACCGTGCTTGCGAAGCTGCTCGGTGATGGTTAGAACTACGTCGGTTGCGGTTACGCCCATAGGGATCGAACCGGTTAGCTTAAAGCCAACGACTCGAGGGATTAGCATCGAAACCGGCTGTCCAAGCATGGCTGCCTCGGCTTCAATTCCACCGACACCCCAACCTAGGACTCCAAGACCGTTCACCATGGTGGTGTGCGAGTCGGTACCGACACAGCTGTCTGGGTAAGCCTGAAGCTCTCCCCCGACCTCGCGTGCCATAACGGTGCGAGCTAGGTACTCGATATTTACCTGGTGCACGATACCGGTGCCAGGAGGAACTACCTTGAAGTTGTCAAACGCGGTCTGGCCCCAGCGAAGGAACTGGTAACGCTCGCCATTGCGCTGGTACTCAAGTTCTACGTTCTTCTCGAAAGCGTCTGCGCTTCCGGCAACGTCGATGATTACCGAGTGGTCGATGACCATCTCGGCTGGGGCAAGTGGGTTGATGCGCTCTGGGTCTCCACCAAGTGCTGCTACAGCTTCACGCATGGTGGCTAGGTCAACAACACAAGGAACACCGGTAAAGTCCTGCATGATCACGCGTGCCGGGGTGAACTGGATCTCGGTGTCTGGCTCTGCGTTTGGGTCCCAGCTGGCGAGAGCCTTGATCTGAGCGGCCGTTACGTTCGCGCCGTCCTCGGTGCGTAGCAAGTTCTCTAGAAGAATCTTGAGGCTGTATGGCAGCTTAGGGGCGTTGAGTTTATCGAGACGGAAGTATCGATATTCCTTGTCCCCGACCTTAAGAAGGTCTGCTGAATCGAAACTGTTCACCTTTGACATGGCTTCTCCTAGCGAAAGAAATATTCGCTTCCAAAACTACCATTACTTGGGAGACTTATCGCTCACCTTAGCGGCTAGCCAACTAAACCAAATCACGAGTGCATAAAGCGGGGTTCCCAGGGCAAGCTTGGCTACGCCGAGAGCTGCCACCTGCCCCGAAAGATAAAGTGGCCCTTGAACTGCAATACGGAGTGCGAACATACCGATCCACATCACCGTGATCCAGAAATAGCGTCGGTAAAGGGCTTTGTCTTTTCGCCAGGTCTTTTGGGTGCCGGTGAACAGGCTCAGCGCGAAGCCCATTAACGGAACTCGAAACAAGAGCGAGACCACTAGGACGGAGAAGTACGCCAGGTTGGTCAAAAGCCCAGGCAAGAAGTAGTCGGCAGCGTGAGTGTCATTCAAGCCGTCACGCAAGGGTAGGTAAATGGAAATTCCGAGGCCGACCATACCGGCGAATACCTGCGTGAGTGGCTTTTTGCGAATGATTTGCAGGATGGCGAAAAATACCGAGATCGAGCCAGCCAAAACTGCCGAGAGTACTACGTCTAAGGTCAGACTGAAAATCGTAACGTAGACGGTGCCAGGAACGAGAGATTCGAGAATACCGACTGGCCCTCC
The DNA here is from genome assembly GCA_041180115.1 of Actinomycetota bacterium. Lineage (GTDB taxonomy): Bacteria > Actinomycetota > Actinomycetes > Actinomycetales > Microbacteriaceae > Rhodoluna. Next base: position 63,683 of record JBEGRZ010000002.1, read on the forward strand.
GAGCGTAGCGAGGATGTCTCCTTGCTTCTGGTCAGGTTTCTTTTCAGTCATTAGAGCGCGAACTTTGGTGGTGCAAAAGTGCCGTCTGGAAGTTTTAGCGGCAGGGCTTCGCGTGGAGGCAGCGGAATGTTTCCACGATCCACAACCAGCGAGCGGAAGATGTCTTCCATGTTTACCGCGGCAGCTGCGTTGGTAAGAGCCTTACCGGTGATAACACCGCGCAGGAACCAACGTGGTCCGTCAACGCCAATGAAACGCATCACTTTGTTGCCATCTGGGGTTGGCACGCTAACATCTAGCTGCCCGCCAAAGCCGCCATTCCCTTCGGTGACCGAGCCACCACTGGAAACGATACTGGCTTTGATTTGGGCGTAGATATCCGGCCACATATCTTCACTCTTCGACGCCGCAAAAGGTGACACCTGAAGTGAGGAGCCATCGTACTCAAAACTGACCGAGACAACCTGCCCTGTGGCATCACTGATTTCACCGCGGACAATCACGCCTTCGATAGTAGGCATCAGAAGTGAGCCGAACGAAATGAACCCAAGGGTTGAAGGGATTTCACTAATGTCTTTTGGCCCAACGTCGCGCTGAGAGGTTACAAGTTCAGTCATGGGTTTACTTGACTCCGGTCGAACCAAATCCTGAATCCCCACGGTGTGACTCTGGAAGCGAGTCGACGACTACGAACTCGGCCCTAGCAAACTCCTGAATCACCAACTGAGCAATTCGGTCTAGACGTGCTACTGGGAAATCCTGGTCTGTGCTGTTGTAGAGGGTGACCATGATCTCGCCACGATAGCCGGCATCAATGGTGCCAGGGGTGTTAAGAACCGTGATGCCACTTTTTGCTGCCAAACCCGAACGTGGATGAACTAAGCCAACGTAGCCATCAGGAAGCGCAATCGATACACCGGTCTTCACTAGGACGCGTCCGCGAGCTGGAACTACAGCTGCTTCCGATGCGCGAAGATCACAGCCGGCATCACCTGGCTGCGCGTAGGCAGGACGGAGTTCAGGGTCGGCAACAATTAGCACGGGCACACTTTGAGTCATGAGTAGAGCGTAATCTAAATCTGTGATTGTGTTTCGCGAACGAGTGCTACCGAGCGCTGCAAATTTGATACTCCCACTACTGCTATTCCCGAGCGTCGTGGCCGTGATGCTGCCTCTCGCTCCGGACTTTGCTCTGATTGTCGCGATCTTGGTTACAGTCGCGTTTTGCCTTTTCGTTTACTTCTCTTCACCGGTTCTTCTGTGTGACGGTGAAACCCTGGCTGCGAGAAATGCAGAGATTCCCTTGAATTTATTGGGCAAGGCAACAGTCATCGAGCGCGAAAGTCAGTTTGAAGAGCTAGGTCCAAACCTCGACGCAAGAGCCTGGCTGTGCATTCAAGCGAGCGTAAAGAAGCTGGTCAAAATCGAATTGAACGACCCGAACGATCCAACTCCGTACTGGTTGGTAACCACGCGGCGCCCAGAAGAGCTCGCAGCTCTAATCAATAAGGCTTAGCCGGCGCACTCGACGCACACTGCGTGTCCGTCGATTTTCTTCTTTGAGGCCTGGGAACGGTGCTTCACAATGAAGCACTGCATGCAGGTGAACTCGTCGCTCTGGGGCGGAATTACTACTACCTCGGTTAGTTCATCGTGTCGCTCAGGGTCGATGATTTCACCAACGTGCTCAACCTCGTCAAGCTCCGAACTGACCTGGCTTTTCTCTGGAAGGCGCTCTTTAAGCGCGTCCAGCGACTCAGCGTCGTCGTCGCCTTTACGTGGTGCATCGTAATCGGTGGCCATCTGCCTACCCTTCGTGAAACGGTGAAAATTGCGCTAGGCGCGAATAGTGTCCAACATCTATCGCGATTTCGCAAACACAAAACACCAAAACTTCGAAAAAAAGTTCTTTATTCCACACCTAACTAAATGCGAGGTTTCTAACGCGCCTAGTGGCAAACTCTTATCCAAGGAGAAACAGTGCGCGAACTCAACCCAATCGGACGTGATCAAGACACCCTGTTGCTGGTATCGGCAGACGGTGAACGTTTCAGCCTCCATGTTGATGAGGCTCTCCTGAAAACTTTGAAAGACAAGAAGCTGAACGATGCTCCAGGCGTTGAACTAACTCCTCGCGAAATCCAGGACGCCATCCGCGCTGGTAAGTCAATTGTTGAACTGGCCGAATCGAGCGGTTCAAGCCTCAGCTTCATTGAGCGTTTTGCTCACCCGGTTATTGAAGAGCTCGGTCACATGATCGATCTAGCGAAGTCAATTCGAATCGAAATGCCAGCAGATCGTTTCAATGAGGTCACCAAGAAGACCTTCGGTGAAATCGTTGAAGGCAAGCTGCATTCGGCTGGCGCCAAGGAAATCGCCTGGAGCGCCAAGCGTGGTGTGAATTCCGTTTGGGAAATCAGTGTTGGTTTTGAGACTGAAGGTAACGCCGGCGGTGCCACCTGGACGTTTGATCCTCGCAACTACCTGCTAACCCCGGAAACCGGAAGCGCCCAGAGCCTTTCGAACCCGGTTTCGGTTTTCGACTCCCCGGTACCTGTGAAGCGTGCCCAGCAGGACCACCCGGTAGAGACCGTCGTTACCGAAGACAAACTTCAGGCCTTCCGTAAGCGCCGTGAAGACGCTGCGCCGGTAATTGAAGTTGCCCCCGAGCCGGAACCCGTAACTGTACCTGAGCCAGAACCAGTCTTTGAGATTGTCGAGCCTGAGCCAGAACCTGATCCCGTTGTTGAACTGACTTCGGTTCAGGTGACCGAGGTTATCCCAGTAGACATCGGTGAAGAGTCTCAGATTGAACAAGAGTCAGCCTCAGAAGGTGAACCAGCCGTGAAAGAATCCGGCGCACACAAGAAGGCTCGCGCTCCAATGCCTTCCTGGGATGAAATCGTCCGCGGCACTCAGACCGATGAAGGCGAATCCTTCTAGAAAACTCCGAACTTCACCAGCGGAATCCTGGTTTCGCGATCGGTGATGCTTCCGTGCTGACCAATAAGTTTCAGATGGTGAGGCTTTGCCGTGCGGCGATCGTAACCAACGAAGTCTTTTTGCCAAATTAGATAAAAATCAGGAACGTAGTCGGCGATGACCGCATCACCTGAAGCGACCCAACCAGACTCAACCAGTTCAACATGCGTGCAAACTGCTGCTCGAGATCCGAATTCATCTTTGAGCGATTGCCCCAGCACCTCGGCCTCTACCCCATCTCGCAGGTAGATGTAATTGCAGCGTGGGTCACCGGCCGAAGAAACAACCGAATCGGTGAACCACTCGAACCCATCTAAATAGACGTGGTTCTCGTGGGCTACATCTAGAACTCCGTGATCGGCAGTAAGCAGCACACCGGTTTCTTTACCCAGCTTGGACGCGTAGCGCGACAACTCTGAATCCAAGTTCTCTAGCGCCTCTACCCATTTCGACGACTCTACTCCGAATCGGTGAGCAAGCTGATCGAGTTCTGGAACGTAAAGGTAGGTGACGCTACTGGCACTTTGGTTAGAAATGCGCAAGGCGGAATCGAAGCGCTCGGTAAGCGACTCGGCCGTCACGTAAGAAGCTCCACTCATGGTCAGTTCGGTGAAACCGGTTTCGGCATACTGTTCTGGGCCAATCACGGAAGTCACAAGGGTCGCTTTACTCGAAAGATCGGGAAACTGCTTGAACTCGCTGGCCTCTGCTCGGTCTAGCCAGCCGGTGAGTAGGTTTCGTTGAAGGCCGAGCTCTCGCGAGTAAACGGCATAGCCGATGATGCCATGCTGACCGGAGCGCGCGCCGGTAGCCAAACCCGTCAGCGAAGTTGCTGTCGTCGAAGGAAATTCACAGCGCAACGAGGACTCCAGTTTGGAGTTCAGAAAGCGAGCATAGGCCTTGTTTTCAGTTAGGTTTTCGTATCCCAAGCCGTCGACCAAAATGACCACAGAATGGCGGGCCTTTGGGAGCCTCAATCGGTTATCTCCCCCAGCGCCAACACTGGCCATTGCGCTTGTGAACACATCCGAGAGCCTCCCCACATCTTTAGGGGCTTTCGGTAGCATCAAAGGGTTCACGACTTAGAGTTTGCCACACCATTTAGAGACACATGACTTCAAAGAGCCAGCACGACGAGAAAATCGTTGACATTGACCTGACCAAGGAAATGCAGGAGTCGTTCCTGGAATATTCCTACTCGGTCATTTACTCACGCGCGCTGCCTGATGCCAGAGATGGGCTGAAGCCGGTTCACCGCCGAATCATTTACATGATGGGCGAAATGGGCTTGCGCCCAGACAAGGGTCACGTGAAATCGGCTCGTGTCACCGGTGAGGTAATGGGTAAGCTCCACCCGCACGGCGACTCAGCAATCTACGACGCAATGGTTCGTATGGCCCAAGACTTCAGTCTTCGTATGCCGCTGATTGATGGTCACGGAAACTTCGGAAGCTTGGATGATGGACCTGCTGCCGCTCGGTACACCGAAGCACGCCTGAGTCACGCTTCGATGCTTATGAACGCCGACTTGGATGAAGACGTCGTAGATTTCAAGCCAAACTATGACGCCCAGTTGACCGAACCAGAAGTGCTTCCGGCCGCTTTTCCGAACCTTCTGGTCAACGGTTCAACCGGTATCGCGGTTGGTATGGCAACCAACATGGCTCCACACAATCTTCGCGAAGTAATCGCTGGAGCTATTCACCTGCTTCGCAACGTCGACGCATCTACCGAAGACCTGATGAAATTTGTGCCTGGCCCAGACCTCCCCACCGGTGGCTCGATTGTTGGACTAGAAGGCATCCGTGACGCATACGAGACTGGTCGAGGTATCTTCAAGACTCGCGCCAAGGTATCCGTTGAGAGCGTAAGCCCGCGCAAGCTCGGCCTAGTGGTTACTGAGCTTCCTTACCTCGTTGGCCCTGAAAAGGTCATCGAGAAGATCAAGGAAGGCGTGAACAACAAAAAACTACAAGGCATCGCTAACGTAACCGACCTCACGGACCGCAACAACGGTTTGAAACTGGTCATTGAACTCAAGACCGGTTTCGACCCACAGGTCGTTCTAGATTTGCTCTACCGCTTCACCCCGATGGAAGATTCATTCGGAATCAACAACGTGGCGCTAGTACATGGCCGTCCACAGACCCTAAGTCTTCGCCAGCTGCTTGGTGAATTCCTCGCTCACCGAATTCAGGTAACTCGTCGCCGTAGTGCAAACCGCCTCGGTAAGAAGAAAGCTCGCGCCCACCTGGTTGAAGGTCTACTGAAGGCAATCCTAGAAATTGATGAGGTAATTCGCGTCATTCGAAACTCGGACGAAGTGGACCAGGCCCGCTCGAACCTGATGACTCGTTTCGAGCTATCAGAACTTCAGGCCGAGTACATTCTGGAACTGAGACTGCGCAGACTCACTAAGTTCAGCAAGTTAGAACTTGATGCCGAACTTTCGGAACTCAAGAAGGAAATTGAGCTCCTTGAGAAGCTTTTGGCAAACGACAATCTTTTGAAAGACCTTGTTGCTTCCGAACTAGAAGAAGTTGCCGCCAAGTACGGAGATGACCGTCGCACCGTTCTAGTAGACGGTCAGATCGAAGTGAAGCCGATTTCGAATGCCAAGGCAATTAGCGAAGGTGCAGAGCTTGCCGACACGGAGTGTTCAATCCTGCTCACATCAAGCGGTTTGCTCGGTCGTAGCCCTGCCTTCAACGCAACTGTTCCCGGCGCCAAGCGCAAACGCCATGACGGTGTTGGAACCCACGTAGAGACCACCACCCGCAAGGACGTCGGCTTCCTCACCAGCACCGGCCGCATGCTCCGTATTCACGCTGGGGACATTCCACCAGCTGGAGATGTGTTCGACGCTGGAAGCGCTGTCGACGCAGCCAAGTTCCTAGGTCTCAGCGGCTCGGAGAAGCTTCTTGGCATGTTTGACCTGAGCGGAACCAGTGAGATCGCGCTGGCAACTGCTGATGGTGTGATCAAGCGTGTGAACGCCGACTACCCTCCAAAGGATGAGTTCGAAATAATCACCTTGAAGGATGGCGACTCCGTTGTAGGCGCCGCCATAGCCGATCGTGCAACCGAATACGTTCTGGTTTCCTCAGATGCTCAGCTGCTACGTTTCGATGCGGCCAGCGTGCGTGCCACCGGCCGTGCCGCGGCTGGTATAGCCGGCATGAACCTGAGCGAGGGTGCAACCGTAATTGGATTTGGTGTGATTGAAGACGCTGAAAACGTTCAGGTGATTACCGCAGCGAAGTCTGCTAGCACCTTGGCTGGCATCGATGGTGGCAGCATTAAGCGATCCGCGCTGAGCGAGTTCCCAGCCAAGGGCCGTGCCACCGGCGGTGTTCGCGCTCACAAGTTCATTCGCGATGAAGATCATTTGTATTTCGCGGCAGTTGCCGATGCCGAACCACTGGGTGCCAGTGCGGATGGAAAGCCGATTGACCTGATGAGTTTTGAGCTCACTAAACGCGACGCCAGCGGAACACCAACCGACAGCGCTATCGCATCGGTTGGTAGCCGCTAACTAAGCGTCGATTTTGTCGGTGTCGAAATCATCGGCTGAGTCGATGATGAATTCGCGTCGAGGTGCGACCTCGTTACCCATAAGTAACTCGAATACCTTTTCGGCCGCCTCGGCATCTTCGACGCGTACGCGGCGAAGGGTGCGGTGATCGCGGTCCATAGTGGTTTCTGCTAGCTGATCCGCATCCATTTCACCAAGACCCTTGTAACGCTGAATTGGCTCTTGGTAACGCTTTCCCGAAGCAGCGAGTTTGGTAAGCACCGCTTCTAGTTCAGCCTGTGAGTAGGTGTAGAGAGTGTCATTTGGCTTGGAACCAGGGTTCACAACCACAACGCGGTGCAATGGCGGCACAGCAGCGAATACGCGACCGGCTTCAACCATTGGTCTCATGTAGCGGAAAAACAGTGTGAGCAGGAGGGTACGAATGTGAGCACCGTCAACATCCGCATCACTCATGAGGATTACCTTGCCGTAGCGAGCCGCATCTAACTCAAAGCTCCGGCCTGAACCGGCACCGATCACCTGAATGATTGAAGCGCACTCGGTGTTGGAAAGCATGTCTGAAACGGAAGCCTTCTGAACGTTCAGGATCTTTCCGCGAATTGGAAGTAGCGCTTGGAACTCACTGTTACGGGCAAGCTTTGCGGTACCCAGGGCCGAGTCACCCTCCACGATGAACAACTCAGAACCTTCGGTCTCCTGAGTGCGGCAGTCAACCAACTTAGTTGGAAGTGATGAAGTTTCCAGAGCGTTCTTGCGGCGCTGAGTTTCCTTGTGGGTTCGGGCCGAGATACGAGACTTCATCTCGGTAACAATCTTCTCGAGCAGCAGAGCCGACTGAGACTTGTCATCACGTTTGGTCGAACCGAAACGATCTGCAAGCGCCTTGGCAACCACGTTGGTTACAATGTTGCGCACCGCTGGAGTACCTAGGATTTCCTTGGTCTGGCCTTCGAACTGAGGCTCGGCGATACGAACTGAAACGATGGCGGTGAGGCCGGCGAGAATATCTTCCTTCTCAACCTTGTCATTGCCAACTTTGAGTTTTCTGGCATTTGCGTCGATCTGCGCACGAAGAGTCTTCATCAGACCTGCTTCGAAACCAGCGATGTGGGTTCCACCCTTTGGAGTGGCGATGATGTTTACGAAGGACTTAACCTCTGACTCGTAGCCAGTGCCCCAGCGAAGTGCAACCTCAACTCCGCACTTACGCGCCACCTCTCGGGAAACCATATTTCCCGATTCGTCAAGCACAGGAACGGTCTCGGTGTAGTCACCCTCGCCGGTGATGCGCCAGGTGGCCGTGAGCGGGGCGTCCTTGGCTAGGAAGTCTGCAAATTCAGTAAGCCCGCCATCGAAGCGGAACTTGTGTTCGACTGGCTCAGCAAGGCGCTCATCGCGAACTGAGATGGCAAGGCCAGAGACTAGAAAAGCGGTCTGTCTGGCTCGACCGATCAGGTCTTCCAATTCAAATTTGGCGTCCTTGATGAAAATCTGTGGGTCGGTCCAATAGCGCACTCGGGTACCCGAAACACCCTTGGCAATCTTGCCGATTTCGCGAAGCTTGCTGGCATCCTCAAACGGCTGGAACGGATTCGAGGCAGCAATCCCCTTGGAGTCATCGAAGATGCCCGGCTCACCGCGACGGAACGACATCGCATAAGTTTTGCCATCGCGGTCAACTTCAACATCCAAACGCTCGGACAATGCATTCACAACCGATGCACCAACACCGTGTAGACCGCCGGATGCCGCGTAAGAGCCGGAGCCAAACTTTCCACCAGCGTGCAACTTGGTGAAAACCACTTCAACACCGGTCAGTCCGGTTTTCGGTTCGATGTCTACCGGGATGCCTCGAGCGTGGTCGCGAACTTCAACCGAACCGTCGTTGTGGAGTTTGACCTCGATGCTATTTCCATAGCCTGCTAGGGCTTCGTCTACCGAGTTGTCGATGATCTCCCAAAGGCAGTGCATGAGACCGCGGGAATCAGTAGAACCGATGTACATACCCGGACGTTTACGTACAGCTTCTAACCCCTCTAGAACAGAGAGGTGTCTTGCTGAGTAATCGTTGTTTGGCACCAAAAAATGCTAACTGAAGCCTCTGACCTTACCTCTGACTGACACACTGCTAAATAGACTGATAGCACTATGACTTCGAGAGTGCATTCAGGGCGGCTACGTCGTGAACTGCGCCTTTCGAAGTCGGCTGTTGAGGCAAATCTCTCTGTTCTGGGGCTCAGCCCAGAAGAAGCTCGTCCGGTCATTGACGCAGTGATGACTTTCGATGGGCTCCTCGGGCTCTATGGCACCGAACTACTCTTGCTTGAAAAAGTCTTGGGGCTTGGCACCGAAACCCCAGCGGTTCGCCTTGTTGGTGAACTCGTCTCGGTGAAGCAGGTTCCGGCTGACACCGGCATATCATACGGACACCTTTCTAAGACTTCTGAGCCAACCAACCTAGGCTTGGTCGCCCTAGGCTTTTCTGACGGAATCCCGCGAGCCGCCACCAACGAACTAATGGTCAAGATTCAGGGCAAGGCATACAAAAATGTGGGCCGCATCGCGATGGATCAGCTCATTATCAATCTAGGTATCGATAGCCCGTCCATTGGTTCCGAGGTTGAGCTTTTCGGCGATGCGCAGACTTTGGCGCAATTGGCCGGAGTTACCGGATTCTCCCCGCTTGAAATCATCGGACGCATCCCGGCTCGTGTTGCTAGGACGTGGTCGGATTGACCGTAGCCAAGCATGTAGATCTCGCGGCTTACGTTCGAAACCTAAAGACCATTCGAGAGCAGATGCAGCCTGCGCGCATAATGGCCGTTGTGAAGGCGGACGCCTATGGTCACGGATTGGTCGAGGTAGCCAAGGCTGCCGCGACCGCCGGCATCAACCTGCTTGGCGTACTCGATGTTGAGACCGGCTTGGAACTGCGCCTGGCTGGAGTTCAGACCACCGCCTTCGCTTGGGTGCACTCCCCTTCTACCGACTTCGAAGCAGCCATTCGCTCGAACATCGAACTTAGCGCTTCTTCCTTAGCCGAGCTCGAACGCATCGCGATGGCCCCTGGCATGGCCAAGGTTCACTTGAAACTTGACTCCGGACTTAGCCGGGGTGGAACCCGAATTGAGGATTGGGACGCACTGGTGACTCGTGCTGTAGCACTGGACGCCCGCGACAAGATTGACCTGGTGGCCGTTTGGTCGCACCTCTCGGGAACCTCAAAGTCTGCCGACGAAGCCTCGATAGCTCTCTTTGACGAAGCGACCAATCGCGCCTTCGACCTCGGCTTCACCGGCTATCGACACATTGCTTCGAGCCCGGCTGCATTTGCACTTCCGCAGTCTCGTTATGAGCTCGTGCGCATTGGTGTGAGTGCATTTGGCACCTCGCCGATTGAGGGCCGCAAGGCTTCATCGTTCGATCTCGAATGTCCAATGACGGTGACAGCAGAAGTAATTGCTCCGCAGGTAATTTCAATCGGTTTTCTCCACGGCTACTTCTCAAAGCTCAGCGGCAAGGCCAAGGTACTAATCGGCGGTCGTGCGTACCAGGTGACTCAGGTTGGTCCGCTCGCGTCCAAGATCGAGGCTGGCGACTATAGCGAAGGTGATGAGGTTTTGGTTTTTGGTGGCGAGGATACTGGCGCTCCAACCGCGGAATACCTTTGTGAATTGGTTGAAACCGTAACCGATGAAATCTTCACCGGCCTGAAGGCAAACTCAACGATTTACTCGTCTTGAGATAGCCTCTCGAGACTTTTCGGCAAGTTGATTTAGCGTCGCATTCCTCTTGGCAACTTTGCCCGAAATTCCTAGCAACTCATCGGCGACACTTGGGTTCATCGGCAGGAACGGACCCTGAATGTTGGTGGCGATGATGTTGCCAGTGCGGTAGCCGTCTTGGTAACCGACCAATTGCGCCTCATTCGAAGACGAAACCGTGGCCAAAATTGACTCTGTCCCACCACGCACAATCTCGCGGTTCCAGTTGATGAATCCCGCTAGTCCAGATTCGGTTACAACTTCACCAACTAGGTGATCGTTAGTGATTCGATGCCTGGTATCGGCGAGACCCAGCCCAAATAGGGTTTGCCCGGGCTCAACTTCAAGACCTTTGGAGATTAGGTCGAAACCCGCGCCAACCGCGAGAACCTTGGCACCCGCGCCAACCCAATCAATAAGCTTTGGAGACTTCTTTTCGAGATCCACAGAGGCGACCTTCACCGCACTGAGGATTCCGGAACCGATGAAAATCAAGTCGGGTTTTTCGGTTGGTAGGTTTTCACCCAACTCGACCGACTGAACTGCTACTTCTAGCCCACTCGCCTTGCCGCGTTCTACAAGCGCAACGACATTTCCAACTTCCCCGTTTAGGTGAAGGGTATTTGGGTAGAGATGAAGAATCGTGAATTTAGGCATTTCCGCCCTCAAGGTCTAGAAGGCCGAGACGCTTGCGCAACCACATCATCTGCTCGTAATTGATCACTGCGGTTTTGTTGGTGCCAGGCAGTTTCAGGAAGTACTCAAGCGCTGCGTTTTCGTCCTCAATTAGTTCACCGAAATCTAGGTTCTCGTAGGCGAGCCTTGTGGCCCACTGGTAAGTCTTGGTTCCCGAAATGACATCTGCATGGCGAAGTTTGCCGAGGTCAATATCGTAAATCCACGAAGGATCCGGCGTTCCCTCGTCAACGGAAATCCACACGGTCTTTGGACTCTCCTGCAATGCATCGAGGTTCGCCTGCAGGCTTGGCAAATTCTTCATCATGATGATTTCGATGTTCTGGCCCTGGTGATGAATAACTTCGCCACGACCATAAACGGCTTGCAGTTCGGAAATCGCATCGGCGGCAACCTGCGCCTTGAAATCGGCGCCGATGATCTTCGATGCCATACCGATAGCCAGAGCCGCATCGACGGCATAGTGAAGCCCTGCAGCCGGCAGAGTCAGCTCGACCGCGGCACCGCCGTGAGTGATGACCGCACGGTTCCCCGATGTTGAAACTAGATTGATGATGTGTTGCAGGTCCGATTCATCTAAGTCAAAACTAGGTGCAGCCAGGATTCCATTTCTGGCCGATGCCACAGCTTCCTTGCTTGCGTAAACTCCGAAAGCCTTGAGACGTGCTCGGTGTCCCTTGGCTAGTCGTTCGGTATTCGGATCGGTTCCGTTGACCACCAGTAGTTCTTTAGTGAGAGTGGCCAGCTCGTCAAGGTAACCAAACACTTCTTCCGGTGAATGGAAGCGGTTCAGCTGATCAAACTGCAGGTTGGTTAGCAGTAGACCGTTTGGCGCAACCTTTTTGGCAATTAACTTTCCGTAGGCTTCGTCAACTTCAAGCACAGCCACATCGTGATCAAGGCGTCCGAAGAGACTGACGTCGGCCAGCAGAGCCGATGCCAGTCCCTGCGGAAGGTTACCGCCAGCTGGGTTAGAAAGAACTCTTAGCCCATGAGCACGCAGAACCTTGACCAGCATTGCTGTTGTCGTTGATTTACCGTTGGATCCGCTTACGAAATAGATTCCGCGCTGCATGCGGCCGAGAGTTTTCTGGAGGAACTTAGGCTCGATTGCTAGGGCGATTCGACCGGGAACGGCCGAACCACCACCACGCAGCCTAAGGACAAAGCGAAGCGCCTTGCCCACCAGAACTGCCAGTGGAATCATCGCTAGTTTCCGCGGAACTCACTCAGACGCTGTGCACGGGTTGGGTGCTTCAGCTTCGAGATCGCCTTGTTTTCGATCTGGCGAATACGTTCACGAGTCACGCCGATTTCTTCACCAATCTGGTCAAGGGTCTTCGGGATTCCGTCGATCAGGCCGTAACGGTGACGAAGGATCAGCGCTTCGCGCTCGCTCATGGTCGAAAGGATTCTTTCGAGTTCACGCTTACGAGCAACCGCGGTCACTGCTTCTAGCGGGCTTACAGCCTCGGTGTCTTCGATGAGGTCACCGAACTCGCTGTCGCCATCCTCGCCAAGTGGGGTGCTTAGCGAGATTGGCTCACGACCGTACTTCTGAACTTCAACAACCTTTTCAGGGGTCATGTCAAGTTCACGAGCTAGTTCTTCTGGGGTCGGTTCACGGCCAAGATCTTGAAGCAACTGACGCTGTACACGAGCAAGCTTGTTGATAACTTCAACCATGTGTACCGGAATGCGAATGGTTCGCGCTTGGTCTGCCATGGCTCGGGTAATTGCCTGACGAATCCACCAGGTTGCGTAGGTCGAGAACTTGTAGCCCTTGGTGTAGTCGAACTTCTCAACCGCACGGATCAGACCCAGGTTTCCTTCCTGGATTAGGTCTAGGAACTGCATGCCACGCCCCGTGTAACGCTTGGCAAGGCTAACCACCAAACGAAGGTTGGCTTCGAGCAGGTGACTCTTGGCTCGCTCTCCGTCCTTCTTCACACGGTTTAGGTCGTACTGCATCTCCTTCGAGAACTTTGCCTTAGGGTCGGCTAGTTTCTCAGCGGCGTAGAGACCAGCCTCGATTCGCTTCGCAAGTTCAACCTCGAGCTCAGCATTTAGAAGCGCAACCTTACCGATCTGCTTCAGGTAGTCCTTGACTGGGTCAGCGGTCGCGCCGTTGATGGCTGCGGTCTGAACTGGAATGTCGTTCTCTTCTTTGTTGCTGAGAACGAAACCACCGCCGGCTTCTACTAGCTTTTCTTTTTCCTTAGCCGATGCGTCTAGGCCAGATTCGTCGTCTGTCGACTCATCTTCAATTTCGGTTACGTCAACTTCAGCGGCTGCGTCCTTGACAATGTCTTCTACCGAGTCAAGCGGTTCGTCTTCATCGTCTAGCTCTTCGTCATCCTCGTCCATGCCCTTAGGTAGCTTGCCAGGTTTGCCCTTGGCCACCTTGGTCGCCTTGGCTGGCTTCGCTGCAGGACCAGTGCTCTTGGCGGCTTTGGCTGGCTTTTCAGTCTTTTCGGCGACAGGAGCTTCCGCCTTCTTGGTCTTTGGAGCAGCCTTAGCTGCAGGGGCTAAATCTTTAGCCTTCTTCTCCACTGCAGGTTTTACGGCCTTTGCAGCTGGCGCGACCTTCTTAGCGGCAGGCTTAGCTGCCTCGGTCTTCTTTGGAGCAGCCTTGGTCGCAGGTGCAGCCTTCTTTGGAGTGGCTACTGCGGCAGGCTTCTTCGCAGCAGGCGCCTTGGCAGGTGTGGAAGTCGTTTTTGCAGGGGTGGTCTTGCTAATGGTGCTGGTTTCCTTTGCTTCTGTCATTGCCGCCGGAGCTTTTGGCTCCTGTTTGCCTGATCCAAACAGTCCTTTCAAAAAGGACTGCTTCTTGGCTGGCCCCTGGCCGTTCGCTTTGTCGTTCCCCAACTGGACTCATCTCACTAGTAGGTGGCCGCCCGTATACCGAGCAGTACAAGGACCCATGTCAAATCCGAAAACTCGAAAAGACTGGGTCCATTTCAATTATGCCACCGCTACCCTGACAAAATACGCAGGACGGCACCATCGAACTAAACAAATTAGTTGACGAATTTATTGCCTATTCGGCGTCTCCAGGATTATTTCGTCGTCGATTAGCAAGGTAATCTTCGAGTTCGGCGGCCAACTCTTCGGCATCCGGTTCTGAACTCTTCGGCGGAGTGACCACGGCACCGAACGTTTCGGCGCGCTGTGACTTGTATCCCTGCTCTAGATTGGCCACCAATGTTGCCAGTTCCGAATTCTCTTCTAGCTTTTTGGCAAGGCGCTCCAAGAACGATTTGCCCTCGTCTCTCAAGTGATCGGTTGGAAATACGAGCGAGGTTGCCGCGGTGAGAAGTTCGAAACCGCTAACGGCCGCGATCGGGTAATCAGATTCGTTTAGGTAATGCGGAACCAAAAGTACGAAGCCCGTGACCGGCAGACCGATTTCGGCAAGTCTGTACTCGAGCAGGTGAACTATGTTGCCAGGTACACCAGTCTCCGGTCGCCACTCTGAGAATCGCTCGATGAGATCTTTTCGGTTTCCACTGACGGTGACGCCAACTGGCCTGGTGTGCGGAATTGGGAACGGAATCGAGTGCACCCAGGTGAAATCAACCACAGCGTAAATTTCAATGATCTCTTCAATGGCATCGGCAAACGCTTCCCACTTGAAGTCGGGCTCGTAGCCGTGAAGGAAAAGGAAAGGGATTCCCGCTTCGTCTCGAACAAGATAAATGCCGAGCAGTGGCGGCTCGTAAGAAGACAGGTGGTCTTTTTCGAAAAACATCGAGGGACGTCTCGATCGGTAATCGAGCAGCTCATCGTTGTCGAAGCGAATGACGAGTTCAGCATCGAGCCGGTTCAAGATGTTGTGGGTCATTTGCTCGATAACCGAACCGGCGTCGGTGAACCCGTTGACGCTGGCAATCATACGTAAACCAAACGGCACCTCAACCTGAGAATTGACAACATCAAAAAATCCGTAACCGTTCACGCTAAACATTTTACTTTCGCTAGGCTGATGAACATGAGTACTCCAAAGTTGGCTGTAGCAAACAAGTTCACCTCGTTTAACAAGAACAGCGTCTATGTGATTCCCGTAACCAAGAAGGCAGAGAAGCTGGTTCTTGGAACCACCGGAATCGAAACTTCTTCCCTAGCCAAGTTGGATCTTGCCAGCATTGGTGCCAGTGCAAGCCCAGAAAGCGTGGTTCGCGTTCCTGGTCCAGATGGCGCAACCTACGCACTAATGGGTGTTGGTTCGAAGGCTCTGACGGTGGACGACCTGCGCAACCTCGGTGGCGCCGCAGTTCGCGCGCTTTCCTCCTTCAAGGACATCGTCCTAGGTTTTGAAACCGCCGATGCTACCTCGGCTGCTGCTGTGCTCGAGGGAGCATCGCTCGGTGGCTACACTCACACCAAATACAAAGGCCTACTGAAGGGCGCCGAGCCGAAGGTTCAGAGCGTCACCCTAATCTCGGCCCACAAGCCTTCTACTGCTGTCATGAACCAAATTTCGGTGGTTGCCGACAGCGTAAACCTAACTCGTGACCTAGTAAACATGCCAGCACTTGACCTCTACCCAGAGTCGCTTGCCAAGTTTGTGACCAAGGCGGCCAAAGGTTCTGGTGTTTCGGTTCAGGTTTGGGGCGAAGACCGCCTGGCCAAGGAAGGCCTTGGCGGGATCCTTGGCGTAGGTCAGGGTTCCTCTCGCGGCCCTCGCCTAGTCAAACTCGAGTACAAACCAAAGGTTGCCAAAAAGCATCTCGCACTGGTTGGTAAGGGCATCACCTTCGACACCGGTGGTCTCTCACTGAAGCCTGCCGCTTCGATGTTGGGAATGAACTTCGACATGACCGGTGCCGCTAGCGTTGCCGCTGCGACCATCGCTATTGCAAAGCTGCAGCTTCCAATCAAGGTGACCACCTGGCTCTGCATCGCAGAAAACATGCCGAGCGGAACCGCGCAGCGTCCGAACGATGTCATCAAGGCCCGTAACGGCATGACCATCGAGGTTTTGAACACCGACGCAGAAGGTCGTTTGGTTTTGGCCGACGGTCTTTCACTTGCCAGCGAGGCAAAGCCTGACTACATCGTGGACATCGCCACCCTTACCGGTGCGGTTGAGATTGCACTCGGAAAGCGTTACGCCGGGCTAATGGGCGATCAGGAAGCCGTTGATGCCGTGAAGACTGCCGCGGAATCGTCCGGTGAACTTGTTTGGCAACTACCGCTGGATAAGTCCCTGCGTTCGCTTCTTGATTCTGACATCGCCGACATTGCGAATGTGAAGATGGGCAACACCGCAGGTGGAACCATTATCGGTGGCCTGTTCCTTCAGGAATTCATTGGAAACCGTGCGAAGGGCGAGACCGACAAGATCAAGTGGGCCCACCTCGACATCGCCGCTACCGCTCACAACGCGGGCTCGGCTTACGGAGTTGTCCCGAAGGGCGCAACGGGTTCACATGTTCGCACGTTGGTAGCCCTCGCCAAGCACATTGGCTAGTAAACTCGTTAAACGAATCCCTACCCTCGATTAGGAGTAAATGTGGCTGACCACAATTTCGACGTCGTTATCCTCGGAGGCGGAAGTGGCGGTTACGCTGCTGCACTTCGCTCGGCACAGCTCGGTAAGAGCGTTGCACTAATTGAGAAGGACAAGCTGGGTGGCACCTGTCTACACCGCGGTTGTATTCCAACCAAGGCGCTCCTGCACTCTGCTGAAGTTGCCGATGTAACCAAGGAAGCCGCTCAGTTCGGTGTTGTTGCCCAGTTCGGTTCGATCGACATGAACCAGGTCAATAAATACCGCGACGGCATCATCGACCGCCTATTCAAGGGTCTAACCGGTCTGGTTTCTTCGAAGAACGTAAACGTAATCAACGGCGAAGGACGACTGACCGGACCTCGCACCGTGACCGTAAATGGCGACACTTACACCGGCACCGACGTCATCTTGGCTTCTGGTTCTTACAGCCGCAGCCTGCCAGGTCTAGAAATCGGCGGCCGCGTAATCACTTCGGAGCACGCACTTCAGCTCGACTTCGTACCAAACAAGGTCATCGTTCTCGGTGGCGGAGTTATCGGTGTTGAGTTCGCTTCGATCTGGAAGTCGTTCGGCGCCGAGGTAACCATCGTTGAGGGTCTACCTTCGCTAGTTCCAAACGAAGACGCAGCAATCTCGAAGGCTCTTGAGCGCGCATTCCGCAAGCGCGGCATCGACTTCAAGGTTGGCGTTCGTTTCTCTGGTGTCGAGCAGCACGAAAACGGTGTAATCGTTTCACTCGAAGACGGAACCCGTCTAGAGGCTGACCTAATGCTCGTTGCAGTTGGCCGTGGCCCAAACACCGCTGGCCTCGGCTACGAGGAGCAGGGTGTTTCGATGGACCGTGGATTCGTTCTAACCAATGAGCGCCTCCAGACCAACATTCCAAACGTCTACGCTGCCGGCGACATCGTGCCAGGGCTTCAGCTAGCCCACCGCGGTTTCCAGCAGGGTATCTTCATCGCCGAGCAGATTGCCGGACTAAACCCAGCCATCATCGACGAAACCGGCATCCCGAAGGTAACCTACTGCGAGCCTGAGATTGCGAGCGTTGGTCTTACCGAGGCGAAGGCCAAGGAGATTCACGGCGAGGGCAACGTATCGACCTACGAGTACAACCTGGGCGGAAACGGCAAGAGCCAGATTCTGGGAACGGCTGGTTTCATCAAGCTAATCCGCAAGAACAACGGTCCAGTAATCGGTGTTCACATGATTGGTTCTCGCGTTGGCGAGCAGATCGGTGAAGCTCAGCTAATCGTTAACTGGGAAGCATTCCCTGAGGACGTAGCATCGCTTATCCACGCACACCCAACCATGAACGAAGCCATCGGAGAGGCACACCTAGCTCTTGCCGGTAAGCCACTTCACGCACACGCCTAAGATTTAAGAAAGATCCCACAAGGAGCAAATAATGAGCGACAACGTACTACTACCAGCGCTTGGTGAAAGCGTTACCGAAGGAACTGTAACCCGTTGGCTAAAGAAGGTTGGCGACACTGTTGCCGTCGACGAGCCTCTGGTAGAGGTTTCGACTGACAAGGTTGACACCGAGATCCCTTCGCCTTTCGCCGGTGTACTTGAGCAGATCTTGGTTCAGGAAGATGAAACCGCTCAGGTTGGCGCTGCCCTAGCCGTTATCGGTTCGGGTGCCGGAGCAGCCGCTCCTGCCGCTGAAACTCCAGCTCCAGTTGCCGCTCCGGCACCGGTAGCCGAGCCTGAGGTTGCTCCTGCTCCCGTGTTTACTCCTCCTCCAGCACCAGTGGCAGCACCTGCTCCTGTGGCCGCTCCTGTGGCCGCTCCGGTAGTTGCTCCAGCACCAGTTGCAGCCGCTCCTGCCAGCGATGCTAACTACGTGACCCCACTTGTTCGCAAGATCGCTTCGGAGAATGGCATCGACCTAGGTTCCGTAACTGGTACTGGTGTTGGTGGTCGTATCCGCCGTGAAGACATCGAAGCAGCCGCCACCGGTTCGATTCCTGTGGTTGCTGCCGCTCCGGTAGTTGCTCCAGCGCCAGTTGCAGCAGCTCCAGTAGCTCAGGTTTCCGCATTACGCGGTCAGACCGAGCCGATGTCACGCCTGCGCAAGGTACTAGCCGAACGTGCAGTCGCATCGATGCAGGCCAGCGCTCAGCTAACCACCGTCGTCGAGGTGGATGTAACCCGCATCGCTCAGCTCCGTCAGCGCGTTCAGGCAGATTTCACCGGCAAGACCGGTGTCAAGCTGAACTTCATGCCGTTCTTCACTCTGGCAGCAGCCGAGGCCCTGAAGGCTCACCCGAAGTTGAACGCTTCGATTGAGGGCGACAGCATCGTTTACCACCCAACCGAGAACATAAGCTTCGCGGTTGACAGCGAGCGTGGCCTACTGACTCCAGTAATCCGCGAGGCGGGCAATCTAAACCTTGCTCAGATCGCATCGCAGATTGCCGACCTAGCAGCACGTACTCGCAGCAACCAGCTAAAGCCAGACGAGCTCGGCGGTGGAACCTTCACCCTCACCAACACTGGCTCGCGTGGCGCACTGTTCGACACCCCGGTGGTCTTCCTGCCACAGGTTGCCATCCTCGGTACCGGAATCGTGAGCAAGCGTGCGGTTGTAGTAACTGATGAGCACGGAAACGACTCGATCGCCATCCGTTCGATGGTTTACCTGGCCCTCTCCTACGACCACCGTTTGGTTGATGGTGCGGATGCCAGCCGCTTCCTAGTTGATGTCAAGACTCGACTAGAGAACGCAGCCTTCGAAGGCAACCTAGGAATTTAGTTTTCCAACCTTCAGTACACGCTCGAGTCCTTTGGATTCGAGCGTGTAACTATACCGGGCCCCCTTACAGGTCAGCACGCCAGAGGTAATTCCGCCGAAGTTCTCAGCTTTGGTGAATTCGATTTCTGATACCTCGGCGTCTCCGGCTAGAACTTGTTTCAATCTGGTGAGCGAACACGAATCGGTTTTCTTTTGGGGTGACTGTGCTTTTGGTTTGGCGGAATGCAAGGGCATTGTGAATGCAATCAAAATCACTGCCAGCCCAGCAAGCGGAGGGACAAACTTTGACCGAGCAGTCTTTCGTTTTTGCGTCCTAGGTTCTAATAGTTCCAGGAACCCATCAACCGAGGTTTGAATTAGCAGTTTAGGTTTGTCGTGCTGGAGGACCTCAGGCCTCATCCCTGCCAAGGCTGCACGTTTCCAGATCAGCGGCCAGGGCCTCGCGAAGGGGCCGAAGCTAATTTTGAGACCGTTTTGCGTTGCTCGTATGACCAATCCTGATCGGAATACCGGTTTACTAATTTGACGAGTCGAGACGTGAGCACCCATTCGCTAATCCTTTTGCATCTGAGGCGTTGAAATAAGGCGATCCCCCAAATTGTTAGTAACTCCGAGCGAAATAGAATTGACCAGTGCCTGAATTCATCACCGTAGGTTTAGCCCCGGACTTTGTTGGTTACAACGAAGGCTGGGACATTCAACGCGAGGTTCACGCCGAAGTTTCATCAGGACGTAGGCCAAACACCGTGCTCCTACTTGAACACTCCCCGGTTTACACCGCTGGAAAGCGCACAGACGAAATCGAACTCCCAAAGGACGGCACTCCAGTTATCGAGGTTGACCGCGGCGGCAAGATCACCTGGCATGGTCCGGGTCAGCTGGTTGGCTACCCAATCATGCAATTACCAAGACCGATTGACGTGGTTGGCTACGTGCGCTGGTTGGAGCAGGTGCTGATTGATTCGGTCGCCGAATTCGGCGTGACCGCAACCCGAGTTGAGGGTCGCTCAGGGGTTTGGGTCGCGCAAGGTGATTCGTTTGTGAAGATTGCCGCAATTGGCATTCGCGTTTCTGAACACACAACGATGCACGGGTTCGCGCTGAACTGCAACAACTCGCTTCAGCCGTACGAGACCATCATCGCCTGCGGCATTGCTGATGCCAAGACCAGCACTCTGGCAGAATTAACGGGAAAAGACATTACTCCGGCTGAAGCCGCAGAAGTAGTCAAACGCCACCTCGGTGAAATTAGTAAGGTCCAACTTTGAGCGAACATTCTCCAGAGCGCAAACTTCTTCGAATCGAAGCTCGCAACGCACAGACTCCAATTGAGAAGAAGCCTGAGTGGATTAAAACTAAGGCGAAGTTCGGACCTGAGTATCAGGCACTGCAGTCGCTGGTAAAGACCGAAGGCTTGCACACCGTTTGCCAGGAGGCCGGTTGCCCGAACATCTTCGAGTGCTGGGAAGACCGTGAGGCTACCTTCTTGATCGGTGGCGCGCAGTGCACTCGTCGCTGTGACTTCTGCCAAATCGACACTGGTAAGCCAGATGACTTTGACGCCGACGAACCAAGGCGAGTTGGCGCCTCGGTTGCACAGATGAACTTGCGCTACGC
>JBEGRZ010000003.1:0-72674 GCA_041180115.1 Actinomycetota bacterium
CGACTACCGCAGCCTTGCAGATGAACTGATTCCGTACATCCAAGAGCTCGGCTTCACCCACGTTGAATTCATGCCGATTGCCGAACACCCTTACGCACCTTCATGGGGGTACCAGGTCACTGGCTACTTCGCTCCAACCTCGCGCTTTGGAAACCCAGACGACCTGCGTTACCTGATCGACCGACTCCACCAGGCCGGCATCGGCGTAATCATGGACTGGGTGCCAGCACACTTCCCTAAGGACGCATGGGCGCTCGGCCGTTTCGATGGCGAGCCGCTATATGAGCACGGCGATCCACGACGCGGTGAACACCCTGACTGGGGAACCTACATCTTCGATTTCGGGCGCACCGAGGTTCGTAACTTCCTAGTTGCCAACGCGCTCTACTGGTTAGAAGAATTCCACTTCGACGGTCTACGCGTAGACGCCGTGGCGTCCATGCTCTACCTCGATTACTCGCGCGAAGGCGATAACTGGCTGCCAAACATCCATGGAGGCCGCGAAAACTTAGACGCTATCGCGTTCATGCAAGAAACGAATGCAACTGCCTACCGTCGAAACCCTGGCATCATGATGATCGCCGAAGAGTCAACCAGCTGGGGTGGAGTTTCGGCTCCTACCGACGGCGGCGGGCTTGGCTACGGCTTCAAGTGGAACATGGGCTGGATGAATGACAGCCTGAAGTACATCGAGAAAGACCCGATGTACCGCTCGCACCACCACGGCGAAATCACTTTCTCGATGCTCTACGCTTACGACGAAAAATTCATTCTTCCAATCAGCCACGACGAGGTCGTTCACGGTAAAGGTTCACTTCTTTCCAAAATGCCAGGTGACCGTTGGCAGCAGCTGGCGAACGTCCGCGCTTATCTTTCGTTCATGTGGTCACACCCCGGCAAGCAACTTTTGTTCATGGGTAGTGAGTTCGGGCAGCTGACTGAATGGAACCAAGAGGCTGGGCTCGAGTGGTGGATTCTGGAACAGCCACAGCACGAGCAACTTCAGAAACTCGTTTCAGACCTGAACCGCCTTTATCTAGATAACCCTGCACTTTGGCAACTTGACCATGAGCGCGGAGGCTTCCAGTGGATTGACGGCGGTAACTCGAGTCAAAGTATTCTGACCTTCCTTCGCTACGACCGCAAGGGAAACCCAATTGCCTGTGTGATTAACTTCTCCGGTGTGCCTCACCACGATTTCCAACTTGGGCTACCAAAGAGCGGCAAGTGGAACGAGATCTTGAACACCGACTCAGGCATTTACGGCGGTTCTGGTGTTGGAAACTTCGGTGCAGTAAACGCAAATGGTGAAGGAACTCACGGCCAGCTACATTCGGCAACCATCCAGGTACCACCTCTGGCAGCCGTTTGGTTCAAGCCTGCTAAAGGCTAGAGCGACTTCACCTTCAATAGGTATGACTGCCATCCGAGCAACTTGACCTTTCCTGTTGAGCCAACCGGTGGCACATAGAACATCAGCATGTCGCCGTAGGTTGAAACCACACCCTTCAGCGATCCCTTGGCTCCCAGAGCGACCTGCTCCAGAGCGTTCACGGTGATGCCCGAGTTGCGCTTCTTCGGCTTAATGGTCGTGATGTCCTTCATGTAGATGGCAACCAAAGCACCGCCATCGGCTGTAGCAAGAGCCATCGGAGCAGAATCACCAGCCAGGTGCTGATAGGTCAGTTTGGCTTTTGTTAGCGTTGCCACCTGCTCCTTTTGAATCTGCGAGATTTGCTTGTAGAAGGTATCGCCGGAAAGTGCGAACTTGCCGTAGTCAGGCGATGCCGCGCCGGCGTCGATGATGTTTCCATAGGAACTAGCTAGAAGCAGCGGCTGAAGTTGCAGGTAAGCGGAATCTGGTTGCACGGCAATGCCGCCGACCTTTACCGACGGTACGTCTGGAAGCTTTACACCGGAAATCAGAGTGCTCACGTGGGTGACCAAGTATTGACGTCTTGGCTCGCTCTGCTGGAGCACCATGAGGATTGGCAGCTTGTCTTCCTGAACACCGGTGACCACCATCAGCGTGCGAGGCCAGGTGTCGGTCGCTTCCGGCAGGCTAAGGGTCAGCGGCGACGAGCTGATTACCTCGAGGGCAGGAGCCTTCTTGCTCTTCTTGATTAGGTTGTAAGCGCTCTGGCGAATCTCCAACGCAGGACCGGTGAAACGAGCTAGTAGCTCGCTCGAACTGGTTGCCTCATCTGCTTTCTTCGCGACCGCGGCCACCTGAGTTACGATTCGGCGAATCTGACCGAGTTGCAGCGAAGCTGGCTTCAGAGTGTCTACGGTTGCCGTCGCACTCGGAGTTTCCGTTGCAGGGGTCGCGTTGGCGCAACCTGACAGCATTGCGAAGGTGAGCACCGTCACCGGGATAACCGCGAAGTCACGACCGGCTACACGGCGTCCGCGCTTTGGAAGTGAAGATTCACGGCGACGACGACGGAGGCGCGGTCCCTGCGGCGCCTTTGGTAGGCGACGACGAGGCCGACGGCTGTTTCGGATGTTGCGGTAGATGATCAGGTTGTAGATCAGAGTGATGAACAGCAGCGCGATAGCGCTGATCATTAGGGCGTTACTCCAGGTCAGGTCTACTTCCTGACTCCACGTGATCAGGATTTGATTTGGGGCTGCCGAAATTCCGTCGCTGGCAATCAAGATTGCGCCTTCACCCGAGGTGTCTACCTTGGCGGAAACCTGCTTGGTAGCAGTTCGTTCGGTTCTCCAGAGGTCTGAGCCGGCAGGGTTCGCTGATGCGGCATCGGAAACCTGTTCAACTGCGAACAACTTCTGGGTGTTCTTGTCGAGCGTGATGGTGTCAACGCTGGAGGCACCAACCCAGGCCTTGACGTCAGATTCACGACCGGTAGCAACAAAGACTTCATCATGTCCGGTTACCTTAACTATCGGCTTGCCTGGATTGAGTTTCAAGATGCTGTTTGGAACAATGACCAGCGGCTGGCTCTCTTCGATTGAAACTGAAAGTTTCTTCTCAACCGGTGGCGCCCAGATGGTTCGCTCGGCAACACCGAGCAGGCCCAGCCCGATTGCGAGAATGTAGAGCGCGACAGAGATGAAAATGCGCATAACAATCCAATCGGGGTAAACTTAGGCTAGCCTTCCCATTCTACAAAATAGCCGCATAGGGGTGTTCTTTGACCAGCGACCAGAGCGAATTCGGCACATCGATCCGCGGCTATGACCGCGAGGCCGTTGATGAAGCCATTCGCCTACTTCGCAAGGAATTACTGCAGGTTGGCTCGTTGAATGCCCAGCTGGCCGGGGAATTGCGCGAAAAAAGTGCGCTGGCCGATGAACTTCAAAAACGCCTAGATGAAGCCGCCGCTCCGAACTACGCATCGGTTGGCACCAGAGCAGCACTGATACTGAGCACTGCCGAAGAGCAGTCGCTCCAGATCGTGGCGGATGCTGAGGCGGAGCGCGAACGCATCCTTGCCGACCTTGAAACCGAACTAGCCGCACTTCGCGACGAAGCCAAGGAATACTACGATTCGGTGGTTACCGAGGCTCAGCGCAGAGCCGAGCGACTGCAGGCTCAGGCCAAGGCCGATTACGACCAGACCCTAAAAGAGGCTTCTGCTTCAGCTTCAGACCTCATAGATGAGGCCACTCGCGAAGCTGGCGCCATCCGTGGCCAGGTAGCCACCGAGGCTGCCCGCCTACGTGCCACAGCAAAGCGCGAAGCGGAGCTCCTCAAGGTTGATACCGCTCGCCGTCTCAGCGAGCAGCGCCTGATCGAATTCAAGAAGACCCACAAGGAACCGAACATTCAGGCCGCAGAAGAGTTGGTCAGTGAGCAGTACCGAATCGATCTTGAGCTTGAGCTCACCGGACGCCGCGCCGAAGCCGAAGCCGAGTACCTGCGCAAGCACCAGGAAGCGGTACAGGCCACTCAGAAGTACCTTGACGAAGCCGGTGCAGTATTGGCAACCTCTCGCGCCAGAGCAAATGCCGCCAAGTTAGAAGCGGAGACCCTTGAGGCCGCCGCGAAGTCAATCAACAAGCGCTTGCGTTCCGAAACTCAAGAGCAAGTTGAGCAGATGTTGGTCAACGCTGAAACTCAAGGTCGCGCCATCATTGCCGAGGCCGAAGCACGTTCCCGTTCGGAGCTTCGTCGCCTGAAGCAGGCAATCGCCAAGCTAAACAATGAGCGCGATGCCGTATCGATTTACCTCAAGAATCTACGCTCGGTCGTAGATGCCGCTCAAGAGTCGATTGCCGACTAGCCATGGCTACTGTGAAAAAGACTGAGACCGGCAAGACCGAAAAGGGCCGCTTTCATGTCACCAACGCCTTCGAGTTTGGCCTTCTGGGTGGGCTCGGAGTTCTAACAGCTATTCTGTTCGGCCAGTCGCTAACTACCCTTGCTCCGATCATCACTTACATGGCTGCTGCCATCTTCATTGCGCTAGGTCTAGACCCACTGGTTCGCTGGTTAGAAAAGCGCGGACTCTCACGCAGCATCGCGATTCTCGTCGTAGTACTTTCATTCCTCTCGCTCGCCACCGCACTTTTGGTTGCGGTTCTGCCGAGCGCGCTTACCGAGACCACTCACCTACTGGCCACCGCGCCTAGCTTAGTCTCAGACCTCAGCTCGATTCCGCTTGTGCAAACCCTGGACGACCAGTTCGGCGGAGCAATCAGCAACGGCATCAACTCGGTCGCAGAATTTGTATCAGACAGTAAGAATTGGCCACTGATGCTCGGTGGGGTGGTTCAGGTTGGCCTAGGCCTGGTCAATGGCTTCGTTGGTTTCGTGGTCATCGTTACCCTGAGCCTTTACTTCATGGCTTCGCTCGACCGTTTCAAGAAGTTCATCTACGCACTAGTTCCAGACTCAAAGCGCACCAAGTTTGCCCAGCTTTCCGAAGAGGTAGCCGACTCGGTTGGTCGTTACGTGATCGGTCAGGTAAGCGTGGCCACCATCAATGCCACCCTAGGATTTATCGTGATGACCATCATGGGTGTTCCGTACTCGGTAGTGCTGGCTGCGGTGGCGTTCATCCTGGCTCTGATCCCGCTAATTGGTGCCGTCTCCGGTGCGAGCCTAGTCACGCTGGTTGCACTAACCGTGAGCCCAGCCACCGCGCTTGTCGTTGGCGTCTACTACTTGGTTTACATGCAGATCGAGGCTTACGTAATCAGCCCTCGCATCATGAAGAAGGCCGTTGCGGTTCCTGGCGGTGTCGTCGTTGTGGCGGCCATGGCCGGTGGCGCATTGCTTGGAATCATGGGCGCCTTGGTGGCGATTCCAGTTGCTGCTTCGATCATCCTGATCCTGCGTCAGGTGTGGATGCCTCGCCAGAACGAGCGCTAAAGAACTAACGACTCAGGCAGAGGCGACTTTGTCGGGTTCACTACCTTCACGATTTCATCCAAGACCCACTTGGTCGAGGCCTCACCCACCCAAAGGTGCTTTGCTCCGGCAGCCCCAATAACTTCGGCTTGCGAAATCACTGAAAAACGCTCGGACGCTTCGACCGGCTTGAGATAGTCGTCGAGTTCGGGAACGAGTGCGACCAGGCGCTTACCATTTCCGTTCCAACGAATCAGTTCAGCCTCAATGGTTCGATGAAGTGGAGGTGAGAGCAAGATGCCGCCAAGAACAGGCTTATCGAATCCGTACTTGAGCACAAGTTCCGTGCCAAAGCTCCAGCCCACCAACCAGAGGTTTGGAAGTCCGCGTTCGAGAGCAAACTTGATCACCGCTTCGAGATCGTACTGCTCGGTAACACCGTCACCGAAGAAGCCTTCACTGGTTCCGCGAGGCGATGACGTGCCACGGGTATTGAATCTAAGCACCGCGATATCGGCAAGCTCAGGCAGTCGATTGGCAGCCTTGCGGTAAATGTGTGAGTCCATGAAGCCGCCGTGGGTTGGCAGCGGGTGGAAGGTCAGCAGGGTCGCCACGGGCTTACCATGAACCGGCAGCGCCAGTTCACCAACCAGCGTTAGCCCGTCGGCGGTGGTGAGGGTTAATTCTTCACGAATGCTAGGAAGTTCCACTCCAGAGCGAATTTCAAGGATTTCGCTCACAGTAGCGGACCCTGAAACTTAGACCAGCAGCCGGTGTGGAAGTGACGTCTGGTTTCAACCCCGCGCACTTCGTCCCAAGCCACGATGTGACTCTGGCCGATCGAAATACTGATGTTGCAGTGTGGGCAGACCCACGACTTTCCAGCCTCGGCGTTGGCCCCCGTAGAGGTTTGCACCGAATAGAGCACTCCGCGCTTCACCTCGGTTTTTTTAAATCCCATGCGGGCAAGGTCTAGGTTTAGTTCGCCATCGTCTTCAGAGCGCTTTGAGCGCCTTGGACGGTTGGAACGAGGCACTTAGTACCAACCCTTGTGATCCGAGTGCGAGAGGGCACCACACGGCGTGCTGTAACGACTCTGAATGTAGCCAATACCCCAGTTGATCTGGGTTTCCGGATTGGTTAGCCAGTCGGCGCCCGCGGTAGCCATCTTGTTACCAGGAAGCGCTTGCGGGATTCCGTAGGCACCGGAAGATTTGTTGTAAGCATTCACACGCCAGTTGGACTCGCGGTTCCAAAGTTTCACTAGACACGAATACTGTTCGCGACCCCAACCTAAGCCTGCCATCTTGCCGTAGGCAATCGCCTGAACGGTGTCTGCGCTAGGAATGTCGGCAAGCTCAACGAATACGGCCTTGGCATCGGTCCCAGTTAGGACGTCGTAGCCTCCGCGGGTCATCGTCACGGTGACCAATGGGGTATCTGCGCCTTCTTCGAAGTAGTTGATGTATTCAGACTGCGCTGCGCTGGCGGCAAGAGTTCCAGAGTATGGATCAACGATGGTCACCATCACTAGGGCGAGACTTAGCGAAAATCCCCAGTACTTGCGCTTAGAGAGCATGCGGCCTACGGCTGAAAGGCCGGAGTACTTTGAAAAGGTGGAGAGAGGTTGGTCAAAACGCGCCAGCGAACTTACTTTGACTGCTTCGTGACGACCCATGACACCTCCTAAATCCACTGCTAGAACATCAAAACTTCAGTTTAGTTTGCCTAAAAGTGAAGCGCTAGCCCCTATTTCGTAGGCAGCAGCTGGTTCGGACAGGTTTGCAATACTCGAACCATGGCCGACTTTTCAGATGCGGTAACCCACAGTTTGTACTTCTTTTTCACTGCCAACTGTCTGGCCACGTATTTGCACTGGTAGGCCAGACGTGGCAGGAAGCGGGAGGCGTCCTTGTCTGATTTCGAACCGTTGGTCGGACCATCCACTGCCAAAAGGTTCATCGGGTCGTTGGCGATCGAGTACCGCGATGCTGTAGTGAGGCTCTGCGCACCGGTTGACCAGGCATTTGATAAAGCAACCACATGGTCAATCTGCACAGCGTTCGAAGTGCCAACACCTCTAACGAAATTGATCGTTTTACCGGTGTACGGGTCGTTCAAGATTCCG
The DNA here is from genome assembly GCA_041180115.1 of Actinomycetota bacterium. Lineage (GTDB taxonomy): Bacteria > Actinomycetota > Actinomycetes > Actinomycetales > Microbacteriaceae > Rhodoluna. The sequence continues at coordinate 7,446 of JBEGRZ010000003.1, forward strand.
GTGGTGACGTTGCACCAATTGCTGGACGATCTGGTGATGTTTTTTAGGTCTCTGGTGAGCACGTAGTTTCTGAGGTCGCAGGAGTGACCGCTCATCTCGATCCTGCCCCAGCCCGAAGAGAACTTGGAACGCGCATAGCCGGTGTGACTTGCCCAGACCTTGGTCTTGAGCGACTTGGCGTAGGTGAGTGCGTTACTGGATGTCGCTGAGTGGAGGGTTTGTGGATTCTGTGACGCTAGGGACGCCCCACTCCCCTGGAACACTAGAGCCAGAGTAAGGGTCAACAGGCTTAGGCGTAAAACGCTGAGTTTGAATGAACTCAACCAAACGGTCGATGTAGGTATCAACTTGCGACTCAACATAGCCTCCCCGCACTACTTTAAACTTCAGACCACGCAGTTCGTCAAGCTCCAAAGCTTCTTGGTCTTCGAGAAACTCCCCCACCAAACCGACCAGAGCATCAACTACCTTACGACTGTATCCCAAGCCTAAGACACCGGCTCTTTCGAATTTTTTACCCTTAGGCCTAGCAATTCTTGAAGCAAGAAGCGTACGCAGTTTGATTAACTGTTCGGTCTTGTTGACAAGGGGGAACTGGAACACTGGCGACTTCAGATCGCGCTCGGCGAAGGTGTCTTCGAGTTTTTCGATGGCCTTATCAACTGCGGCTACGTCGTAGCCGTCCTTGACCAATTGAAAACCGGTGGCAACCAAGGTCTTCCAGTTGATGACTCGGCTCTCCGGTCTTGCGTATTGGTCTCGCGCTAGCGCGATAAAGGCATCCACCTCGGCTGGTTCGTAGCCGAAGTTCTTCTTACCGACAGTTGGGAAAGTGTTCATGAGTTACCTATAGCCCTATTACAGTCACGAATATGTAAGTCACAAGCGCAGCCGGAAGTAGCGAATCCAAACGGTCCATGATTCCTCCGTGGCCAGGTAGTAGTGAAGACATGTCTTTCACGCCGAGATCTCGCTTGATTAGCGATTCGGCAAGGTCACCAAACACGGCAGCCAAAATTAGGAAGCCACCGAGCAGCGTTCCCAGATACCATGGACGATCGGCGACCAACCAGACCAGCAGCGTTGCCGATACGAGCCCGGCGACTATGGAGGCAGCCAAACCTTCCCAGGTCTTTTTAGGGCTGACGCCAGGGGCCAGCTTGTGCTTACCGAGCTTTCGACCTACTAGATATCCGAAGGTGTCGATCAGCGCCACGGGAACCACAAACGAGAGAACCCATGCCGAGCCGTCTTCTTCGCGAGCTAACAGCAAGACCGAGAAACTCAAGGTTAGTGGAACGTAGATGACCACAAAGGCCGCCGCGCCTAAGTCTTTGAGTGTCTCGGCAAAAGTCTGCTCCACGCTACGACGTTTCTCCCAGAGGATGTGAACTAAGCGCCAGATCATGAGAACCAGCGAGGTGGCCAAGGTGAAACCCCACTGCCCCTTCGGGCCCCAAATGTAGGTGGCGGGCATGATGAGCATCGATCCGATAACAGCTGGGACCCTCGGGACGTACCAACTCTTTCCACGAAGGGCAGTGGCCAGTTCCCAAGTTCCGAAGCCGACCGCTGCCATCACCAAGACGACAAAAAGTTCGCGAACGATCAGGATGGAAAGCAGAAACAGCGCGCCAAGCAGAACTCCGTAGAGAACCGACTTGGAGAGGCTACGACCGCCTTCAGCTTCCTTCTTCTTAGCCAACTAAACCTCGAGAAGTTCGGCTTCCTTGCGCTTTAGAGCGTCATCGATGCCATCTACGTGCTGCTTGGTGATGGCGTCAAGTTCCTTCTCGGCGCGGGCTAGGTCGTCCTCGCCGGCAGCGCCGTCCTTCTTCAATGCAGCCAGTGCATCGTTGCCGTGACGACGAATGTTGCGAACCGCAACCTTGGCGTCCTCAGCCTTACCTCGAACCAGCTTCACGTACTCCTTGCGGCGGTCTTCGGTCAGGTCAGGAAGTGATGCACGGATGGTCGCGCCGTCGTTGTTGAGGCTAGCGCCCAAGTTTGGCTCGTTGCGAATCGCGGTCTCGATGGCGATCAAAGCGCTCTTGTCGTAAGGGGTGATGGCGAGGGTTCGAGCCTCAAGGTTCTGCATCGAAGCCAGCTGACCGAGTGGCGTTCCGGTGCCGTAGTAGTCAACCATGATCTTCTGGAACATGGCTGGGTTGGCACGGCCGGTGCGCACCGACGAGAAGTCGTCCTTGGCTGCCTCTACGGCCTTGCCCATCTTGTCTTTGGCTTCTGCGATTACTTCCGAAATCAATTGATTCTCCTGTTTTTCTAAAACTTAAGCCGAAACGTAAGTTCCGATGTTCTTACCCTTGATGGCGTCGGTGATGTTTCCCTTACCCTGCATGCCAAAGACGCGCATTGGCATCTTGTTGTCCATGCAAAGGCTGAATGCGGTGGCATCCACGACCTTGAGACCCTGAACTAGAGCCTCCTGGTAGCTGATCTTCTCAAGACGCTTGGCCTTAGGGTCCTTCTTCGGGTCGGCCGAGTAAACGCCGTCAACGCCGTTCTTAGCGACCAGCACCTCGTTGGCGTGAATCTCCAGCGCACGCTGAGCAGCTACAGTGTCGGTTGAGAAGTATGGCATGCCTGCACCCGCGCCGAAGATTACAACGCGACCCTTTTCGAGGTGACGAATGGCGCGAAGTGGGATGTAAGGCTCGGTGACCTGAGACATGGTGATTGCAGATTGCACGCGAGCGTCAACGCCGGCCTGCTCGAGGAAGTCTTGCAGAGCGATGGCGTTCATGACGGTGCCGAGCATGCCCATGTAGTCGGCGCGTGAGCGGTCCATGCCGCGCTGCGAGAGCTCTGCTCCGCGGAAGAAGTTTCCGCCACCAACGACGATTGCAATTTCGGTGTTCTTGGCACCCTCGGCGATCTCTTTGGCAAACTCGGCCACGAAATCTGGATTCACCCCAAGAGTTCCGCCTCCGAACGCCTCACCCGAAAGTTTCAACAAAACGCGACGCTTCTGTGCCATGACTTCCTCCTACCCTTCCATCCTATTTCGGCAAAGGAAAAGGCTCGGTCACAAAACCGAGCCTTTTCACTAATTAGTTGCTTAGGCGCCTACGCGGAAACGTGCGAAAGCCGAAACGGTTACGCCAGCGTTCTCTAGAACCTTGGCGACCGACAACTTGTTGTCCTTTGCGAAGTCCTGCTCTAGAAGTACGCTCTCCTTGAAGAAGCCGGTTACACGGCCTTCAACGATCTTGGCAAGAGCAGCCTCAGGCTTGCCCTCGTTGCGAGCGGTCTCTTCTGCGATGCGGCGCTCGGTTGCAACAACCTCTGCGTCTACATCGTCGCGAGTTAGGTGGCTAGGCGAGAAAGCGGCGATGTGTACCGACACGTCGTGTGCGGTCTCGTCGTCGTTACCCGAGTAAGCAAGAAGAACACCAACCTGTGGAGGAAGGTCCTTGCTGGTGCGGTGCATGTAAGCGTCAACCTTGTCGCCCTCAACAACTGCTAGACGGCGAAGTTCAACCTTCTCGCCCATGATTGCAGCTTCGTCGTTGATTGCGTCAGCAACAGACTTACCGTTTAGGTCGGCAGCAAGTGCGGCTTCTAGGGTCTTGGCACCGGCTGCAACGATTGCGTCGCCGATCGACTCAGCAAGCGAAACGAACTTCTCTGCCTTAGCAACGAAGTCGGTCTCACAGGCTAGCTCAAGAAGGTAACCGGTTCCTCCGGCCACACGTGCAACAACCAGACCGTTGCTGGTGGTGCGACCTTCGCGCTTAGTAACGCCCTTGAGACCCTTGAGGCGTAGAACCTCTAGAGCCTTGTCAACGTTGCCGTCAGCTTCGTCGAGAGCGTTCTTGCAGTCCATCATGCCAGCGCCAGAGCGCTCGCGTAGAGCCTTTACGTCGGCTGCGGTGTAGTTCGCCATTACTCTGCGTCCTTTTCTGCTGGAGTTTCCGACACAGAAACCTCTGCGGTTTCTGCTGGAGCCTCGGTGGTTAGAAGTTCCTGTTCCCATTCGGCAAGAGGCTCGTTCTCTTCAGGCTTCGAGTGCTTAGCCTTTAGACCCTCGGCAACTGCATCAGCGATAACGCGGGTTAGCAGAGCGATCGAGCGGATTGCGTCGTCGTTTCCAGGGATACCGATGGTGACCTCGTCTGGGTCACAGTTGGTGTCGAGGATACCGATTACTGGGATACCTAGCTTCTTGGCTTCGGTGATTGCTAGGTGCTCCTTGTTGGTGTCAACAACCCAAAGAGCCGAAGGCTGACGGGTTACGTTGCGGATACCACCAAGCGACTTCTCTAGCTTGTCCTTCTCGCGGCGAAGGATTAGAAGTTCCTTCTTGGTTAGACCGGTCTTGGTCTCGCCCGAGAAGTCCATAACGTCAAGTTCCTTTAGACGGGTTAGACGCTTCTGGATGGTCTGGAAGTTGGTCAGAAGACCACCCAACCAACGCTCGTTGATGTATGGCTGACCAACGCGCTGCGCCTGCGAAGCGATTGCTTCCTGAGCCTGCTTCTTGGTTCCAACGAACATGATCGAGCCACCGGCTGCTACTAGGTCCTTAACGAACGCGTAGGCCTGGTCGATGTGGGTTAGCGACTTCTGTAGGTCGATGATGTAGATACCAGAGCGGTCGGTCAAGATGAAACGCTTCATCTTTGGGTTCCAACGGCGGGTCTGGTGCCCGAAGTGCACGCCGCTGTCAAGCATCTCGCGCATAGTTACTACTGCCATGGCAGTTTCTCCTTTTGGCACTAATGTGCCACTCAGTTGATCTGTTCCCAGCGGATGCTGGTAACACCTGGTGTCGCATCAAAAACGACCAGCAAGCTGGACTGAGTGTTTTCGATGGGGTTCGACACGCGAAGTCAACGCCTAAACGTTGCTAAGACAAGCCTATCAGGGGTGATTCGGAGTTTTCCACCGATTTTTCACACTCCTAAAAATAGGTCTTTCGATTGAAATCCTTAGATGTATGTTCAGAAAACGAACCGTGGCAACCCTGGCCGTCGTGGCCGCCTCGCTCCTACTGCAATATCTGCCAAAAACCTCAGACGCATTCGCAGGCGAAAACTGGCGAGTTCCCATTGATAACCCAGCCCTAGTACGCGATTTCCTGCAACCGAGCGCAGATTGGAGCGCCGGGCACCGAGGCGTTGACTACCTCGTAAATGAAGGCGATAAGGTCTTTGCACCATCCTCTGGCACGATTCACTTTTCGGGGCTTATCGTGAACAGGTCGGTGGTCTCGATTGCTCACGAAAACGGTCTAGTCAGCACCGTGGAGCCGGTCTGCGGCAGGTTCTCCAAGGGTGAAAGTGTTTCGGCAGGCCAGCAAATCGGTTCGGTTTGCGTTGGCGAGGGTTACTTCTCGCACTGCAAGGTAACGCTCTGCCTACACTTTGGCATCAAAACCGAAGGCGGATACCTCTCGCCGCTCTACAACCTAGGCGAACTCTCACCCAGCCGGCTCAAGCCCTGGGATGGGCAGCTCCGTAGCTTTGTTTGAGCCGCTCTACACTCACGTGAGTGTAGATCTGAGTGGTGCCGAGGCTCGCGTGTCCAAGTATCTCTTGAACGGCTCTGAGGTCTGCCCCTCCATCAAGAAGGTGGGTAGCTGCCGTGTGGCGCAGAGCATGCGGCCCAGCTGCGCCGATTGCGGTGCCTGCCAGCGCTCTAGCTACAACCTCAAAGATCTGCCGGGTTCCAAGTCTTGAACCTCGACTATTTAGCAACAGCTCCGATGCCGTCTTCTCGCTGACCAAAGCAGGTCTCCCCTTGGTCAGCCAACCCTCAAGTGCCGAAGCGGCGGGCAGCCCAAACGGAATCATGCGCTGCTTGTTGCCCTTACCAGTGACTTTTACCAAACGACGTGAGGAATCGATGTCGTTAAGGTTTAGCCCTGCCAATTCACTCACACGACAACCCGTGGCATAAAGCAGCTCTATGATCACCAAATCGCGAAGTGCGGTTGGTTCACCCGTGCCAGCAAGCTGCTCGAGGCCTGCGAAGACCTCGTTCATGGCTGCTCGAGTTGCCACCTTAGGTAAGTGTTTATCCGACTTTGGAGTTCGAAGCCTTAGACCTGGGTCTTGCGCGATCTCGCCCTGTTCCAGAAGCCAAGCTGTGTATGCCCTAGCAGCTGCAGTTTTTCTGGCCATCGAAGATTTAGCCAGCCCTCGCGAGCTGAGACTGAAGAGCCAAGAACGAAGTCCCTCGATGTCAATCTCGCCCGGCACCGGAATGCCGTCTCGCTCTAAGAACTCAGCCAGGTCTTCAAGGTCGGTGAGATAGCCCTTGACCGTGTGCGGCGAGTGACCGCGACCTGCCTGAAGATGGGTGCGAAAGCGCTCCAGAGACGAAGCGAACGATGGCAGCACGCTTACAAGCTATTCAGGGAAATGACAGGCGACCTCGGCCTTGCCAACCTTTTGAAGGATTGGCTCGACCTCGAAGCACTTGGCCTGGGCCTTCCAGCAGCGGGTTGAGAACACGCAACCGGTTGGAGGCTTCATTGGGCTTGGAAGGTCACCCTGAAGAACGATCTGCTCACGCTTGCGCTCGAGCTTCGGGTCAGGAATCGGAACCGCTGAAAGCAAAGCCTTGGTGTAGGGGTGGTGCGGGGTCGAGTAGATGGAATCGGTTGGAGCGATTTCCATCATCTTGCCCAGGTACATCACGCCAACGCGGTCGGAGATGTGCTGAACCACCGAAAGGTCATGAGCGATGAACAGATACGAGATACCGAGGTCATCGCGGATGTCGGTCAGCAGGTTCACAACCTGTGCCTGAATCGAAACGTCAAGGGCCGAAACCGGTTCATCACAAACAATGAACTTTGGCTGTGGCGCGAGTGCTCGGGCGATGCCGATACGCTGACGTTGACCGCCAGAAAACTCGTGCGGGTAACGGTCGTAGTGTTCAGCGCTTAGACCCACACGCTCAAGAAGTTCCTGAACTGCACGCTTCACACCCTGCTCAGGCTTGATCTTGTGAACCTCGAAAGAAGCACCAACGATAGCGCCAACGGTCTGACGTGGGTTCAAAGAGGACTGAGGATCCTGGAAAATCATCTGCATCTTGGTGCGCAGCGGCTTCATCTTGGAGCTCGAGTAACCCGAAATCTCCTCGCCCTCGAACTTGATTGAACCAGCGGTTGGATCGTAAAGCTTCAAGATGGTTCGACCAGCGGTCGACTTTCCACACCCAGACTCACCAACCAGACCTAGAGTCTCTCCTGGCATCAGGCTGAAGCTCAGACCATTAACGGCCTTGTTGGTGCCGCGGTCGCGCGAGAAGATCCCTCCACCGGAAACTGGGAAGAACTTCTGAAGGTCTGTTACCTCGAGTAATGGTTCGCTCACTTGGTAACTCCCTTGCTGTCATAGAGGTGACATCTAACTAGGTGGCCGGGTTTTACTTCCTTGAGCTCTGGAGACACGTCGCAACGACCGGTAGGAAGTTCATCCTTACGGGTGCAACGAGCAGCGAAAGCACAACCGTCGCCCAGAGTAATTAGTGAAGGTGGTTGGCCGGGAATGGCACGAAGACGCTTGCCGTGACCCTTGTCCATGCGAGGAACTGAATCCAGCAGGCCGTCTGTGTAAGGCATCATTGGCTTCTCGAAAAGCTCGTTGACACCGGCACTCTCAACCAAACGACCACCGTACATAACGTTGACGCGGTCGGCGGCACCAGCCACAACACCGAGGTCGTGGGTAATCAGAATTACGGCCATCGAGAACTTCTCCTGAAGGTCGCGAATCAGCTTCAAAATCTGAGCCTGAACGGTAACGTCAAGCGCGGTAGTTGGTTCATCGGCGATGAGCACCTTCGGGTCGTTCATCAGGGCCATGGCAATCATGACGCGCTGACGCATACCACCGGAGAACTGGTGTGGATAAGCAGCAAGACGTTCTTCTGGGTTGGCAACGCCAACCATAGTCAGAAGTTCAACTGCGCGGTCACGCGAAACCTTCTTGTCAACCTGGTTGTGAACCTGGTGAGCCTCGATGAGCTGGTCACCGATGGTGTAGTACGGGTGCAACGCAGACATCGGATCCTGGAAAATCATGGCGATTTCCTTGCCGCGAATCGAACGAAGACGTTCGGCGTCGATGCCAATCAGCTCAACCGGTCCAGCCTCGGTTTGCAGAATTGCGGAACCGGTGATGGTGGTTTTTGCCTTGGGAAGCAAGCCCATGTAAGCGAGGTTAGTTACCGACTTACCAGAGCCAGATTCACCAACCAGAGCCAGGGTTTCACCGGCGTTCAGGTCGAACGAGACACCGGCAACAGCCTTTACTACGCCGTCTGGGGTCTTGAATTCAACGCGTAGGTCTTTTACCGAAAGTAGCGACATTAGACTCTCACTCTCGGGTCTAGGAATGCGTAGACGATGTCTAGGATCATGTTGATTACAACCACGATTGCCGCGGCCAAAATCGTCGTGGCAACAATCACAGGTAGGTCAATGTCAACCACAGCGTTCAGCGACAAACGTCCCATACCTGGCAGGTTGAAGACAGCCTCGGTCAAGATCGCGCCGCCGAGCAGACCCGCGAAGTCGAGACCAGCCATAGTCACAATCGGAGCAAGAGCCGCACGCATGGTGTGCTTGAACAAAACCTTGCGCTCCTCTAGCCCCTTGGCCTTAGCGGTACGAATGTAGTCTTCGGTTGAAATTTCAAGGACCTGGCTACGAACGAATCGCGTGTAAATAGCCGAGTAGGCAAACGCCAAGGTAATCCAAGGAAGGACCATGCTCAGTAGCCAGCCACCGAAGTCTTCATCGGGCGCCGTATAACCACCGGCTGGGAACGGTGACCAGTCGACCTTGATAACTAGGAACACGATCAGAACGAGACCGGTTAAGAAGGTTGGTAGCGAGGTACCGACTAGGACGAAAGCGGTTGACAGAGTGTCCCAAATCTTGCCTCGGTAGCGGGCGGCAATCATGCCCAGACCCACACCGACAATCAACCAAAGAATTAGAGCACCGACGGCCAGGAAGATGGTCACTGGAATTGCGTCGGCGATGAGGTCGGTTACACAAGCGTGCTGGAGGAAAGAGTAACCGAATGAAGGAGCAGCACAGAAGATCTCTGCCTGGCCTTCACCGAAAGTGCGGCCGGCCACAAGACCAACCAAGAAGATCCAATACTGTTCCCAGAATGGCTTGTCGTAACCGAGACGAACTCGGTTAGCTTCGATAATTCCTGGGTCATTACAGCTCTTGCCACAGGTGAGTGAGGCAGGGTCGTATGGAAGCAGGGAGAAAATTACGTAAACAGTGAAACTTACGGCAAGAAGGATTAGCAGCGTGATGCCTAACCTGCGGCCGATGTAGGCCCATAGACCGTTCATCATGTTCCTTTCTTGACTAGTAAAGAGCTAGTGCCCGTGGTGTTGGGGCGAACCCCAACACCACGAGACAACTAGTTTGGTGCTACTTCTTTAGGTAGAGGTCACCGAACGACAATGCGCCCTGTGGCTCCCAGAAGAATGCTCCACCGATCTTCGAGCCCCAGATTTCCTGAGTCTTCGAGAAGGTGCCAGGGATTACCCACATCTGGTCCATGGCGTACTTGTTCAGTGCAGCCCATTCCTTACCCTGCTTTTCGCGGTCTGGCTCGGATAGGTTAGCGTCGGAGCGCTTCTTGAACTCGGCGTAAGCTGGGTCGCCCCAGTTCTGCGACATTGGGAATCCACCCTCCTGGGTGAATAGCTCAGGGATTACGGTCGAGGCGTTAGCCCAGTCCGGTGCCCATCCACCAGCAGAAAGGTCGCCCTGCTTGGTTGGGTCTAGAACTACCGCGTAGTACTTACCTGGCTCAATGAAGTTGAACTTGATGGTAATACCAGCAGCAGCTAGAGACTCGATCCAAATGGCCGAACCCTTCTTGTTGGTTTCGCTGTCAGCGATGTCGTAGACGATACCGCGCTTAGGGTCGGTTGCACGTGCGTGAAGCTCAGGACACTCGGTAGCAGCCTGTGCCATAAGTGCCTTAGCCTTCTCGACGTTACCTTCTGGCTTCCAGTCAGCATCCTTGGTTGCGTAACCGGTCTCAGCGTAGTCAAGACCCATAAGAGGCTTGATAACACCGTCGGCTGGGTCACCATTGAACGCCTGACCACCGGCAAGGGTGATTAGAGCCTGGAAGTTCTTCGCGTAGTAAATTGCCTGGCGAATTGGTAGACAGTTCAACTTCGACACGTTTACAGCTGCGTAGCGAACGTATGGGTCGTAAACGTTGATTGCACGTCCCTTGTACTTCTCTAGAACCTCACCGTTGTCATCAAATACAGCCGAAAGGTTGGTAGGTAGAAGTGCGTCTAGCGAAACAGCAGTCTTGTCCTTGTCGGCCAGAATGGTCTGGTCGCGAACTTCCTCTGCTACACCGAACTTAACCACGATCTTGTCTGGGAATGCGCGGTCCTTGCGTAGAGGGTCAGAATCTGCCTTCCACTTGTCGTTGCGCACTAGAACCATCGAATCGTTGGTCTTGTAGGACTTGATCTTGTATGGACCCGATGAAACTGGGTGCATGTCGTACTGGTCACCGTCGTCCTTAGCCTTTGGAACTGGGCTGAAGGATAGGTAGGTAACGGTGTAGTTGAAGTCACCGACAGAACGCTTCAAGTTGAAGGTAATGGTCTTGTGGTCTTCAGAACAGGTTACTGCCTTGTCGAACGCAGCAACGTCGTTGGTTGCGTCGGTGTTGTATGGACCCTTGTAAGTCGAAGAACCATCTTCAGCAGAAGGAATGTCTAGCATTCCGATTGCGTAGGTAGGGCCATCGGTGATTACGTCAGTTGCGAAGGTACGGGAAACACCGTACTTAACGTCTTCACAAGTGATTGGGGTGCCGTCTTCAAAGGTCGAGCCATCGCGCAGGGTGAATTCCCAGGTCTTGTTGTCGTTTGAAGCGCGACCGGTATCGGTTGCTAGGTCAGGCACGACTGCCGAACCTGCTGCACCTTCTGCACGTTCGTATGCAGTCAGGGTGCGGTGCATGTAAGAACCGAACCACGCGATGTGCATACCGGTGTAGTTACGCTGTGGATCCGCGTGGGTCCAAGCTTCCGAGTTGGTTAGGTACGTTAGAGTACCACCGGCGTTTGCTGGAGCACAGCCGGTAAGGGCCACTCCTGCAAGCGCCGCAGCCGTAACGCTAGCCAAAGCTAGCTTTAGGCTCTTCTTGCCTTTCAACATTCACCCTCCTAGGTGTTTATGTTTTGTTTTTACTCCGGGTGGAGTAAGTCTTAGTTCTCACTCTTCGGGTCTAGCGCATCGCGCAGGGCATCTCCGAGCAAGTTAAAGGTCAACACCAAAAGAATCAGTGCCAACGATGGGATAAAGAAGAATACTGGGTTGTTCATCATGTACTTGGTTGAGTCAGCAATGATGGTTCCCAGTGTTGGCATCGGAGGCTGAACTCCAATACCCAGGTATGAGAAGACGGCCTCGGCGGTTAGGTAGCCTGGCAGCGACAGCGATACATAGATGATGATCGGAGTCCATACGTTTGGCATGATTTCTTTGACTAGGATTCGCAGGTTCGAAGTTCCCAACGCCTGAGCGGAAAGCACAAAGTCACGCTCACGAATCGAGATCACCTGGGCACGAATGATGCGGCTGAGGTAAGGCCAGCCGAAGATTGCGAAGATGATAATCAGGTAAAGGATTCTGGCCTGATTACCATCTGCCCAGCCCGACTTCTCAATACGTTCAACGGTAGGTGCCGACAGTGCCAAGATCATGAAGAAGGTTGGGAAAGCAAGTAGGAAGTCGGTGAAACGGCCAATTACGCCGTCGACACGTCCGCGGAAGTATCCACCGACGACACCCATCACCAAACCAATGAATACGGTAATGATCGTTGAAGCTAAAGCAATTAGGAATGAGACTCGAGCACCGAAGAGCATTCTTGCGAGTAGGTCGTAGCCGATACCTGGGATAACACCTAGTGGGTGCTTGGCACTGATGCCATTCCAGTCTCCAGCCACCTCACCGCGGCTATCGAGTGCTTCCATGTCGCGGGCTTCTGGATCGATACCCAGCAAGGCGTAAATGACCGGCGCGAGAATCACGACTAGCATGACGAACACTGCTATTGCCAGGGATGGTATGGCGACCTTATTGCTCTTGAACCTACGCCAGGCCAATTCCCGAGGGCTGTGGCCTTGCATTTTCTGTTCGGCTTCCTTGCTAAACACCTCACTAATCTACCTTGCGGATTATTAATCTGGAGGTCTGTTTCCCAATTCGTTTGGTTACAAATTGGTAAATTTCTAGGCTTTAGCTAGCATTACTCCCTCTCGCTTTATTGAGCCCAGTAGTTCAAGACCGCCAATAGCAAGTCGCAACTCCGCCTGGCTCAATCCCGCGAGCGCTGCCACTCTAACCTCGTCCTGAAATCTGTTACTAAGAGCATCCAAGAGCCTGAGCTCGAATTGACCGAGCGGTTCCGGGGCTTCGACCCCCGGTGGCCGAAGCCCGAGCTGCACCTCAAGCTCATCGAAGTCCGTAATAATTTGCGCCTTGCCTTCGGCAACTAGGCGATTGCACCCTGCCGAGTTTGGAGAATTCACCGGGCCTGGAAGGGCAAAGACCGGCCGATCAAGTTCCAGAGCATGATTTACGGTGTTGATCGAACCGGAGCGGTAGCCCGCCTCGGTAACTATGACCGCTCTACCTAGAGCAGCGATCAGCCTATTTCGTTGCAGGAACCTCCAACGGGTTGGCTTAGCATCTGGAGCCATTTCGGAGAGCAGCAGCCCGGACTGACCTATTTGATCGAAAAGGTCTAGATTGCCGGCAGGGTATGGGTTGAAAAGACCGCCTGCCATAATGCCTAAAGTATTCCCACCAAACCGTAAAGTGGAGCGGTGGACCACGGAATCTACACCGAGTGCGCCGCCCGATATCGTTGCTACCCCTAATTCGGTCAGGTGCGAAACAATTTCGGAGGTGGCCCAGTTCCCATACGAGGTAACTGTTCGTGAACCAACGACGCTGATTGACTTATTGAGTGACTGAAGCGCACCGCGTTCACCCCTACCCCACAGAATCAATGGTCCATGGTCCCCTAGATCGTGAAGCGCTACTGGCCAATCAGCGTCTAACGGCGTTATCGGGAAAATTCCTCGCCGCTGCGCTTCTCTCAAAAGTTCGTTAGCTCTGCCCGGAGTAAGCCGTGGTTGCCATCGATCAAAAGCATTCCGTAATTCTGCACTTCCTACGTCAGCGATTGGTTCTGTGGAATCGCTCAAAACCTTCGCCATGGCGCTTTGCGGACCCATCTCACCGATAAGTAGCCCAGCGATTCTGTCTCCCGGTTCAACTAGGTAGTTCCACGCCACCCGTGCCAGCAAGTCACGGTTACTCACGCATTACCTCTGTAATACATGGCAAGTGCTAAATCCTCGGAGGTAGGTTGCGCATTCCCGTTTAGATCTGCCACGGTCCAGGTAAGTCTGAGGGTTCGGTCATAGCCACGCATGGTTATGACCGACCTGTCTAACGCCGTATCCAAAGGCCGAGTGACTTGAAAAGGCAGCCTGAGCTGCTTCCTTAGGTAACTGCCAGGGACCTGCGAGTTTTTCACCCAAGGAGTTCCTCGTAATCTTTTCTCAGCAAGTTTCCTCGCGTTTGCCACCTTAATCGCTAAATCCTTTGAAAGAGGACCCGGCTCACCACTACTTATCTGCTTGGCATTCACCTGGTTTAGTTGCAGCCGCAAATCGATGCGGTCGCTCAGAGGTCCGGAAATTCGGGAGAAGTACTTTGCTCTCTGCCCTCCGGTGCAACTGCAAGACCTGCCGCTACCTACCGAGAAACCGCAAGGGCATGGGTTCGCGGCCAGCACCAATTGGAACTTCGCGGGAAAGACTGCTTGTCCGCTCGCCCTAGAAATGGTGATGGTCCCGGATTCAAGCGGTTGACGAAGCGAATCAAGTACAGATGTTTGAAACTCTGGTGCCTCATCTAAAAACAGAATGCCATTATTGGCGAGTGAGATGATTCCAGGGCTAGGGCTTCCACTTCCACCGCCAACCATGGATGCCAGCGATGCAGTTTGGTGGGGAGCCATGAAAGGCACAAGGTTTGAAGGAAAACCAGCTTCGCTTCTCGCGAGCGACTGGATGGCTAGGTTCTCCACTATTTGTTCATGATTAAGTCTTGGCAAGATTCCCGGCAGTCGCTCGGCCAACATGGTTTTTCCAGCCCCAGGTGGCCCAACCATGAGCAGGTGATGGCCACCTGCTGCAGCTACCGTCAGCGCATCGATCGCCGAGCTTTGACCAAGCACCTCCGAGAAGCAATTGGTTGCACTATCCCGAAAGCTTTCAACGCCCACTCGCTTGATAGGCGGGACCGGTGAGCACTTTGCTCCATAGAAACTTGCCACCTGGGTTAGGTGATCAAAGCCGAACGTCTCAATCCCTTCAATAAGTTTGGCCTCGGCTAGGTTTTCGAGCGGCACCACTGCTTTGGCGAAACCACACGCCCTGGCGGCCATAACCATAGGTAAGACTCCCCGAACCGGCTTAATTCTCCCGTCAAGTGCCAGCTCACCAATGAAGACTGTTTCTGAAACCCCTTCACCAGTAACCAATCCTGCAGCCCCCAGCGCAGCTAGAGCAATCGCTAGATCAAACGACGAGCCATGTTTTGGTACAGATGCGGGAGAAAGATTGACCGTGATTTTCCGCTGCGGTAGCGCTAGGCCAGAGTTGACCGTTGCGGATCGAACCCGAGCGGTGCTCTCGTTTAGTGAGGCATCGGGAAGACCTACCAGCACAAATCCGGGCAGGTTCGAAGAAATATCTGCCTCAACTTCAATCACCCTGCCACTTAACCCAAACAGACTGATTGAGTGAGTCTTGGCGAGTTTCATCAAAAGACCTGTTTCAGGTGTTCGAGCTGCACTCGACCCCGATCGACCAGCACACCAACTGCGTCGATTCGCACATCCACACCGCTGACCTGCCTGGCTCGACACCACTCGCTTACCAGTACACGGAGCCTTCTGAGTTTGGTTTCGGTAATCGCTTCTAGTGGCTGGCCGTAGCCGGAACCATTTCGGGTTTTCACCTCAACGAAAACGTAGCGATTCTTGTCGCGAACAATTAGGTCTATTTCACCCAGCCGGCAACGCCAGTTCTTTTCGATGATTTCGTAGCCGAGTGCCTGTAGATAGTTGCCTGCAAGTTTTTCGCCATAGAGCCCAAGAATGTGCTTAGGTGTTGCCTTCGATTCCATGTTTCAAGACTGGCGGCAAAAGCCCGCTCAAAACGAAAACACCAAAATCTGTGGAAAACTACTCGCCGACCGCGAACTCTTTAGGAAGTTCGTAAGCCTTACCCGATAGCTCTTCAACGTTGACATCTTTGAACGTGAGTACGCGAACCGAAGAGACGAAGCGGTCGGTGCGGTAGATGTCCCACACCCAGACATCTTTCATCTCGAGCTCGAAATAAAAGTCAGAACCGGCATCAACGCGCTGAAGGTTCACTTCGTTGGCAAGGTAAAAACGCCGCTCAGTTTCGATTACGTATTTAAACGTGCCAACCAGGTCACGATATTCGCGATAGAGCGCAAGTTCTGCGTTTCTTTCGTAATCGTCGAAATCGTTTTCATCCATGTCCCTGATTCTATTCTTCTAAGATTCGGGTGAGCCAAGACACACGGTGAATTTCACTGGGGCCGTGTTCACGGATTGCTGCGATATGAGCCGAGGATGCATAGCCCTTGTGCCCATCCAAACCAAACTGCGGATAGCGTTCCGCCAGCTGGGCCATCAAACGATCCCTGGAAACCTTAGCCAGGACTGCTGCAGCCGAAACACTGAAGCAGTCGCGGTCAGCCTTGGGGCGAACGGTGATAGGAATTCTGGAAACCACAGTTTCCAGCCAGTTGTGGGTTCCATCGAGCAGAATCGAAACCTGATTTTCGGCAATCGCCGTTTTGATTTCTTCAAGTTCGGCCAACTTCTTCAGTGCATCAACTGCCGCATTCGCTAGCGACCAGACAATCCCCTGCTCATCGATGACCTTGGCGTCAACATAACCAACCGCGTATCCAGGTGTCCTGTTTTCTAACTCTAGAAAGACTTCGTTCCTAGCCTTCTCCGTCATGAGCTTGGAATCTTTGAGTTTCGGTGGAATTGCCGATTCGGTCAACTGCGAAACATCTACGACGAAAGCGCCGACGGCGACCGGACCTGCGATGGCACCGCGTCCAACTTCGTCGATGCCAATTAGGTACCGGCGACCCGCGATGGATCGCTCAAACTCAATTGTTGGGGACGGCTTTGAAGACATCGGGGTAATTGTCTAACCACTTCCAGTGACTCATTGGGAAGCTAACTACGAAAGCTCGGCCGACGATAAAACTCTTGTTCACGAACCCCTTGCCAGGTAGGTCACCGTGATAGCGGGAGTCTTCTGAGTTGCCTCGGTTATCTCCCATGACCCAGTAGGAATCGGCAGGAACGGTCACATCGAACTTGGTGTCAGATGGGTTTGAGCCGGGTGAAACGTAGGGTTCGGTGATCTCTACGCCATTTATTTCGAGTTTGCCATTAGCCGAGCAACAAACCACGTGGTCGCCAGGCTTACCAATGATTCGCTTGACCAAGTGCTGAGAAGAATCCGGTGCAATCAGACCAAAGGCCGACAGGAAGAAATCAACGCTTGACTCCAACCAGGGCTTGGAAACCTCTACCGGTGCTTCACCTAGCCAGCCACCTGGATCTTTGAACACCACGACGTCGCCGCGTTCTGGAACGATCAGGGTCGGAACCAGCTCGTTTACAAAGATGCGGTCGTTGATCTGCAGGGTCTCCAGCATCGAGCCCGATGGGATGAAGAAGGAGCGAAGCAGGAAGGTTTTGATAATCAAGCTCAAAATTAGAGCCGATCCAAAGACCGAGAGCACGTCAAGCAAAAAAGCTAAAAAGATGTTCTTCTTGCGGACCGAAAGCAAAAAACGCCCCACTGCCGTTTTCGGCTCGGGACGTTCTTTGGTCATCTAAAAAGATTAGTTCTTGGCGGCAGAGTTTTCGCGCTTTTCGCGGATCTTTGCCTTCTTGCCACGAAGTTCGCGCATGTAGTAAAGCTTGGCACGACGTACGTCACCGCGCTGGATTACTTCGATCGACTCTAGGATTGGCGAGTGCATAGGGAAGGTACGCTCTACGCCGAAGCCTCCCGAGTCCTTACGAACGGTGAAGGTCTCGCGGATGCCGTGACCCGAAATACGGATTACGTAACCCTGGAAAGCCTGTACACGGCTACGGTTACCTTCGATGATGTTTACGTTGACCTTGACGGTGTCACCGGCGCGGAATTCTGGGATGTCGCTGCGTAGGTTCGCTGCATCAACGCTGTCGAGGATGTGCATTTTGTTTCACTCTCTGTTCCAGCGCGCAGGTCTGAAACGACATAAGTTTTTGATTTCGCTCGTTCGCTCCCCTGCGGCAGAGAACTACAAGGAACGAGCAACCTGTCTATTCTGCCACATCGGGTAGGGTCGGCGCTAGTCGCTCAGTAAATCTGGTCGAACCGCTTTGGTGCGTTCCACCTGCTGTTCGTGACGCCACTTGGCGATGGCAGCGTGGTTCCCCGAGGTCAAAACCTCAGGCACATCAAGCCCACGCCAGCTGGCTGGCTTGGTGTAGCTCGGGTATTCGAGTAGGCCGGAATCAGAGTGTGACTCCTCAATTAGCGATTCGGCATTGCCGATAACACCTGGAATTAGACGAGCGATTGACTCAATCATGGCAAGCGCCGCAACTTCACCGCCATTCAGGATGTAGTCGCCAATCGAAATCAGGCGTACGTTCGCCTTTGTCTTCGCGTAGTCAATAACGCGTTGGTCGATACCTTCGTAACGCCCACAGGCGAACACGATGTGATCCGCCTTTGCAAGTTCATGGGCGGTGGCCTGCTTGAAGACTTCACCAGCTGGGTTTGTGAAAATCACAACGGTCTCGCCGGATTCGTCCAGAATGTCATCGAATGCCAAACCCCAAGGTTCAGGCTTCATCAGCATTCCAGCGCCACCACCGTATGGGGTGTCATCAACGGTCTTGTGCTTGTCGAAGGTCCAGTCGCGCAGGTTGTGCGTCTTGAACTCGATCAGGTTCTTTTCTCTCGCCTTGCCAAGCAAGGAAAGGTTTAGCGCATCGAAGTAATCGGGGAAAATCGTCACCGCGTCGATACGCATGGCTACTCTTCGATTTCTTCGAACAGGCCGTTCGGTGGAGTCACGGTAACCGTGCCAGCCTCAACATTGACTTCAGGAACAATGGCCTTCACGAATGGAACCAGAACTTCCTTCTCGCCCACGGTGACCGCAAGGATGTCTTGTGCTGGGAAGTGGTCCACTCTGGAAACCACACCAACTTCAACGCCGTCGCGCATGACCTTTAGGCCAACCAACTGGTGGTCGTACCAGGCATCGGGCTCGACTGGCGAATGCGCGGTGTCGTGGTTTACCAAGAGAATTGCACGAATCAAACCTTCGGCAGCGGTTCGGTCTTCAACACCCTCAAGGAAGATGACCGGGGCTTGGTTATACCAACGAAGTTCTTTGACGGTAACGGTCTTGCCGAACCAAGGAGAAGTTTCTGGAACCTGTAGCTCAAGAACCGCACCGGGTACAAATCGTTCATTTGGACTGTCGGTGTACAGTTCGAGCTTGATTGCTCCCTTTAGGCCGTGTGCCTTGAGAAGGCGGCCAACCCGGAGCTGAAGATTTTTAGAAATCGGTGTCCACCACGTCGACACGGACCTTTTTGCCGTCGGCCAAAGCCTTCACAACGGCGCGCAGTGCCTTAGCAGTGCGGCCGCCGCGCCCGATGACACGGCCAAGGTCTTCTGGGTGCACGTTGATCTCAAGTAGCTCTTCGCCACGGTTGGTCTTACGTGCAGTTACAGATGCGTCGTCCGGGTGGTCGACGATTCCCTTGACTAGGTGTTCGAGCGCAGCAGCTAGCACTTTTACTAAGCCTCTTCTGCTGGAGCTTCGGTAGCCTCTTCAGCAACAGCCTCAGCTGCTGCTTCCTCGGCCGCTGGAGCTTCTTCAGCGACTACTTCTGCTACAGCTTCAGCAGCTGGAGTTTCCTCAACAGCAACTTCTTCAGCAGCAGGAGCTTCTTCAGCTACAGCTTCTTCAACCTTTGGAGCCTTCTTCTCTTCCTTTGGAAGTAGAACAGGCTTCTTCTTGGTGTCTACTACGAACTCAGGCTTTGCTTCCTTGGTCTGAACCTTGTTTTCGGCCTTCTCGCCCTTCGATGCCTGGAAGTCACCGGTTAGCTTAAGCAGAGCAGCAACCTGCTCGGTTGGCTGGGCGCCAACGCTTAGCCAGTACTGAGCACGCTCAGAGTTGACCTCGATGATCGATGGGTGTTCGGTTGGTACGTAACGACCGATTTCCTCGATTGCACGGCCATCGCGCTTGGTGCGCGAGTCGGCAACGACGATACGGTAGTGAGGCGAACGGGTCTTGCCCAAACGCTTTAGGCGGATTTTTACAGCCACAATGCTCCTGTTAGTTATGTATTGGGGCGAACGTTCCACCGTGAGCGTGGGGTGCACACTCGGTAGAGAAGCTCTAGGGTTTGCCGTACTTGTCTGGTTAGAGGGTCAGACAAGACGCAACCTCTCTATTTTAGGAGAAAAAACCTGAGTTTGCCAATACTAAAGACCGAATGATGAGCCAGAACCGCTATTGCCGTATGGGTGACCGGTGTTTTCTGCCGCACGCTTGGCTGGATTACCAGACTTCGAACCCTTTTTCTTCTTGTCGTTCTTTTTCGACTTGCCGCCACCGGCGTAGCCTCCGCCAATGTTTGGCATACCAGGCATGCCGCCAGGCATCTGAGGCATACCTCCCTTAGCCATGGTTTTCATCATCTTGGCAGCTTGCTCGAAGCGGTTGACCAGCGAATTCACCTCGGTAACCGTGGTTCCCGAACCGTTGGCGATACGCAGACGACGAGATCCGTTTAGCACCTTAGGCTGGCGACGCTCAGTCGGGGTCATCGAGCGGATGATCGCCTCGGTGCGGTCGATCTCCTTTTCGTCGAAGTTCTCCAATTGGTTCTTGATCTGTCCGGCACCAGGCAGCTTGGAAATCAGGTCCTTCATGGAACCCATCTTTTTTAGCTGTTGCATCTGGTCTAAGAAGTCCTCAAGCGTGAATGCATCCTTGGCTAGTTTTTCAGCAAGCTTGGCAGCCTCAGTCTCATCGAACTGCTTCTGAGCCTGCTCGATCAGGGTGAGGATGTCACCCATATCGAGGATTCGACTAGCCATGCGGTCTGGGTAGAACGGTTCGAAGGCGTCTAGCCCTTCACCGGTCGAGGCAAAGATGATTGGCTTGCCGGTAACAGAGGAAACCGAAAGCGCTGCACCACCGCGGGCATCGCCATCGAGCTTGGTAAGTACGACACCGGTGATTCCAACGCCGTCCTCGAAAGCCTTGGCAACGTTTACGGCATCCTGACCGATCATCGAGTCGATTACGAAAAGGACTTCGTCAGGGTCGGTGGCCTTTCGGATGTCACGAGCCTGCTGCATCAACTCTTCGTCGATGCCGAGACGACCGGCGGTGTCAACAATTACCACCGAGAACTGCTTCTTCTCTGCGTGCTTGATGGCGTCTTTGGAAACCTTGACCGGGTCACCCTTGCCGTTACCAGGCTCAGGAGCGAATACTTCTACACCGGCGCGTTCACCTACGACCTGAAGCTGGTTTACGGCGTTTGGACGCTGAAGGTCGGCGGCAACCAGCATCGGGGTCTGCCCCTGGTCCTTGAGCCACTTGGCTAGCTTTCCAGACAGAGTAGTCTTACCCGAACCCTGAAGACCTGCCAACATAATGACCGTAGGTGGCTTCTTCGCGAATGCCAGCTTGCGCTGCTGCCCGCCGAGAATCGTTACCAACTCTTCGTTTACGATCTGTACGACCTGCTGGGCAGGGTTTAGAGCCTTGTTGACCTCGTCGCCGAGTGCGCGAACACGAACGGCTTCAATAAAGTTCTTGACTACCTCGAGGGCAACGTCTGCCTCGAGTAGGGCACGACGTATTTCGCGGAGCGTGGCGTCAATGTCGGAAGCACTCAACTTACCCTTCGCACGAAGGTTCTTGAATGTTTCGACCAAGCGGTCGGACAGATTGCCGAACAAGGCCACTCCTAACTAACTAGACCGCGGGCGAATTCGCGCGCGTCGAAGAATGCGAAATCGGCGATACCCTCGCCCACTCCTACAAGTTTTACAGGGATGCCCAATTCGCGCTGGATTGAATACACAATTCCACCCTTGGCAGTTCCATCCAGTTTGGTCAACGCAACACCGGTTACTCCAGCAACCTCGGCGAACGCCTTGGCCTGGGTCATGCCGTTTTGACCGGTGGTGGCGTCAATCACAAGCAGCACTTCGGCAATCACGCAGTTCTTCTCAACCACGCGTCGGATCTTATCCAGCTCGTTCATCAGGTCTACCTTGTTCTGAAGGCGGCCAGCGGTATCGATGATCAGCACGTCTGCGTTTTCAGCCATAGCCTTTTCGGTTCCCTCGAAAGCAACCGAGGCAGGGTCTTGACCTTCGGTCTTTGGGCGAACCAGAGTTGCACCGGAACGCTCGCTCCAAGTTGCGATCTGCTCTACGGCTGCCGCACGGAATGTATCGGCAGCGGCAATAACTACACGAGAACCAGCCTCGGCTAGATACTTCGAAAGCTTGCCGATGGTCGTAGTTTTGCCTACACCGTTCACACCAACCACGAGGACGACGTAAGGCAACTGACCCGAAGAAAGATTCAGTTCTTTATCTGCGCGCTCTAGTTGCTCGGCGATGAGCTCTTCAAGAATTGACTTCAATTCCTTCTCGGTCTCGGCACCCTGTTTCTTCGCACGGTTTTTTACTTCGGTAACAATCGATTCCGCTGCATCAACACCGAAGTCGGCTTGGATCAGAACGTCCTCGAGTTCGTCGAGGTTTTCAGGATCGAACTTTATGCGAGTGAACAGGCTCTTGATGCCCTTGGCAAAGCTGCGCTTTGGAAGTTCAACAACCTCGAGAACCGGCTCTGGTTCCGGAGTCGGCTCAGGCTCTGGTTCCGCGACGACCTCTTCGACAACTACGACAGGTTCTGGAACAACGACTGGTTCTGAAGTTGGTTCTGGTGTTGGCTCAGGCTTTGGTTTTGGTTTTGGTTTTGCGAACAGGGTGCGCTTCGGCTTTTCGACCGGAGCGTCCACTTCGGCAACCTCTGGCTCAGAAGTTTCAGCCGCTTCCTGCTTGTCCTTCTTCTTCCAGAACAGGAATCCCATTATTCCTTCTCCGCGAGACGCTGGCCGACGACAGCCGAGACTCCGTCCTGGCGCATCGAAACGCCGTAGAGGGCATCGGCGATTTCCATGGTGCGCTTCTGGTGGGTCACGATGATTAGCTGCGAACTTTCACGCAGGTCTTGGAAAATCTGGAGCAGGCGTCCGAGGTTGGCATCGTCAAGCGCTGCCTCAACTTCGTCCATGACATAGAACGGTGAAGGGCGCGCCTTGAAGATTGCAATCAGCAGGGCCACTGCCGCAAGCGAGCGCTCACCACCCGAAAGTAGCGACAGACGTTCGATGCGCTTACCAACCGGCTTTACGGTTACCTCGATGCCGGTGGTGAGCATGTTCTCTGGGTCGGTTAGGAAAATCGAACCGGTACCACCAGGAAACAGAATTGGGAAGACCTTTTCGAAGGCCTTCTTGGTGTCTGCGAACGCCTCGGCGAAGATGGTCTGCATTTTGTAGTCGAGATCTTCGATGATCTGTAGCAGGTCCTTGCGGGTTTGAGTGAGGTCGGTTAGCTGTTCGGTTAGGAACTTGTGACGCTGCTCGAGTGCCGCAAATTCTTCTAGTGCCAGTGGGTTTACCTTGCCAAGGCGATCGAATAGACGCTCGGCTTCCTTGAGGCGCTTCTGCTGTTCTTCGCGAACGTAAGGCTTGAAGCCACCCTCAGCATCTTCATCTGGGATGCCGTTCGATGGTCCGTATTCGGCGATTAGAACTTGCTGATCCAGGCCGAGTTCATCATAAGCGCGCTGAACAAGACCGGCTAGGTTTAGCTTCTTCTCGTGGTTCACCATCTCGATTTCGTGAACACTCTGGGTAAGAGTGCTCAGACGTATCTGGATGTCGGCAGTTTCACCGCGAAGTTTCACAAGTTCGGCAAGCTGGCCACTTCTGGCATTTTCGAGTTCACTCAATCGAACCTTCACCGTGGTGGTGGTGTCTGCAATCTGATCCATGATGCGAGGAAGAACGTCTAGTACCAACTGAGCCGATTCGAGCTGCTTGGCTTGCGCTGCGGCAGCGGCACGAGCACGCTCCAGTGCTTCCTTGGCTTCGGCAACCTGCGAACGCAAAGTTTCGGCACGCATCTTCTCAACGCGAAGGCGTTCAACGGCTGCACCGAGATCAACACGAACCTCAAGTTCGCTCTGACGCTCCTGCTCTAGGTTGTCTACCAAGGTCTGTCGCTCAGATGCGTCCACGGTTGGGCGATCCTGTGATGCAAAGTCGTCGTGAGCCTTTACAGCCTCGGCCAGTGCGTGCTCAGCATCGGCAATCTTGCCCTTGGCCGTTTCAAAGGCAATACCGAGACGCTCGAGCTCGCTGGTTACAGCTTCAACTGCAACGCGCAGACGTCCTAGTCTTTCGGCATTTGCTGCGCGAGTAGCGTCGTGTTCGTTCAGTTCGGCGTGAGCTTGCTTGGCAGAAGCCTTAGCGGCATCTTCGGTGGCACGAGCCTGGGCCAGCTCACCCTTGGTGTTTTCGATCGTGTCGTTGACCTTCGCGAGGCGCTTTTCGGCGGCGTCACGCTCGGCCACCAACTCAACTTTGGAAGGCTTCTTACCAGAGCCACCACGAAGTACGCTTTCGGTCAGAACATCGCCATCGAGAGTGATTAGGGTCTTTGACGAAGCCGACTTGTCTTCGCGGTAGAGTGCGCGAGCGGCATCGAGGTCGTCAACGATGACGACGTCGGTGAGTAGGTTCAAAATTCCAGAAGCAGCCGAGACCACATCGCCGGCTGGGCGAACTCCTCCGAGCTTTACTTCGCCGGTGTGGTTTGGCTTGCTGTCAACATCGGCAATTACCAATTCAACACGACCGCCATCGGCGCTCTTGAGGTGAGCAATTGCTTCGAGACCTGCTTCGCGGTTGTCTGCGACTAGAGCATCTGCCAGTGGTCCAAGAGCCGCTGCGATGGCTGCTTCAAACCCGGGAGCGATCTGCATGTGAGAGGCAACGAGACCACGAATTCCGCGAAGGCCAGCAGATGCCAAAATGCTGGCTCCGTCTTTCTGGTCAAGGGTTAGGTTCAGCGCCGAACGCTTGGCGGCCAGGGAGTCGCGCTCACGTTCTGCATCGTGAAGCTGGTCACGAAGGCTTTCGATCTTGGCACCGGCATCGGAAACTGCCTTCTGGGCCGCCTCGTAGTTTGCCTCAAGCTTGCCATCGCCAGCACCGGTTTCACCCTGAAGCTGAGCCTCCAGGTTGCTGTAGTCGTTCTTGGCTCCCTCTAGGCGCTCGGTGGCGCCTGCGAGTGCTTCCTCGTGACGAACCAATTCTTCGCGAAGTGAAGACAGGCGTGACTCGGCAACAGCTGCTTCGTTTGCAAGACGCGACTTCTCTAGATCGAAGGCAGAGATGAGTGCGCTTTGCTCGGCTAGCTGGTTATCAAACTTTTCGAGAATGTCTCTAGCTTCGTTGCGCTTCTTTTCGGCGCCGACCAGCTTCTCTTTTAGTGTTTCAACCTCGGCGTCTAGGCGAACCGCCTGAGCCTCGGCATCATCAGCCTCGGAATCGATCTGAGCTGGGTCAATCTGAGCACCTGAAACCTCAGCCTGCTGGGCAAGCATCGCAACGCGCTGGTTGGCCATAGAAAGTAGGCTACGGAAACGCTCACCCACCGAATCGAACTCGTAACCGAGGGCACGGGTCTGGTCTAGTTCGGTTGAAACCTGAGCAGCCTCAAGGGTTCCGAGCCGAGCTGTGTTCTCGGAGAGAACTTCCTGCAGGATGTTGCGCTCGGCCTTTCGGTCTTGCTCATTTTTAGCAGTTTCTTCCAACTTCTGGTGAAGTGTCTGGATGTCATCGGCTAAAAGTCTTGCCTTGGCATCGCGAACGACCTGAGCAATGCCCTGCGCCTCACGAGCAACCTCTGCCTGCTGACCGAGTGGCTTTAGCTGACGACGAACTTCACCGGCTAGGTCGTTCAAGCGAGTGAGGTTGGCCTGCATCGCCTCAAGTTTGCGAACCGTCTTTTCCTTGCGGCGTCGGTGCTTAAGGATGCCAGCGGCCTCTTCAATGAAACCGCGACGTTCTTCCGGCGTTGCCTTCAAGATTCCGTCTAGCTGACCCTGACCCACGATGACGTGCATCTCACGGCCAAGACCGGAGTCTGAGAGCAATTCCTGGACATCTAGTAAACGGCAAGGGTCTCCGTTGATTGCGTACTCGCTGCCGCCGTTACGGAACAGGGTTCGCGAAATGGTGACTTCGGTGTATTCGATCGGCAGTGCGCCGTCGCTGTTGTCGATGGTCAACTGAACTTCGGCACGTCCTAGTGGACCCTTGGTTGAAGTGCCCGCGAAGATGACGTCTTCCATCTTTCCGCCGCGGAGGGTTTTAGCACCCTGCTCACCCATTACCCAAGCGAGAGCATCGACGACGTTGGATTTACCGGAACCGTTAGGGCCAACCACAGCGGTTACGCCGGGCTCAAAGTAGAAAGTTGTTGGCTGGGCGAACGACTTAAATCCCTTGAGGGTGAGGCTTTTCAGATACAAGCGCTGCTCACTCTCCTAGTGTCGTTTTGTGTTTCCCAGATTGGTTCTAAACTCCAAAAATACCCTATAAAACAGGGCGCTTTTGACACTTTGGGCAGAAGTGAGAACCACGGTTCATCCAGTTTTCACGGACGATCGCGCGGCCGCATCTGGGGCACGGGCGACCGGTCATTCCGTAGGCGTTTAGCGACACCTCGAAATAGCCAGACTGACCGTTCACGTTTTTGTATTGTTCGTCAAAACTGGTGCCACCAACTTCGACGGCAGCGGCCAAAATTTCCTTGACATGACCCATTAGTTCACGCAACTTCACTGCACTAATTGCGTTTGCGGGGTGGTCGTAGTGAAGCTTCGCTCGCCATAGGGCTTCGTCGGCGTAGATGTTGCCAACGCCGCTCATGATTCCCTGATCAAGCAAGACCTTTTTGATGCCGCTTGTGCGTGTGCGAAGCTTTTTCAACACGAAGGCTTCGTCGAAGTTTGGGTCTAGTGGGTCGCGGGCAATGTGGGTCACCGTGGTTGGCAGGTGTTCACCGTGTTCGATCTCGACCAGGTTATCGATGGCAAGCGAACCGAATAGGCGTTGGTCAACGAACCGAAGCTCGAGTTTCTTTCCCTCAGGCGATACCGCGTGAAGAACCACTCGGGTTAACTTGTCTGGCTCACTGCCAACCTCACGCACCAGCATCTGCCCACTCATGCCGAGATGGCCAACCATGGCAAGACCATCTCGATCAAGCGGAATCCAGAGAAACTTACCGCGACGCGACATGTGCTTTAGGGTGGCTCCGGTCATAACCGAAATGAAATCTGCCGGTCCTGGTAGGTGACGCTTCAGGCTTCGAACATCGAGCACTTCAACGCCGGCGATTTTTGCACCGGTCAGGTACTCGGCAAGGCCGAGTCTTACGGTTTCAACCTCTGGTAATTCGGGCATTAGCTAAGTGCGGTAAGTGCCGCCACGGCGGCTTCAGTCTCGGCATCGCGCTTGCTTCTGGCAACACCGTGGAACTCATGACCGCCGATGTGCAGAGTTGCCTTGAAAGTGCGGTCATGATCTGGGCCGGTGTGGGTGTGCAGGTATTCGGGTGCCGAAAGCCCTAGCTTGGCTGCTAATTCCTGCAACTTGGTCTTTGGCTCAGAAGCATCCAGTAGTTGCTTTGGATCGGTCAGGAGCGGAAACACATTGCGACGAACAAATTCGGTCGCAGCATCGATTCCCGCCGACACATAGATCGCTCCCAGGATTGCCTCGAAGGCATCGGCCAGTAGGTTCGCTTTGTTGCGACCGCCGGTGTTTTCTTCGCCCCTACCCAGGCGCAGGTTCTCACCAACCCCGAGAGCCGAAGCCAGCGGAGCTAGGGCCTTTGCCGACACCACCGCATTCTTCACTCGGGACAGCTCGCCCTCGCTGAGGTCGGTGAATTTTTCGGTGATATGTGCGGAAACGACAAAACCCAGTACCGAGTCGCCTAGAAACTCTAGACGTTCGTTACTGGGTTGGTTGCCGTGCTCGTATGCGTACGAGCTGTGAGTTAGAGCAAGTTCGAGTAGCGCTGGTTCAATGGTGACTCCCAGCCGAGCCTCGAGCTCGCTCAGACTCATAAGTCTTTAGGCGTCTGCGACCTTGCGGCCCTTGTATTCCATGAACAAGGCGTTGCCGGCCGAGTCCTCAACAACCTTCGCACGGTGAGGAAGGCTGTATACGGTCTTGCCGTTTACAACGGTCTTGACCAAGGTAACCTCAGCTGCCTTCCACTGCGAACGACGTGCGTGGGTGCGGGCGCGAGATAGGCGTCTCTTTGGTACTGGCATTTTTACTCCATCAAGTTCTTCAGTGCGTTCCACCTCGGGTCTACCGGGGCTTCGTGCTCATGCTGCGGGTTCTCACTCAGTTTCACTCCACAATCGACGCACAGACCTAAACAGTCGCTGCTACAAAGTGGATTGAACGGAAGACTAAGAACTACCGCATCTCGGACAACCTGTTCCAGATCGATTGTTTCGTCTGTAATGACTAGGTCATCTTCGTCTGTTAAAGAATAGGCGAAAAGTTCCTGAAATTCCACATCGACATCTAGTTTCAACGGATCTAAGCATCGAGAACATTCGGTTTTTGCTTCACCGGAAACGTTTGCTGAGACCAAAATTCCTTCGTGGACGGATTCGAGGCGACCGTCGACGACGATTTCAGCGCCCTTTTCAACGGCTACAACCGAGTTGTCAAGGGCCTCTGGAACCTGAATGTCCATGTGGGCACGACGCATCGTACCCGCCTTGTGCATGAGGTCGTGAACTGGAATCAGGTACGGGTTGTTTACGGTCATGCCTTTGCCTTAAATGCTTTCAGTGCCGAAGCTGGCACGTATTTGGTGATGTCTCCCCCGAGGGTCGCCACCTGTTTTACCAAGCTCGACGAGATGTGAGTGTTGGCTGGATCGGATGGGAGGAAAACCGTTTCGATTCCGGTGAGGTCGCGGTTGACCCTCGCCATTGGTAGTTCATATTCGATGTCGACGCCGGTTCTAAAACCCTTGATCAGAACACCAGCTCCAATCTTGCTGGTGTATTCGGTGAGTAGACCTTCGGAAAGTGAATCCACAGTTACCTTGCCGAGCAAGCCTCGTTCGATTAGGGCGTCTGAAACCATTGCAACTCGCTCGTCCACGGCGAAGAACGGGTTCTTGCCAGGGTTGTGAACGACAACGACTTGCACCTGCTCGAAAACATCTAGAGCACGTTCAATGATGTCTAGGTGTCCGAGAGTGATGGGATCGAAGGAGCCGGGGTAAACGGCGAGCTTGGTCATGTATCTAGGTTAGCGAATTACTAGCCCTTGGCGATATTGGCTTTTGCCGCTTCGTCCATGCGCTCCAGAGTTTCGGCTAGCGCAGGGTGCTTCTCAAGAGTTGGATCAGCTGCCAGAAGCGCCACTGCAGCATCGCGCATTTCGATGATCAGCGCTGCATCGTGAATCACACGCAGTAACTTCAAGGACGAACGGCCACCAGACTGAGTGGAACCTAAGACATCGCCTTCGCCGCGCAGTTCTAGGTCGATTTCACTGAGACGGAAGCCATCTAGTGTGCTGGCAACGGCAGTTACACGTTCGAGCGCCAGCGAACCCGGTTCCGCAGTGGTGAGCAACAGACACAAGCCTGCATTTCCGCCTCGCCCAACTCGACCGCGGAGTTGGTGTAACTGCGAAACACCGAAGCGATCGGCGTCGAGTACCACCATCACAGTGGCATTAGGCACGTCAACACCCACCTCAATCACGGTTGTGGAAACCAGCAGGTCGAGTTCCTTTGCCGTGAAGGCCGCCATGACCGATGCCTTCTCCTCGGACGAAAGTCGTCCGTGGAGAAGTCCGATTCGAACCTCCGAAAGTGCAGGAATGGTTTTCAAGTTCTCGGCGATGGTCACTGCAGCAGCCATCGGAATTCCGGCTTCGGTTTCCTCTCCGTCTTCTACTTCGGTTTGATCAATACGCGGGCAAACCACGAAGGCCTGGTGCCCGGCTTTGACCTCTTCGGCAATTCGCTGCCAGGTTCTGGCAACCAGAGCCGGCTGATCGAACCGAACCACGTGGCTCTGAATTTCCTTACGCCCTGCCGGAAGCTGGTCGAGAGTCGAGATATCCAGATCACCAAAAACTGTGACGGCGACGGTTCTAGGAATCGGCGTTGCTGTCATGGTTAGAACATGTGGCGGTTGCTTGCCCTTGAGACGAAGCGCTTCACGCTGCTCAACTCCGAATCGGTGCTGTTCGTCGATCACCACGAGCCCTAGGTCATAGAACTCGACCTTGGTTGAGATCAGCGCGTGCGTTCCAACCACGATCTGCGCCTTGCCAGAAACGATTGCAAGCAGAGCCGCCTTGCGGTCGGCTGTGTTTTGCTGACCGGTGAGCAGAGTCAGACCCACCTTCTTGGCAAGGTCATCACCAAGCGTCTTACGAATCGATTCGTAGTGCTGGGCTGCCAAGACTTCGGTTGGTGCGAGCAGAGCCGCCTGACCATCGGAATCGGCGACGGTCAACATAGCCCGAAGCGCAACCAAGGTCTTACCAGAACCAACTTCGCCCTGAAGCAATCGGTTCATAGGGTGAGCCTTGGCCAAATCTTCGGCAATTTCGTTGCCGACCTTCACCTGCCCCGCGGTGAGTTCGAACGGCAACGCTGCATCGAATCCAGCCGATAGCGCGCCTGGCATTCGAGGCGTGGCAATTAGGTGCCCGTTTTCGGCACGGCGTTTCACTAGCGAAGCCTGAAGCGAAAACGCTTCGTGAACTCGCAAAGTGTCGCGGGCTGCCTGCCAGTCTGTGGTCACCTTCGGCTGGTGAATGTTTCGAATCGCCGAGTCCAGACTCATCAACTCGTGCGCCGAGATGATCTCAGCTGGCAGTTCGTCAACGAGTTCCGGAAGAGTGTCCAACACCACACCGATGGCACGGGCAATCGCCCAGGTGGTCGCCGACGACGAAGCCGGATAGATCGGAATCGGAAGGTCTGCCCAAGCCTTCGCATCTGCCTCAGACAGCAGCTCCGGAAAAAGTTCGTAGTCGGGGTGGGCCAGTTGCACCTGATTCTGGAATAGCGAAGTCTTACCTGCGAACAACCCTCTGGCACCAGGCTTCAAATCCTTTTGACGCCAGGCCTGATTAAAAAACGAGAGGGTCATCGAAGAAGAGCCGTCGGTGATTCGAACCTCGAGAATCGAACCCTTGCGGCCCTTCATGAATCGTTCACGCACATCTTGAATCTCGGCAACCACGGTCACCGCTTCACCGATCGGCAACTGGTCAATCGGCGTCAGTTCACCGCGAACCGAGTAACGCCTTGGATAGTGGAGCAGCAAATCACTGACCGTGAAAAGCCCCAAATGCTTCGCCAACGCCTTAGCCGTGCGGTCGCCAAGAAGGCGATCTAACGGACTTGTAGGCAAAAGCATGGTTCAATGCTATTCATGACCCGTATCATCGCTGGGATAGCCGGTTCCTTAAAACTTGCAAGTCCCGCTAAGACCACCAGACCAACCAGCGACCGTATTCGCGAAAGCATTTTCTCTCGCTTGGAATCTCGCGATGAACTCGAAGGCGCAAACGTTCTCGACCTTTACGCCGGCACTGGCGCTCTCGCACTCGAATCGGCAAGCCGAGGCGCCTCCACTGTGCGCCTGGTAGAACGCGATGGCAAGGCGGCAGCGGTTTGCGTAACCAACCTCAAGCTCGTTACCAAGGCTCTCGAAAAAGAGGAGCAGGAACTAGACGGCAAGGTGATCAACAAGTCGGTTCACGCATTTCTGGAGAGCACACCGGAAATCAAGTTTGACTTGGTGTTCATCGATCCGCCTTATGAAATTGGCAACGACGAAATCGTCGCGAACCTAGCCGACCTTCAGACGCACTTGAAGAAGACAGCAAGCGTTGTGGTTGAGCGCTCCAGCCGCGACAAGCAGCCTGAATTCCCTGCGGAATATTCTTTGGACGACACCAAGTCTTACGGCGATACCGTAATTTACTGGCTCTCTGTTTAGAGGTGACGCTCCGGCTCGCCGGTGTAAACCTGCTGTGGGCGGCCAATCTTGGTAGCGCCGTCGAGGTTTAGCTCACGCCAGTTAGCGATCCAACCAGGCAGACGCCCCAGTGCAAATAGTACGGTAAACATGCGTGGCGGGAAGCCCATCGCCTTGTAGATAACGCCGGTGTAGAAGTCAACGTTCGGGTAGAGCTTGCGCGCTACGAAGTAATCGTCTGAAAGCGCCGCTGCCTCAAGTTCTTTCGCAATGTCAAGCAGTGGATCGTTGATGCCTAACTCTGCAAGCACCTGGTCGGCTGTTGCCTTAACGATCTTGGCGCGAGGGTCGAAGCTCTTGTATACGCGGTGACCGAACCCCATCAGACGGATTCCGTCTTCCTTGTTCTTCACACGCTCAACGTACTTCTGAACCGAGTCGCCCGAGTCACGGATGTAGTTCAGCATGTCTAGAACGGCCTCGTTGGCACCACCGTGAAGCGGGCCGAACAGTGCGTTTACACCGGCCGAGATGGAAGCGAAAAGGTTTGCCTGGCTGGAACCTACAAGGCGAACGGTTGAGGTTGAACAGTTCTGCTCGTGGTCTGCGTGCAGAGTGAACAGGGTGTCTAGCGCCTTCACAACCACAGGGTTCTGAACGTACTCCTCGGCCATGGTGCCGAAAGTTAGACGAAGGAAATTTTCAACGAGCGAGAGCGAGTTGTCTGGGTAGAGCAGCGCCTGACCTTGCGAGTTCTTGTGCGCGTAAGCGGCCAGCACCGGCATTTTGGCAAGCAGACGAATGGTCGAAAGCTCAACCTGCTCGATGTCTGAAACGTTGAGCGAGTCCTGGTAGAAGGTCGACAGCGCAGAAACACCCGCTGCCATTACCGGCATCGGGTGGGCGTTGGTTGGCATTGCATGGAACAGGTTCTTCAGGTCCTCGTGGATGAGGGTGTGACGGCGAATGCGCTCGTCGAAGTCTGCCAGTTCGGAAGCCGATGGAAGGTTGCCGTAAATAATTAGGTAGGCAACTTCAAGGAAGCTTTTCGATCCCGCTAGTTCTTCAATTGGATAACCGCGATAGCGAAGGATCCCCTGCTCGCCGTCGATGTAGGTGATTGCCGAGCGGGTCGACGCGGTGTTCACAAAGCCCTGGTCGAATGCGTTCAAACCGGTTGCGGCGTGAAGCTTCGAAATGTCGATGGCATCCGAGCCGTCTACGGCCGAAATGATTGGGAACTCGGCCGAGCCTCCCGGGTAATTGAGCGTGACCTTGTTGTCGGACAACTTATCTCCTGTAATTTTCTACTTCGCTAAGTTTATGGCTTCGCGAAGTCGTTTTGCGCCCTCGGCGATGGCCGAATCGGTGGCTGTGATCGAGAACCGAACGTAACGGCTCGACCCCAAAGTGTAGAATTCCCCTGGTACAACTACGATACCCAAATCGGCCATCCGATCCACAGTTTCCCAGCAGTCTTCACCGAGGGTTGCCCAGAGGTAGAGACCGGCAGTGGAATCGGCAACTTCAAATCCGTAAGCCTTTACTGCAGCAAGCAAAACCTCACGACGAGCGCGGTAAATGTCTTTTTGCTTGGCAACGTGCGAATCATCGTTCAGCGCCGCGACCATGGCCTTCTGAGCCAGAGCCGGAGTGTTTAGCCCCGAGTGCATACGAAGGTTCACAAGCCCCTTAATAAGGTCAGCAGAGCCAGCTGCAAAGGCCGCACGGTAACCGGCCATGTTGCTCTGCTTCGAGAGCGAATAAACCGCCAGGACGCCGTCTGTCGATGAACCGCAAACAGCAGGGTCCAAAATGCACGGAGTGGTCTTACCTTCCCACTCACCCCAACCGAGTTCCGCATAGCATTCGTCCGAAGCAACCAAAGCGCCTAGCTCACGACCGCGATCAACCGCTGCCTTCATCTCAAGAACCGAGAGCACACGGCCATCCGGGTTTCCAGGTGAGTTCAACCAAACCAACCTGGTATTCGCCGGCCACTTAGCTGGGTCGTCCTCGGAAATAATCTCGGCACCTACCAGCGCTGCCCCAACCACGTACGCGGTGTAGGCAACGGTGGGCTGAATGATGACATCACCTTTGCCGATTCCCAGAAAGAGCGGCAAGAACGAAATCAGTTCCTTCGAGCCGATGGTTGGCATGACCATCTCCGGAGTCAAACCAGAAATTCCACGACGACGTTCAAACCATGAAACTACGGCACTACGGAATTCGAGCGAACCGGCAGTTGAAGGGTAGCCAGGCGCATTCGCAGCCGAAGCAATCGCTTTTTGAACCACCTCAGGGGTTGGGTCAACTGGGGAACCAACGGAAAGATCGACGGCGCCGCCTGCATGCTGGGCCGCCTTAGCCGAGTATGGCTTTAGCTTTTCCCAGGGATACTCCGGTAGCGCAGAAAACACGAGCTAGTCAGCCTGCGGAGGAAGGGCGGTAATCAGCGCGTGGTCACCGGCAACCTTGCCCAACTTGGCAGCACCGCCAGGCGAACCTAGGTCGTTGAAGAACTCAACATTGGCCTTGTAGTAATCGGCCCACTGCGAAGGTAGGTCGTCCTCGTAGTAGATTGCCTCAACTGGGCAGACAGGCTCGCAAGCACCGCAGTCAACACACTCATCCGGGTGGATGTACAGCATGCGGTCGCCCTCGTAGATGCAGTCAACCGGACACTCTTCAATACAGGCACGGTCTTTGACGTCAACACATGGAAGCGCAATTACGTAGGTCATTTCTCTCCTAAAAGACTTCCCTAATTTTAACGGTGACCAGAGGCGCTCTTGCGCCAAACACCAGGACGAATTCTCGGGAAAAGGATCACCAAACCACAAGCAATCAGCGAGCCATAGGTCCACCAGGTACCAACATCATTATTGGCAATTACAAAAGATCCGGTTCCGTGGCGCTGCGAGAGCCACAGCAGAGTTCCCCAGAGAGACAGTGTCATGAGGTAAAGAGCTCCACGCGAATTGCGCAGCAAACGCAGAGCTAGCGCCAGACAGAATGTGATGGTCAAAGCGATCCATAGTCCGATTGTTAAAGTCGGGTCGCTTTGCGCTCGAACACCGTGAATCATGGTGCCGACAATTCCAACCAACACGCCCAGCGGTAGCGACCAAATAGCAATCAGTGCTGGCTTCAACCAACGAAGCGGGCGAATCGACGCCCGGCGCAGTCCTTCAGGCGCGTCGTAGCGTATGTCTTTACCAGGCACGATCGAATAGGTCTCAGCGGCAACCGAAACCTGCGAAGCGTGAGCGGCAAGCGCCTCGCGCTTTTTGGCAGCGGTCTTAGCATTGCCAATTTCAACATCCGGCTTTTCACCAGGATCGGTAATCACCCAAAATTCTGGAGCTTTGCGGCTGTTCTCTCGGGCAACGCGACGAAGGGCCATCGCCGTGCCCTCATGAGCCATCTTGTGATCTGGGTGACCAAAACCGCCCTTGCGGTTATAGGTAATTACCGAGTCTGGTTTGAACTCGCGAAGCACTTGGTAGATGTCATCGGCCACTACTGCCACGTGAACTGCAGATAGTGAAAGTTCATCTAGGTTCTTAGGCTTTACCGGCTTACCAAATGCCGAGAGACGGAATCCCGAGTCTAGGTAAGCGCGAGTTCCAGCAAACTTGTGCATGCGAACACCAAGTGCCGAAAGCGCGTTGCGAAGTTCTCCTGCTCGAAACTGACCCATGCCAGGCAGGTTACCCTCAAGCGACTTGAGTTCTTCCAGCTTCATGCGTCCTCGTTCGCCACGAGTCAGGGTTAAAACCATAACCTCAACACCATTTGCAACGGACTGAGCCAAGATGTGCCCAGTAAACAGACTTTCATCATCTGGATGAGCGTGAACAACGAGTAGTCGTTTCGGGTTGAAGCTTGCCTTGACCATAAGACAACTTTATCGAAATCAAAAATAACTTGATTAACTTAGGGTTACCTAACTAAAGTGAATTTGGTTAGGTAACCCTAACTTGTTCCAAGAGAAAGATAAAAGATGTTAGCCAACTTCCTAATTGGCCTCCGAGAAGGCTTAGAAGCAGCTCTCATTGTGGGAATTCTGGCTGGCTATCTAGTCAAAATTGGTCGCAAGAACGAGTTTCCAAAACTATTCTCGGGTGTCGCTGCCGCAATAGTAATTTCTGTGCTGGTTGGCTTCACCTTGACCTTCGCCGTCACCGAAGCCCCAGAAGGTATCAACGAACTGATTGCTGGAATCGCCTCAATCATCGCGGTTTTCTTCGTTACCTGGATGATCTTTTGGATGTCAAAGCAAAGTAAAACCCTCGGCAAAGAACTTCGTGGAAAAATCGACACCGCACTAAAAGCTTCGACCGTAACCCTTGTAGGTGTTGCTTTCTTTGCCGTAATCCGTGAGGGAATTGAGACTGCGGTTTTCCTTTGGAGTGCCAGCAAAGCTACTGGCGATGAAACCTACCCGATCTTCGGTGCCACACTAGGCCTCTTGGTCGCAACCGTTCTCGGTTACCTGATCTACCGAGGAGTGCTGAAATTCAACCTCGGATCATTCTTCAAATACACAGGGGCATTTCTAATCGTGGTGGCCGCAGGAATCCTTGCCTATGGTGTGCATGAACTTCAGGAGATAGGT
Organism: Actinomycetota bacterium; assembly: GCA_041180115.1. Taxonomy (GTDB): domain Bacteria; phylum Actinomycetota; class Actinomycetes; order Actinomycetales; family Microbacteriaceae; genus Rhodoluna. The sequence continues at coordinate 43,436 of JBEGRZ010000003.1, forward strand.
ATCTTCGCCCCGCTAGAGCAAGCCTTCCCGATTTTGAGCAACAACGCCTACGACGTATCGGGAATCATCGAGAAAGACGGAGTTGTTAACAGCATTCTCAAGGGAACAATTTCATTCCGTGTGACCCCAACCAACCTAGAGGCTCTGGCCTGGTTTGCATTCGCGCTGCCGGTTAGCATTGTCTATGCGATGGGCTATCGCAAACCTTCGCTCGAGAAGGCCTAAAGCAACAAAAGAAATCCCGCACTTCTTGTGAGGTGCGGGATTTCTTTTTTGAACATGCTTAGTCGTTCTTCGAGGCGTTCTTTCGAGCCGAAACCATGCGAGCACGGATGTTCGGGTCAAGTTCAACCTTGCGGATACGAACTGCGTCTGGGGTTACCTCAACACACTCGTCCTCGCGGGCGAACTCGAGGCACTCTTCGAGGCTTAGCTTGCGTGGAGGGGTTAGCGACTGGAATTCGTCCGAGGAAGCGGCACGCATGTTGGTGAGCTTCTTTTCCTTGGTGATGTTGACTTCCATGTCATCTGCGCGAGAGTTCTCGCCCACGACCATACCGCCATACACTTCGGTGGTTGGCTCAACGAAGAATGCTCCACGCTCCTGAAGCGCGATCATCGCGAACGGAGTTGCAACGCCTGCGCGGTCGGCAACCATCGAACCGTTCTGACGGGTAACAATCTCGCCAGCCCAAGGCTCGTAACCGGCCGAGATCGCGTTAGCGATACCGGTTCCCTTGGTGGTGGTTAGGAACTCGGTGCGGAAACCGATTAGACCACGGCTAGGCACCAGGAACTCCATGCGGGTCCAGCCAGCGGCGTTCGACTGCATGTTCTTCATGCGACCCTTGCGGGCTGCCATTAGCTGGGTGATGGCTCCGAGGAACTCTTCTGGAACGTCGATGGTGATGTCTTCAACAGGCTCGTGAAGTTTGCCGTCTACGCGCTTGGTAACTACCTGAGGCTTGCCTACAGTCAGTTCGTAGCCTTCGCGACGCATCTGCTCAACCAAGATGGCTAGCGCTAGCTCGCCACGGCCCTGAACTTCCCAAGCGTCTGGACGCTCGGTAGGAAGAACCTTGATCGATACGTTACCGATTAGTTCCTTGTCCAAACGGTCTTTCACCAAACGTGCGGTGACCTTGGCGCCCTTTACGCGACCAGCCATAGGCGAGGTGTTGATACCAATAGTCATCGAGATCGCAGGGTCGTCAACGGTGATCATTGGCAGCGGACGAACATCGTTCGGGTCGGCCAGAGTTTCACCAATGGTGATGTCTTCAATACCGGCAACTGCAACGATGTCGCCAGGGCCGGCTTCTTCCGCAGGGAAGCGCTCAAGCGCCTTGGTTTTTAGAAGCTCGGTGACCTTCACGTTCTGGGTGGTACCGTCTTGGCGAACCCAAGCAACCTGCTGGCCCTTTTTTAGCTTGCCGTTGAAGATACGCAGTAGCGCTAGACGACCAAGGAATGGGCTGGCGTCGAGGTTAGTGACGTGAGCCTGTAGTGGCGCCTCGTCGTCGTAGCTTGGCGAAGGGATGTACTGCATGATGGCACCAAATAGTGGCTCCAAGTCTTCACCAGCTGGTAGCGTGCCATCGGCAGGCTTGGTTAGCGACGCAATGCCGGCACGGCCCGATGCATAGATGATTGGCAACTCAAGGATGCCGTCGATGTCTAGATCTGGAACCACGTCGTGGAGGTCAGAGGCTAGACCTAGAAGAAGGTCGTGGGTCTCTTCAACAACCTCGTCGATGCGGGCGTCGGCGCGGTCGGTCTTGTTGACCAAAAGGATTACCGGCAGCTTCGACTCTAGAGCCTTACGAAGCACGAAACGGGTCTGAGGAAGTGGACCTTCCGAAGCGTCAACGAGAAGAACAACGCCGTCAACCATCGAAAGACCGCGCTCAACCTCACCACCGAAGTCGGCGTGACCAGGGGTGTCGATCACGTTGATGGTGATCTCCTTGCCGCCCGAGTGAGCGCCCTTGTAGGCAATGGCGGTGTTCTTGGCGAGGATGGTAATACCCTTCTCGCGCTCGAGGTCGCCCGAGTCCATGACTCGCTCGTTTACGGTGCCGTGGTCGGCGAACGAGCCGGTCTGACGCAACATGGCATCGACCAGAGTGGTCTTTCCGTGGTCTACGTGGGCAACGATTGCCACGTTACGAATATCATCGCGGTGAGTTAAGGCCATTTTCGGCTTTCCTTTATTTGTTGTTGGTCTTATTTGTCGGCGGAGACGTTCCAGGTCCAGTAACCCCAGGTTGAGGTATTGCCGAATGGATCTGGAGTGAAGTTCTTGATGCGGTTGTTGTAAACCGTAAGGGTTGGTAGCTGATACATGGGTAGTCCGTAGCCAAGGTCGAACAAAGCCTTGTCCATCGCACTAAGCGCCTTTGGAAGGTCCTTGGCTTTAGCTGCCATCACTTCCTTAGTTAATGCGCTGTAAGTTTCCTCAGGCATGCGTGCAGGACCGGTCTTAAGTTGTTCGATGCTTCCCGAACCGGAACCGAGTAGCGGTAGCGCGCCGAGGAAGACATCGTAGGCACCACTCTTCAGACGAATCGATGGGTCAGAGCTCGAGACGTTGGCAAGGCGCACACCCGCGGCTGATGCGTGATCTACCAGCATGGTCCACTCGGCTACTGCTGCAGGTGAATCTGCGTCGAATAGAACCTTGATGGTCGCCCATCGTGAAAGGGCAAGTGGCTTGATTATTTCGCTGGCTCGCTCAACGTCTTGGAAGGCGAACTGCTCGCTGCCATTTGAACCGATGGTTGCGGTGTAGTTTTTCGAACCCGCGCCAAACACGAAGCTGTCTGCTCGTGAAACGGTCTGCGTAAGGGATGCAAAGTCGATCGCACGTGCTTTCGGGATCATGTTTTGGAACGCCAAACGAAGTACACCAGCGGTGTTTTTGTCGGCGTAGGTTGAGTCTGCGAAGAAACCCTTGCCGAGGTTCAGAACAAACTGCTCGGTTAAGTTGCTGCTCGGTGCCAGAAGGGTCACCTTGGCGGTGTCCAGCGCTCCGGCAGCGGTGACCAAATCAGACTGTGGCTCGGTCAGGGTCTCGCTCGGCGCGAAAACATCGACCTTGCCCTTGGAAACGGCAGCGAAGGCATCGGCGTTGGTTGCGAAGAAGTTTAGGTTCACGGTTTCGGCAATTGGCTTGTTCGGCCCGGCGAAGTCGTTAACAGCCTTCAAAGTCAGACCGGTCTCGGAAACCTTGCTTACGGTGTAGGCGCCGTTGGTCACAAAGTTCCCAGCATCTGCACTTGCGCCGAATGCGCTGCTGTAAGCCTTTGCCAACTTCGCAATTACCTCGGTCTTGTTCTGCTTGAAAGCGTCGACGATACTGGCACGAACATTGGCAGTGTTTCCACCCAGACCGGCAGCTTTACCCACGATGTGGGCAGGAACCGAGATGCGAAGCGCGGTCTTCCAATCCGCAATTGGAGCTTCGAACTGAATTGTTAGAGAGTTTTCGCCAGGCTTTGGGGTGCCAACGATTTCGGCTCCAGCCAAGCTTGCGGTTGCATGCTCGGAACCAAAGGCTGGGGTTTTTGCTGCATAAACCGCGAGCGCTAAATCAGTTGAATCGACATTGGCGCCATCGCTCCAGACCGCGTTCTTGCCCATGGTGAAAGTCAGCTTGTTGCCATCTACCTTGATGGTTCCAAAACCTTTGTTTGCAACCAGATCACCACTGGCGCTTAACTCATAGAAGTTCTGACTGGTGAGCATCGCGAAGTCGTCGGCGTATGAATCGCTGGTGACGTCTGAGTTCCATGAAGTAACCGCGCCAATCTCGGCCACGGTGACGTGTGAGTTAGGTACGACGGTCGCCCCACCGGAGCATGCGGACAAAGTGGTGGCAAGCAAAATGGCGGAAATTGAGACCGAGAGCAGACGCTTCATAACTACCTTCAAGGTTACCCTAGACAACCTGACAATTGGCTTAGTGGAGAATGGTCTGTATGTGGGAACTATTCGCGATTGGCGTTGCTGCTGGCTTGGCTTTGGCCATACCGGTAGGACCTATGGCGATCATGTTGATCAACAACACTGTCGGACGTGGATTCCGTCACGGAGTCGTTGGCGCGCTGGGAATGGCGACCGTCGATGGGCTCTATGCGCTCACCGTGTTTGCTCTTGGTGCCGCAATCTCGGTTTGGCTCTCGGTATGGGGCCTTTACCTCAATCTAATTGGCGCTGGCATTTTGCTTTGGCTCGGTGCGTCCACGGTAATCAAGTCGCTAGCGATTCTGCGTAGCGCGAATCTTCCTGAACCCAAATTGCTCACAGGTTCTATGGCTAAGACCTTGGCCACCTTCATGGGAGCCACCGCTATCAATCCCCCTACCGCACTGTATTTCCTGGCCATCGCGCCAAATGTAGCCAGCCTTGGCTACCCGCTAAACCTCGCAAACGTTGCTCTGTTCGCCCTCGGAGTCTTTACTGGCTCGATCATTTGGCAAGAGGGCTTGGTTTTGATTGGCCTCGCGGTTCGCGGAGTCACCACTCCGAAAGTTCGCACTTGGATCGGTGTGCTCGGCGGTGTGCTGATTGTGGCTTTGGCACTCACAATGGCAGGTCGTGCGTTGTGGAACTAAAACGACGCCTAGATTTTGAAATCTTGCTGGTTCTGGGAGTTAGCCTTGGTCGGTCTGCGGTCTATTCGGTCGTGGCATTCGTGGCAGCTCTAACCGCGCCAAAAGGACTCGGCGGTTCAACCACGACGATCAATCAAAGCGAATCGCCTCGCGAGTGGCTTGATGCGACCTACCAACTGCTCGGTACCTTCTTCCAAATCGTTCCAGTCTTTCTGGCTTTTTTCTTGCTCGGCTCTGGCGCGATGGTCAAGGTCGGGCTTAGCCAGATTCAGCTAGGACGCCAGCTCCTGCAAGGCTTGGCAATCGCTGCGGTAATCGGTATTCCCGGTCTCGGTCTTTACCTTGCCGCCCGTGCCATGAACCTATCGGTTCAGGTAGTCGCCACCGATGTTTTGACCTATTGGTGGACCACCCCGATGCTGTTGCTCTCGGCGGCAGGAGCTGCGCTGATTGAAGAGGCCGTTATGGTTGGCTACCTCTTCACTCGCTTAAAAGAACGCGGGCTATCTGATCGCAAAATCCTCTGGCTCTCCGCTCTGGTGCGCGGAAGTTACCATCTCTACCAGGGTGTCGGCGGGTTTGTTGGCAACATCGTCATGGGTCTCGTCTTTGGTCGCATTTACCAAAAGACCGGCAAGCTACTTCCGCTGCTATTCGCTCACTTCTTATTGGACGCGGTTGTGTTCGTTGGCTATGCCTGGGCGAAAACCTTCCTGCCTTTCCTTTAAACTTGTACTTACTTAGCCCGCGCAGGGAAAGTCGGTGAAAATCCGACGCTGACCCGCAACCGTGACTGTTTACAGAAGTCGGATTGCCTGCGAGGACCCTAAGACTCCACATAAACCGTCGAGGACATGCGGTTGGGGTCGCTTAACGCTATTCGCGCTATGCGCCTTCGCCTATCCTCTACCCCAGCGAAGGACCCCCCTTGAAACGCATCGCCCTCATTGCCATCTCTCTGATTTCGCTAGCTCTAGCTGGCTGTTCCACCGGTCAAACATCGGCCATAACCAAATCTTGGGTCGATGGCGCCTGCAGTCAGGAGCAGCCTGGCGTGACCCTTTCGGTTGATTACCTGGGCGATGTAACCACCCACTGCGCACTGAACTACGACGGTAACGGTTGGGGCCTTTTCGAGGCGGCCGGCTTCGAAGTTCAGGGAACTGCGAAATACCCAACCGCGTTTGCCTGCAAGATCGATGGCGAACCGAAGGCTTTCAAGTGCGACGAAAGCGACCCGATGACCTCTTACTGGGGTTACTACACCGTGACCGATGGCAAGTGGGGCTACGCCACCACCGGCGCTTCTGACCACAAGTCAACCTGCGGCACCTGGGAGGGCTGGGTTTTCATGGAAGACGAAACTACAGCATCGCACCTTCCAGAACCTGAAGAATTTGCCTGCAACTAATTGAACTCACGCGCGCTGGCAATCGCCAAGCAGTACCTTTTCCTGGCGCTGCTGGTGGTTGCCGTGCGCGCGGGATTCCGCTTCCTGTTCGGCGGGTTATCCCTCGACTCCCTCTGGTTCGGATTTAGAGACGGAGTGTGGCTAAGTCTCTGGGTTCTCGCCTTTGGTGCACTGAACATACTCTTTGATTTCTCAAAAATTGCTGGCCGGATCCCTGGACGATTCGGCACCGCGCTATCGATTGCAATCAACCTGGTACCAGAGCAAGCCAGAAACATCGAGCGCATTCGCTACGCCTCAAAACTGCGTTCCGATCGTCGCGGTTTGAAGTTGATTCGCAGGGTCATCGCACCGGCCTTGCGAACATCCGTCGATGGTTCGCTGGAACTAGCTGCAAGCATGGAAACTCGAGGGTTCGGAAAAGCAAAGCAGCAAATCCCAATGCGTGGGAACAAAGTGAGTTTCCAGTACCCGAGAGACGCGAAGAAGTACGAGAGCATCGAGCTCGAAGCAGGGACGGTGACGCTCATTTCCGGACCAACCGGCAGTGGCAAATCAACCCTGCTGAAGTTAGCCAGCGGCCTGGCTCCTCACTTCACAGGGGGCAGAGTCGATCGTTCCACACCGAGGCCAAACCAACTCGCCCGTTTCGTTGCTTACGTTGGCCAAAACCCAGCTAGAAGCTTTGTGGCGGCAACTGTTTACGAGGAATTGGCCTTCGCGCCAAAGCAGTTAGGGCTAAACCTCGAGCAGGTAGAGCAACTGGCCGAAAGATTCACACTAACCGACAAGCTCGCCCTTGACCCAAGAACGCTCTCGGCAGGTTGGCAGCAGCGCGTGGCCATCGCTGCCAGCCTTACAGCCGGCGCAAAGACCCTGCTTCTCGATGAACCGTTTTCCATGCTCGATGGCCAGGGTCGAGAGGCCTTGCTCGCGTTACTCAAGTTACTGAAATCCAGCGGTTTTGCAATTGCTATTGCCGAACACCGAACAGCGATTTTGATTGATCTCGCAGACATCGGGGTAAGCCTCGGCGAATCACAGATTGCGAACGCGAAACGTCTAGAAACAAAAGCCAATCCTGAGCTCCACAAATTCAAACCGGTTTCGGTGAGCTACGGACGGAACGTTGTTTTCAAAGACCTTGAGGTTTCGATTCCAAAGGCCAGCATTTCCGTACTGACCGGTCCGAACGGCTCGGGAAAGAGTAGCCTGCTTCGAGCTCTCGCCGCACAGGACTCTGCATTGGTTCCTCAGCCGGCTGCAGATCTTTTGTTCATGAATACGGCACGTGAGGAACTGGAACAAGCAGATAAGGATTGCCACCTGGAAATCGGAACTGCTCAAAAACTTCTTGAACGTCTGGTTCCAAACTTCCCGCTAGGCAACAACCCATCGGACCTTTCGGAAGGCCAGAAGCTAGCTCTAGCCATCGCGATTCAACTGGGGCAGAATCGACCAATCTTGCTACTCGATGAACCAACCGTCGGCTTCGACGAAGCAGCCAAGAGTCGCCTAGCCGAACTACTTTTTGAAATTACAAAACTTGGTAAAACCGTTCTGCTTGCAACCCACGATCACGAGTTCGCAAAGCAGATTTCTTGCCACACCATCAGCATGGGTGGTGTGAATGTTCGACAGTAAAAGAATCGCATTGCTGGGCACTCTGGCAGCCCTCAATTCGGTTGTGCGTCTTCTCGGAGCGGGCGTTGCGGGTATCGAAACAGCCTTCGCGCTGATCATCATCGCGGGCTACGTAATGGGAGCACGATTCGGTTTGGCGCTCGGTGCTCTCAGCATCACCACAAGCGCATTCATGAGTGGCGGCGTTGGGCCATGGCTACCGTTCCAAATAATTGCAGCAGCGATCGTGGGCTTTGGATCCGGGCTTCTCCCCAAGCCGAACAACATGACACTAAAGAAACTCACCATGAGCCTCTATGCAATCTTTGCAGCCTACCTTTACGGCGCCCTGATGACCGCCTGGACCTGGCCACTAATCGCCGGCGGCACCGTCCTAGGCTTTGAAGAAGGCGCAGACGCCTTTACTAACCTAATTAATTTCTTTACCTATGAACTGGTCTCAGGTGGACTACTCTGGGACACCGGTCGCGCCGTCACCACCGTGGTTTTGATCTTGTTAACTGCTTCGACCCTGACCACCACACTTGAACGTGCAGCGACCAGGGTCGAAGTGAAAGTTGAACTTTAGCCAAGTAGCACTAGAGCAAGCGCTCCAGCAGCTGCAGCTGCAGCACCGGCGATCCCGAAGTTGATTTTCCAGGTGTACTTGATCTCGCCACGGACGATGTGTAGAAGTGCAGCAACAAGCATGGTTAGTGATAAACCAAGGGCTGCAGCAATGGCCCAAACTAGAGTCCATGGCTGCACGTAATAAGCAGCGTGAGCTAGAACTAGACCAACAACACCTAGAACTTCAAGAAGAGCTACCAGTCGAACAACAAACTTCGAGGTGTCTTTTACCCAGCCGATACCTGCAGCAGCAATGGTGTCGATTGGAGCGGTTAGCTTGAAGGTGCCGGCCTTCCAGAAAGTTAGAACTACTGGGATCGATAGAGCCCAAGCCGCAATGTCGTAAACGATGGTCATAATGTGATTCCTTGTTTTTGTCTGTCGAAAAGATTACGCTAGTTAGTAAAGCACGGCTTGACTAAACAAGTCAAGTACCTCTTTACTAAATGATTGGAGTTTCGCATGGAGATCAAAGCGCTATGCGAACGCGAAGCCGAAAACTGGAACGTCGAAGTCCCTGAATTTGGCAACCTCCACCTCTCTGCCAAGCGCCTCGACAAGGTCGAAGCCCTGGTCAAGGAAGCCGCCAAGAACTACGGGATAACAGACAACTGCGACGTTGTGATCAAGGTAATCGCCAGCATGCCAGGCCTAATCTGCGACATGGAATCGGCTCAAGAGAAGATGAAGCAAGCCGCAAAGCTCCAAGAAGAGGCATCGGCCGAAATCCGCATCGTAGTTGGAAAAATGCGCGACCAGGGCCTAACTATGCGCGACATCGCGGTACTACTTGGCGTAACTCCGCAGCGCGTAGCTCAGCTAGCCCCTTGCGACTAATCCGCCCTAGACGCCGGTGACTTGGTATAAACCGCAATAAAGTCACGTTCTGAAGGCAACCAGAATCTCTCCGGTGAGCGCGGCGACGCCGAATCTAACTTCTTCCCACCCTTATACGGTCCGTAGAGGAAGCCGTTGGCGTAGGCCTCGTTCATATCGAGCAAAATCGCCCGCTCAGCACCGGCACGAACCAAAACGTCGCCAAGCGACTTAGCACTCATCGCAGCACCGATCACATAAACAACCGAACCGTCCTTACGCACACCAATAGCCGAACGCCAAACCAGGTTCTTACCCGAGCCAACTCCCTTCCAGACCCAACCCCACTTGGATTGATCCTCATCGACGACCTGACTTACTCCCCCGTCAACGATGAGCTCCATGTTCTGTCGAACCGACTGAATGCCGTGACGCACGTAATCTCGACCCCACTCAACGACATCGAGCGAGCCGTCCTTGTAGGTGACCAACGAAGCCTTCCCGTCTTTGAGCCTCTTGTAAACCTTGTTGCCAAACTGGTACCCGCCTTGCGAATCCCTCATCAGGAAGCCGCCATTGAGACCGGCAACGTAGAAAGACTTGAGACGTTCGGGAACTTGCCCAGTTCTACCTTCAAGGCCTTCAACCTCGGGAATCTTCGTGCCTGGCACCTGAGCGAACGCCAACAACTGCGGGTCAAACCAGGTAACGGTTGCCCAGTAGGAAGTATGAATATCATCCGGACGGATGCGTGCAATCCAAATGGCGGTATTGCCGTTCACCACAATTCTGGTGGGCTTCCACGCCCCTTCACCATCAATCGGGGATACAGGAGACTCCAGCCGCACTGGCAACGTGGAAGGCGCATGCGCAACACCCCAGACCTGGTTATTCGCTTCAAGCGCATCACCAGTTGGCGCCACCGACGCAACCGAACCGTCCTCGTCATTCGGACCAGAGGTAGGACTGCCGCCAACCTTAGCCGGATTGATGTAGGTGTAATAGACGTCCTCGGCGAACGCCACGGCAACGCCGAAACCGCTCTCACGCAACACCGAAGCCGTAGCAGTTAGGAAGCCTTCATCCTTTCGAACCATACGATCGACGGTCATCGAAGAAATGAATACCGCAAAAACTACGAGAAAAGTGAGAACCCCATAACTAGCGCGTCGCCCAATCAACTGCCTCTGAGTTACATAATTGTTGACTTGGTAAGCCGAAGCTCCCCCTAGGTTTCGAGCAGCAACCAGAGCCGAGTGGAAATATGCAACCAGCCAGGCGCGTTGCTTAAACCGGTATCGAGAAAAAACCGCAGATTCTAGAAACTCGGTCAAATCAGAAACCGTGATCGCATTCAAATCACGGCGCCCGAACTCGCTGCCATTAACAATCAGAGGAATTACTTCTTTGAACCAACGCTTAGGCTCAATGCCAAGCTCAGACTCGGGAATGTACTCAATCCAATAGTTGAACCAGGGGCCAACAGTCTTCGGGAGCGTGATGTACTGCTTCTTGGACACGATTAGCTCAAGTTGGTTTCGCGTTCGAAGATTATGAAGTCACTCTGTTTTGCAACCTTGCGATAAACAGACTGCGCTGTCAGGTTGTCCTTGTGAGTCAGCCAGTGCAGCTTCTCGGCACCCTGCGTTCGAGCGAATTCAGCACAACCAAAAATCAGTTGCGTACCGACACCTCCACGACGAACCGAAGGTTTCACAAAAAGGTCTTCCAGGTAAAGATTCGGCTTATCGTTCCAAGTGGAAACCGTGAATGAACAGTGTGCGAACCCAACCACTTCGCCCTCAAGCTCTATGACGAACGCGTGGAAGTTGAACGCAGGATCGAAGAAGCGAGACCAGGTAAGTGCGGTCTGTTCTTCGGTCAGCGAGTGCTCATAGAATTCGAGGTATCCATCCCAGAGCGGACGCCATTGAACATAGTCACCCTGTACTAGTGGGCGAAAACCCGAACTTCCCATGAATCCAAACTAGCCGTGCATTCCCCCGGAACCCTGCATTCCAGACATCTGATCTGCAGCTAAAGTTCCATCCCCCGCTGCAGCCAATTCGAACATCGGAAAGTGCGACTCTTGACTAGCCCGACGCAGATTCGTAAAAACCCTGATTAGGTTGGAAGATTTAGCATCAGCCAAAAGCTCATCATAAAGTGCCACATTTAGCACCTCGCCGTCCGCCCATGCTTGAGCTGCAGCCTGCAGATCTTCGGGAGCCGCTACAACGCCCAGGTAAGGGTTCGATGGCACGGTAACACCCATTCCTTCCAGCTGCCTGGTCAAAGCGCTAACATGGCGAAGTTCAGCGGCCAAAATCGTGGAATACGGCTCAACCTGACCAAACTGATCTAGAACGGCCTGATAACTTGCTGCGGCAGCGTATTCACCATCTGCACCAGTCAGCGCCTCCCAAGCCAACGCCGCATCGGTACCTGCCTCCGGAGCCTGCTGCTTCATCTGAAGCACTACTTCGTCAACAGATGTTCCAGTGACTGGACTCGGTGAAGTCGTAACGGTTGGTGCATTAGCCGCACATCCGGCAAGGGCGGGAGTTAGGAGAAGCCCAAGAGACACTGCTGCAACTACTGATTTCATAACTCTGTTCATGGCTTCAGCCTATACCCCTAGGGGTATCTAAAAACACCGGCCAGCCTGTGAATGTGCTGTGTGTTGTTAACCGTCGATCGGATGAGAAGGCCCCGCCAGGGTCAACTGATAAAGATCCACATCCAACCAACGGCCGAACTTGAACCCAACCTGGGGCAAAGTTCCAGCACACTTGAACCCAAGCTTCTTATGAAGAGCAATACTGCCCTCGTTGGTCGAGTCAATCACACCAATGACCGCGTGCAGATCACGCGCAACGGCAGCATCGATCACAAGCTGCAGAAGCACCTTACCTAACCCAATCCCGCGGTAATCCCGGTGCAGGTAGATCGAATGCTCAACAGTGTATTTGTATGCAGGCCAAGCTCTGAAAGTTCCAAAGCTTCCGAATCCGATCAATACACCATCGTCCGAAATCAGCCCGATGACCGGGAAATTACCAGCAGCCTTGGCAGCGAACCACGGGACCATGTTGTCCATGGTGCGTGGCTTGTAGTCATAGAGTGCAGTCGAATTCTCGATGGCGTCGTTTAAGACCGCAAGGATTGCTTCCCCATGCTCCTCAAGCGAGCACTCCACCACCGAATAGTTGACCATCACTCAAATTTATCCACAGAAACAGCAATCCCCGTCTAGGCAGTGCCCTTCATCCCTGAAGGTCGCATTTCGGAATGAATTTCTCGGTTGCGATGACCAATAAGTTCCGGCGTGAGTATCGAAGGCTAGATAAGCCAATCCAGGTTCTGGTTGATGACGCCATCGGCCTAATCGCGGAGAACCCGAAGCTTGGTACTGCTAAGACCGCTGATTTGCTAGGTATTTACGTATACAAGTTCAGATTCCAAGGCCGACTCTACCTACTCGGCTACGACGTCAACGATCAAGTAAGACTCGTCTACTTGCTATCGATAAAGTCGCATCAAAACTTCTATCGAGAGTTAAAGTCCTAGATACGCACGGACTTGATCCAACAACAACAACCTTGCATCATCCGCCGATTTGTTCGAGATTGCCGAGATGTTAGGACGTTTCCCGTTTCGGATGTGAGAATCGGCAGCAATCCAGATGGCTTCATAGCTACGTATCGTGCGTTTTCGCGTACCGCTTCCCAATGTAACGCTGGACTCGTTGATCACAACCGCGAGTTCGTCTAAGTCAAATTCGCTCATGTTTTCAGTCTAGTTAAACGAAGAAAGCCCGCCTTTCGGCGGGCCTCTTCACATGGGATGTGTGGAGATGGGGGGAATTGAACCCCCGTCCAGAACAATGATTCTGACTCTTCTACGGGTGTAGTTTCACTATCGCTTTACTCGGTTCTGGTCATACCGTGAAACGAACTGACCAACGAACCCAGCCTGAGTTTGAGTCCCGCGTAACCCTAAGGCGTAACTACGCAGCAAGATTTCTAGATAACGCCAGTACCCGAAACGAAATCAAATTCGGACTGACGGACTCGGGCTAGTTGCGCTTAGGCAGCTAGGGCGAAGTCGGCGCGCTTTGCATTGGCACCTATAGTTTGCAACGGACATTTACGTGTTGACGTTACATTCACGACCCGCTTCATTCAGGCACTAAAGCACTGTCGAAACCGATCATCCCCATGTTTAGTTTTCAAATTCCTGATTTCTCAGGACTCTAATAGTAACCCCTAAGTTTTGAAATTCATTCCATCTTGTTGAACACATTGTGAAACTGTGTGTTACATTACGTATATCAACTTAACTTTGGGGAAAAATGAAAAGAGTGTTTGCAACATCCATAGCGCTATTCGCAACAGTGCTCAGCGCAATTCCGTCTAGCGCCGAAGGAATCGAAACAGAATCATCGAATGTCCAGACCCAGAACCTTCCGGATGGAGGCATAGTTTCTATCTTTTCATTACCGGACGGCTCAACAATGACGGTAGCCTCTAATCTTTCAACTGACACCTTGACGAATGCATCAGCCGCACAGCTGAAACTGTACGGAATCCCTCCAAGACCGGAAGATCCTGACCAGTTTAATGACTGGCTAAATATGTACTCACACTCCAACCAAGAGGCTCCCAGCGACTCCCTAGAATTGCCCACAAATAGCGAACCCTACACAACTATTTACTCGGGAAACTGGGGCGGATATTTGGCTGGGACCTTGAATGTCGTGAACACGTCTTATGTGGCTGTGAAGTCAAATTTTGTCGTACCTTCTGTGCAGGTTGCATGCACTGCGAGTGCAAATTTTGGAGGAGGTGCGTGGGTAGGACTTGGAGGAACAAATAATGGAACTTCAGACCTCGTACAACAAGGAATCGGCTGGTGCAATACAAATAAGACCGTAAATAAGTGGACTCCATGGACGGAGTTTGCACCTACGCAAGATCCGATTCCCTTTTGTAATTACACGACATGGGCCTTCTCCATTGGTGATGTTATCTACAACAACTTGAGCTACCAAAGTTCATCAGATATTGCTTATTTTTACATGCAAAACCAAACAACAGGCGTAGCGCATAGCTGTAGTCGCACTGCCCCAAGCAGCTGGAGTTTCAACGGCAATACTGCAGAGTGCATTATGGAGCGACCAACCTCTACCCTCCTTGTCAACTACGGCACAATCAGGTTCACCAATTGTCAGGTTGAATTGGGCTCAAACTCTACCTGGTACCCGATCGGTCAACGTTCGAGCGTAAAACAGGTTCTGAATGGATACACTGCACCGGGAATCCTTTATCAAAAAACTGGGTCATTGGGAGCTGATGATAAATCTTTCACCATGACATTTCTCCACCAATGACAACTAGCCATTCGGATCGAAATATGAAAAAAAACATCGCCACTGCAGCCCTGTCCATTGCTATCTGCATGGCGGCAACAGCGCTCAATGCATGTACGAGTGTGAATCACCAAAGCGAGCCTGGCCCTAAAACAGAAATTGAATTACTTCGCTTTGGTATGCCGAAATATACGTTTGCCCAGTTGGATAAAGGGCATGCCTTTTATGAAATAAAAGCTGGTGTAGATTATCGGAAACATCTTGCCGGAATCACCAAGCTACGAGTATCTGGCGAACTTGCCGATTCTGCCATCACCAATTCCGAATGGTTTTCGGTTTCTGATTTCGAGTCTGGCGAAGTTCAGTTGATTCTGAATACAGGTTTTGAGCCGGAAAGGTGTTTTGGAGGAACCAAAGCTGTTATTGCCTTGAAATTTGAAACGGATAGCGGGAAAACTTTCAACCAGGATTTCGAAGCACCAAACAGATGTGAAATTAATACCTTCAATTTCATTTCCAAATAGGCGAATTACCAGTCTTTACCCTTGGAAGACATTGCACGATCAGCCTCACGCTTATCCTGTTGTTCCTTTAGGGTTTGGCGCTTGTCGTAGTCTTTCTTACCTTTGGCAAGAGCGATTTCAACTTTCGCGCGGCCGTCCTTGAAGTAGATCTTCAACGGGATGATCGTGTAGCCGGACTCTTTGACCTTCTTGGCTAGCTCGTTGATCTCGTGGCGGTTGAGAAGCAACTTACGCTTGCGCCTTGAAGGCTTGTTGGTCCAGGACCCTTCGAAATACTCAGGGATGTGAACGTTCTCGAGCCAGGCTTCACCCTTGTCCACCGCGGCGTAGCCATCGACCAATGAGGCGCGACCAGCGCGCAACGACTTCACTTCGTTTCCGCTCAAAACCATGCCGGCTTCGAACGTGTCTTCGATGTGGTAGTCGTGGCGGGCTTTGCGATTGCTGGCTACCAGCGATTCGCCCTTTTCCCTCGGCACGATTGACTCCAATGAATTGTGGTTTGCTGACTTTAGGTCAGCCAATCAGTTTAGCGAAAACTTAGGCGCGAAGATAGCGACGAATTGAGGCGATAGACGCGAAGGCAGCTAGCAGTACACCGATTCCAAGGATGAATGGAAGCAGCATTAGTGCGGTGTCGAGGCCAACGAAGTTGGTGAATGGAAGTGCCTGGGCGAGGTAGCCCTGCACGAAGAACTGAACGATGGCAAAGACTGCTCCCCCGGCCAGTAGCGAACCGATGGCCGCTGCGGTAACACCCTCGATGACGAACGGGAGTTGGATGTAGAAGTTGGAGGCACCAACCAGGCGCATGATTCCAATCTCGCGTCGCCGCGAGAATGCCGATTGGCGAATGGTTGTGGCAATCAGAAGGATCGATGAGAACAGCATGACCACGGCGATACCAACAGCCGCTAGCGAGGCAGCGTTGAGCATACTGAAGATTTGGTCGAGGTAACTTCGCTGGTCACGCACTTCTTCAACGCCGGCCACGCCACTGAAGCTCTGGGTGATGATTTCGCCGTCCGATGCATTCTTCAATTTGACCCAGAAAGTTTCGTTTAACTGGTCGCCGGTTACGTACTCGGTGATGGTGTTGTCTTTGAACTCTTCCTTGAACTGCTTCAAGGCGTCGTCATGGTTAAGGAAGTAGTACTTCTCAACGTAAGGAGCCAAGGTTGCGTCGTTTAACTTCGCTTCAATGGCGGTCTTCACGTCACCGGATGCTTCACCCTGCGGGCAAGCGTCTCCTGGGGAATAGCTGGAGCAAAGGTAGATCGCAACCTGCGCGCGGTCATACCAGTAGTTCTTCATTTCGCTGATCTGAAGCTGCAGCAGGGCTGCTGTGCCAACGAAGGTGAGCGAGAGGAAAGTCACTAGGACAATCGAGACAACCATGCTCAGGTTGCGCTTTAAACCTTGGGCGACTTCGCCGAAAACGTAGCCGAGCTTCATCGCATCTCCTCGGCCTTCTCATAGCCAACGCCGCGCTCGTCGGAGACAATCTTGCCTTCTTTGAGCACAACTACGCGACGCTTTAGTTTGTCCACGATTCCGCGGTCGTGGGTGGCCATGACGATGGTGGTTCCGGCGGCGCTGATGCGCTCGAGTAGGTTCACGATTTCCTGGCTGGTGGCTGGATCGAGGTTACCGGTAGGTTCGTCAGCAAGAAGCAGCTGAGGCTTGTTCACGATTGCGCGAGCAAGCGCTACTCGCTGCTGCTCACCACCGGAAAGTTCGTTTGGGTAGCGATCGCGCTTCTCTTCGAGACCTACGAGCTTCAAGACCGCTGGCACGGAGTCAGCGATGAAGGCCGGCGACTTGCCAATTACCTCGAGGCAGAATGCAACGTTCTGGTGAACGGTCTTGTTTGGAAGCAGACGGAAGTCTTGGAAAACCATGCCGATGTTGCGGCGGAAGTGAGGAACGCGGCGTCCTGGAATTGAAATCAGGTTTTCACCTAGAACATGGATGCTGCCCTTGCTTGGAACATCCTCTCGAAGCATCATGCGAAGAAGTGATGACTTACCTGAACCCGAGGCGCCAACCAGGAAAACGAAGTCTCCTTTGTCGATCTCTAGGGTGACGGTGTCCAAGGCAGGGCGAGGCGCTCCCTTATAGGTCTTGGAGACGTTCTGAATCGAAATCATTGCTCTTCAAGCCTAGGCTGTGAAGCCACTTAAGCCTGTTTACGCCACCGAATGCCGGCAGAAATAAATCCGTCTAGGTCACCATCGAAAACAGCACTCGGGTTATTCACTTCATACTCGGTGCGGAGATCTTTGACCATTTGATATGGGGCAAGAACATAGGAGCGCATCTGCTCTCCCCAGCTAGCCTTCACATCTCCAGCGAGCTGCTTCTTCTGTGCTTCTTCCTCGCGGCGTTTGATTTCGAGAAGACGTGACTGTAGCACACGAAGGGCTGCCGCCTTGTTCTGAATCTGCGACTTCTCGTTCTGGCAGGAAACTACGATGCCAGTTGGGATGTGTGTGATTCGCACAGCGGAGTCGGTGGTATTCACCGACTGACCACCAGGACCGCTCGAGCGGAAAACGTCGATGCGGATTTCGTTTTCTGGAATCTCGATCACGTCGGTCTGTTCGATCAGCGGAACCACTTCGACGGCTGCGAACGAGGTCTGGCGCTTACCAGCCGCGTTGAATGGGCTCATGCGAACCAAACGGTGAGTTCCGCCTTCCACCGATAGCGTTCCGAATGCGAATGGAGCGTCAACTTCGAATGTTGCCGACTTGATCCCGGCTCCTTCTGCATAGCTCACATCCAGAACCTGGGTAGGCATCTTCTGTTTCTCCGTGTAGCGCAGATACATGCGCATGAGCATTTCTGCGAAGTCGGTAGCGTCATCGCCTCCAGCACCTGAGCGAATGGTGATCACCGCTCCGCGAGAGTCGTATTCGCCGTTGAGCAGAGTCTGAACCTCAAGTGCTCCGATGTCTTCGGTGAGCTTCGCAAGTTCGTTCTTGGCTTCGGTCTGGCTTGCGGAGTCGTCCTCAGCATTTGCTAGTTCAACTAGGACTTCGAGGTCATCTAGCCGATCTGAGATGTCGTTTAGTTTGGTGAGCTGTGCCTGAACGCGGGAAAGCTTGCTGGTTACCACCTGAGCCTTGGCGGCGTCATCCCACAGATCCGGAGCAGCGGCCTGTTCCTTGAGATCGGCTACTTCCTTTTCGAGGCTGACAGGGTCGACCACCACACGAATGCTTGCGAAGGTATCGCGCAAATCGTGGATTTCTTTGGAAAGGTCTAACTCAGCCATCGGTCTCTAGTCTAGGTAACCGATAATTGTGACGTGGCTAAAACTCAACGCAAACTCATGCGTGAACTAGTTTTACCCGTATTCGTTCCGTCGCTAATTTTCTCTGCAGGTGAGAACGTACTGCTCCCCATGATTCCAGCCGGTGCTGAAAAGCTTGGCGCCGATCTACCTTCCGCATCGCTGGTCGCCGGCATGATCATGGTTGGAACTCTGATTGCAGACCTCCCAGCGGCCAAGTTTGTGGCCCGCATTGGTGAGCGCAAGGGAATGATTTTGGCGTCCCTGCTGGCCGCTGTCGGCCTTGTGGTCTCTGCATTTGCCACGAACCTCTGGGTCATGGGCTTCGGAGTCCTGATCGTTGGCATGTGTGCTTCGACGTTTGCTCTCGCGCGTCACACCTACATGGCTGGAGCTGTGCCTTACGAGGTGCGTGCCCGCGCCTCTTCAACGCTCGGTGGGATGTTCCGTGCCGGTGGTTTACTTGGTCCATTCATTGCCGCGGCATTGATCCTGCTTGGCGACTTCAAGTTCATCTACTGGGGCGCAGCGTTGCTATGCGGAATAGCCGCGATAATTCTGTTTTTCGCAAAGACCGATGAGGCTGCCGACAAGGGTAGCCAAGGAAGCTTCAGCACCTGGCACATCACCAAACGTGAGTGGAAGAAACTCAGCACGCTAGGAGTCGCCTCGGCGATTCTGGCTATTGTGCGAACGGCAAGAATCGTTGGTCTGCCACTCTGGGCTTTGTATTTGAAGATTGATGCCGGTTCTACTTCGCTGATTATCGGTATTGCCGCCATCGCGGACTTCGCTCTGTTCTATGCCTCTGGACAAGTCATGGATAAATGGGGACGCAGGGCTGCTGCGGTTCCGACTTTGACTTTTATGGGCATCACAATGTTCTTACTGCCTCTGAGCCACGATGCCATTGGGCTGTTCTGGGTAGCTATCGCTATGTCACTCGCCAACGGTCTTGGCTCGGGGCTAATCATGACTCTGGGTGCAGACCTCGCACCTGCAGATGCTCGCGGTGAGTTCCTAGGAGCCTTCCGCTTCTTGGTTGATGCCGCCGTGGCAATTACGGCTCCGGTACTGGCAATTGCCAGCGCCACAATCGGCCTAGGCTACGGCTTTTACTTCTTCGGTTTCCTCGGCCTTATCGGTGCCTGGATCATGTGGAAGCACATCCCGATTCACATTCAGCACACTAAGTAATCGCGCGCGCCCGAGAAGTGGCGCAGACGTCCCCGAAATTACCGAGCGTCAGACCAGTGATCGATTCCCACCCAGTACAGAAGACCGCTTCCATTGTTTTACCATCGCGGCTCACTACAGAAATATATTTGGCCGTTACACCGATGGTCTTGCTAGAGGCGGCAATTAGTCCAGTGACCGTAGGCGAGTAATCCAAACCGATCACCGGAGGGATGCCATCGGTGACCAGCTGCCCTGCAACCTTCAGCGCAAGAACATCGCTCAGCTGCTTATTTCGCACTGTCTGGTATTGCACTCCCCCGAGTTCTAGGAAAACCATGCCTAGTGCAAGCGTGCCGGCAATGATCGCGATACCCAACGGCAGAATCGAACCAGACTCGCGCTTCACTTGTGGCTCACCCCAACCACTCGCATTCCGCCATCAGTGACTTCAATGCAAGTTAGCGCGCCACTGCAACCTAGGTTTTGCAACTTGGAGTTGGTTAGACGCAAATCTTCTTTCAGAACTGGTTCGAGCTCGCCATGACCGAGGCTCACCGAGCGAGCCATGGAAATAGCAAAGAGTTGCAGACGGGTCTTGTGATCGAGCTGCTCCGCCAGTTGAATCAGCCACCCCATTACAAGCAACTGCCCCACCAGCACGAACGTGATGACCTCGAGCACAGCGGCTCCAGATTCGGAACTAGTTTTAGAGAGGCGCATGGCTTGTCATCCTGAACTCGGGTGTACTAAGCGAAAAACCACCGGGCAACTGGATCTGATCCACAAGCAAAGACACCGATGCCACCCCGTTCGCCTTTTCAGTTTCAAGTGAAAAACGGTTCATCCCTGTCTGCCTAAATAACTCTCGAGAGATGAAGTCATTTAAATCGCCTTGCTCAAAGTCGGGTTGCGAAAACGCCCAAGCGGACTCCACGGAAAGCACTCGCAGTGAGACTTTCTCGAAGCCGAACCAGCTCAATCCGATGGTAGAGCCAGCGATTGCAATCATGGGCAGCAATACGAGCAGAAATTCGACCACGGCCGAACCTCGGTTAGAACGCAACAACTCGGTTGAGCGATTGGTTCAGGATGCCACTCAGTGCTGGTGTTGCCACTGACCAGAGAACCACCACTAGCCCAGCGGTCATCAGCGTGATCAGCACCCAGCCGGGTACATCGCCTTTTTCATCTCGTAAGAATTTCATTTTTAACCTTTCAATAGTTGAGGTTGAGGTACTGCATAGACGGAAAGAGAGCAAAGAGAATACTGATTGGCAATATGAGAAAAACCAGCGGAAGCAGCATCGTGTTTTCTTGCCTTGCGCCCATGGTCAAGCGTTGGTGGTTTATAGTTGCCCGAAGGCTTGCGGAAAATTGCTGGAGTTGCTCAGCGACTGGTGAACCAAACTCCAGAGCAATTTGCAGCTTCACAACGAACTCAGCAAGCGGACCGCTTGCACCATTTCTCATGATGGAGAGTTCTTCCGGCAGGTTGCCGCCCAAGTCGAGTGAACGAATGAGCCTTCGAAAGCGTTCGGCAACTGCACCTCGCGCGTCCTCAATCGCCACCTCTATGGCAGCGCTCAAACTCAGACCCGAATCAACACCTACCGCGATGAGCGTGGCCAGGGTTGCCACTTCATTGTTGTTTGCGATTGCTCGCTTCAAACTAGCCAACGGCACCCACCAAGATTCGTGGCGGGGTGAAACTTTTGCCAGCGAGCAGAACTAGCCGATAGGCGATCACCGAAACTAGGAATCCGACCAACAGCAAGAGCCCACCGGTATCCGAAAGGTAGGCGGCGCGGCTTTGCTCGTTCACGGAGAGAACAACGACCAACACCCAAGGAGCGAGTAACCCGAGCTTCGCAACAATGAGAATCGCCCCTAGCCGCGCTTCGATTGCGCCTTCCGAAGTGTTCGATTGGCGAAGTTCCGCTGCCAGCACCTGAAGGTTTGCAACCAGGCTCTGCCCGCCGGTCAGGTGAGCCAGTTTTAGAACGCCTACGAACCGGTCCATCTCAGAACAAGCAAGGCGCATCCTCAGTCCGTCCGTGACGTCGATGAAACTCTTTCCTTTGGCCATTTCATGCTCAACCCGCTTTAGCTCATGGTCTAGCCCTTCCGTCTTGAATTCGGAGATGTAGGCGAACGCATCTTCCAAAGAAACGCCCGATTGGATGGCCGAACAATAGAGCTCAACAAACCCCGGTAAAGATGCCTTCACACGTTTCAATTCACGACCCCGACGAATGCCACGAAATTCGAAAACTAGTAGCAGACAAGATCCCGCGATCACCAAACCTATCCATGGGCTCACACCTTCACCGCCTCGAGTGCTAGCGGACCGGAACTAGTCACGCGCATGATTTGATCGATTCGACGCGAGCCATCGGAAAGCCTTCTACAGTGAACGAACAAATCCATGGACGACCGAATAACCGCATCGAGGAACTCTCGCGAAATGTTCGAGCCTGCCAGCAGCGGTAAAGTGCTCAGCTTCTGTAGCCCTTCGGTAGCTGAATTCGCGTGAATCGTGCACATTCCAGGAATACCGGAGTTGAGAGCTATCAGCATGTCTAGCGCCTCGGCGCCTCGAACCTCACCCACGACCAACCTGGTTGGCCTCATACGCAGGGTTTCGCGAATCAAGCGGCGAAGGTCAACCTCACCCTTCCCTTCGATACTCTGAGGTCTGGTCTGCATGGCAACGACATCGGGCAAGGTACATTTCAGTTCGAAAGTGTCTTCCACGGAAATCACGCGCTCCGATTCCGGAAGCGAGTTGAGCAGCGCCGAAAGCAAAGTGGTCTTCCCTGATTGGGTCGCTCCAGAAATCAGCACATTTGAACCGACCCTCATCTCATCTACGAGGAACTGTGCCTGTGCCGAAGTCAAAACTCCGTGATCGACCAGCGCATCAAGCGCTAACGGTTTGTTCAGGAACTTGCGAATGTTCAAACTCAAGTGCTCACGAGTTATATCTGGGATGACCGCGTGGAGCCTGAAACCGGAAGTCAACTGGGCATCGATGTATGGAGTGGTTCTATCCAACCTTCGACCAGATGGCCGGATCATGCGATCCACTAAAGCCTTTAACTGCACAGCCGAAAAGGAGACTAGCTCGCGGAAGTGCTGCCCTGACTTGGCGTAGTGAACCACTCCCGGCTCGTTTATCCAAACCTCTTCCAGGGATTCGTCGTCTAAATATTTTTGAAGGAAAGAAAATCCGGAGACCTGTTCTTCCAAGGAGGAGCGCATTGACGCCTCCTGCGGCGCCTCCAGCGACGCACTTTCAAAACTCTCATCCAAGATTTGCTCGATTGAGCCCGCGACCGTTTTGCCCTGATCTAGAGCCACTGTTCGGACCCTGCGGGATAACTGTTCAACGTTTGCAGCCATAGAAATCAAGTTATTCACTAAGTTTTTCGAAATCGATTTCTTATCCACAGCCTGCGCCTGCTAAGATAAATGAGTCCACGCGGGAGTGGCGAAATTGGCAGACGCACTAGATTTAGGTTCTAGCGCTTAATAGGCGTGTGGGTTCAAGTCCCACCTTCCGCACCAAGACATAAAAAGACCGAAGGTTTACCTTCGGTCTTTTTTTTATGCCTGTTATTCCAGGATTGCGGCGATCGCTGCCGTGGCATTCACGATGCCAGCTCCGTAGCCACCGTACGAGGCTCCATTGGTCGGACTCTGAGGAATTGAACCAGAGCAGCCAACTGGCACTTGAGATGAGAATGGTGTCGCGGTGGAGCTAAGCGCGCTCCACATGGACTCAACCAAGGTTCCGTTCATCGCTGTCGATGGATTTTGCCTTAATTTGGCCGAATACATCAGAGCGACAATTCCAGATACCACCGGCGCAGCCATAGACGTTCCGTTTTCCCAAGCGTAGGTAGAGACTCCCGGGCTTGTAGCACCGGCATTTAGAGTGGAATACATCTGACCAAGGTCGCTGCCCTGGCAGAAGTCGCCGCCAGGCGCCGAAACGTCTACTCCAACCGGCTGCCCGAGATACATCACGCTGTAGTTCGAGTAGAAGGTTGGCTTACCGTTCTTACCGCTAGCGCCAATGTTGATCGTTGGGTAGCAGTTACCTGGGTAACTCTCCGTTGCCGAGCCGTTTTCGTTACCCGCTGCGGTAACAACCGTAATGCCCTGAGCTTTGGCTGCGGCCAGAGCACTTTCTGTACCGCTGTCACAACCTGCACTGGCGCCACCGATCGACATGTTAATAACTTGGGCAGGGTGTGGATTATCCGGGGTGCCATTCATGTGTATGCCGGCAGCCCACTTGATTCCCGCGATGATGTCTGAAACTGTTCCGCCGTATGGACCAAGCACCCGCACAGGCAGCAGTTTCACATTTGGAGCAACACCAACGACACCGACGGTGTTGTCTGTAGCACCGACGATTCCCATCACGTGGGTACCGTGCCATGAAGAATTGTGTGGGCTAGAACCGCCTGCAACATAGTCGCCGTCGTCATGTGCGTCCGCATCGCGACCTGTTCCGTCATTCGATTTGGCAGCATCTGAGATGAAATCGTAGCCATCCCAGATTCGCGCTGGATCGATATCTGGGTGGTCGGTGTAGCCGGTGTCGATGATCGCCACTGTCACAGCTGGGGAACCGGTTTCGGTTGCCCAGGCCCCGCTCACCTTAGCCGAGTAAGTTTCATTTGAATTGAGGTACCACTGCTTGCTGTACCAGGTGTCGTTAGACGCGATTACCGGAGTGAAGCTGGTGTAGGTGAAACTCTTGCTGTACGAGACCGAGGCGCGATTGTTGGTGATGGTGAGTCTCGCTCGATAAACGATTCCATTGGTGAGGTCGGTGACCGCGCAAGTGTTATCGGTTACCGTGCAGGTAACTTCCGTTAGGTCTGGTTTGGTAACGGTGACAGCGTAGGTGACGGGAAGGCCGCCCATGTCTCGAAGTGAGGTGTAAGGCGTCCAAGAATACTGGAGACTGTCGATGTTATTGAGAACCGTGAGAGCAGTTGGTGTTTTCGGCGCAGTTGTTGGTGTTACCGAGGCGTATTTGTAGTAACCCAGGTATCTGATTCCACCGTAGTAGGTGATTGCAGCCACTCGGAATCGGCTTTCTGTGCCCGCTTTTAGGTAACTAGTTGATGTGGTGTACGAACGGGTCGAGCTGTAGGTCTGACTTTTTAGAGTTCTCCAAGCACCTGAAGCGTAAATCTGTACGCGGTAACCAACGATGTAGCCAGAGTAACGAGTGGTTGGCTTAGCCCAACGCACGGTTACGCGTGGTGTCGTTCCCGAAGCCCAGTTGTCGGTCGCTGTAATTGGTGCAAGCGAAGCCTTCGTAACTGCAGTCTTTAGGATGATTGGAAGGTTGACCGGCTCCTTGTTGCCCAGAATCTGTGAGGCAATCGGCTGCTGTGGAACGCCTGCGGTGAACACGAAAGAGTCAAACTCGACCTTGGCAACGCGCGGGTCAGCCTTGAGGTTTTCGAGAGCAGCAGCTGCCTGATAATCGGTCAAATCACGAGCAAAATCAACGGCGTAAAGTCTGCCGCCGAGGTTGCGAGAGTTCTCTAAATCAACACCGGCGAAGTTTTCGCCGGTGGGTTCACCATTTGGCGCAATTGGGTCAATTCCCGCACGATAAGTAACGAGAAAACCTACCGCGTTATCTCCACTGCTAGCAGAAGGAGTCTGTACGGTCTGGGCAGTAGCCGGCGTTGCATTGATTAGCCCGGCAATTGTTGCAAAGGCCGCCAAGCCAACTAGGAACTTACTGCTCATGGTTACAGGCTACTCACTGATTCTGTGAAGAATCTGTGTGTTAGGAATCCCATTTGACAGGTTTGACACCCTGCGATTTCAAAGCTTCATTTGCTCGGCTGAATGGTTTTGAACCAAAGAACCCTCGAGACGCCGAAAGCGGGCTTGGATGCGCAGACTTGATGATTGTCGCCTCAGGCAATAGATGCTCCACCTGAGCGGCTTGTTTACCCCAAAGAATGGCAACTAACTTCTCTCCGTGGTGTTCCGCGAGCGCTTTCACGACCTTGTCGGTGAATTTGTCCCAGCCAAGCGCGCTGTGGCCACCGGCATCTCCGACGGGCGTGGTTAGATGACGGTTGAGCAGCAGGACGCCCTGCGCCGACCACTTGGAAAGATCACCACCGGTCTTCACCTTGTCGCCGAGATCGCTTTTGATCTCTTTGAGAATGTTTTGAAGACTGCGCGGAAGCACCGGCGTGGTTGGGAGGTCAACAGCGAAACTGAGCCCAATGGCGGTGTTCTCGGTTGGATATGGGTCCTGGCCGATGATCAGTACCTTTACATCACGCATGTCTGTCTCGAGAGCACGCATGATTCGGTGATCGATCGGGGTGAACTGCCTGGCCTCAGATGCCAGCTTGATTTCCATCAGCAAAAGCAGGTCACCGCAGTCGCCCAGCGCGTACTGCCAGGTTGGGTGCATTTGCTCGAACAACATCATTTAAGACTACTCGCGAGCAAGAGTATGCTGGCACATGGAAGGCAGGTTTCGTATGGACTTGAAGGCGCTCGCAACCGAGGCAAACGGCTACTTGAGTACCCTGCAGGGCATTCGGCGTGAGCTTCACCAGATGCCAGAGTTCGGCCTAGAGCTTCCAAATACCCTAAAGCGAGTCTTGGAGTCAGTTGAGGGCTTGGGTGAGGTTCGCCTCGGCAAGAACATGACCGCTGCAGCCCTGGTCATCAAAGGTGGTCAACCTGGCCCAACCGTTCTGCTGCGAGCAGACATGGACGCACTAGCCGTGGTCGAAGACACTGGCCTCCCCTACTCGTCCACCAACGGCTACATGCACGCCTGCGGTCACGACCTTCACATGGCGATGGGCATTGGCGCCGCTCACCTAATTCACACTCACCGCGACCAGTTAAATGGCGATGTCGTGATCTGGTTCCAACCTGGCGAAGAAGGCCACGGCGGCGCAGACATCATGCTTGAACAAGACATGCACCTGGTGTCTGGTTCCAAGCCGGTGGCTGCCTTCGGTGTTCACGTATTCAGCGTTTACCCGAAGGGCATGTTTGGCGCTCGCCCTGGACCACTCATGGCATCGGCAGGTGGCTTCACCGCCACATTCACCGGCGCTGGCGGTCACGGCTCGATGCCTTGGCTCTCCAAAGACCCAATCTCTCCCCTGGCTGCCTCGATTGCTTCACTTCAAACCGCAATAAATAAGCGAATGAATGTCTTCGACGACGTCGTAGTGAATGTCGGTTGGATTAAGGCGGGAGACGACCACACCGAAAACGTGATTCCAGAGGTTGCCAGGTTCGGCGCCACGGTTCGCACTTTCAGCGAAGCACACAGCGAACTGATCCGCGAGGTCGTCGCCGATGTCTTAGAAGGCAACGCGAAGGCGCATGGCGTCTCCGTGAAGATCGAATGGCACCCGGCCACAAAGGTGCTAATGAATGACCCTGCAGCAATCAACCAGAGTCGCAAGGTTATCGAAGAGCTATTCGGCCCTGGTCGCTACTGGGACATGCCCGACCCGATACCCGGCGGAGAAGATTTTGCTTCGGTTCTGGCAGAGATCCCTGGCGCATTCATTTTCATGGGAGCGACCCCAGACGACGTTGACCCGAGAACCGCAGCCAGCAACCATAGCAACAAGGCAGTCTTCGACGATGAAGTGCTTCCGCTAGGCGCTGCCTTCCTTGCCGCCATGGCGTTCGACACACTCGATAACCAAACCGTCTAAAGAGTTTTGTTACGCAGGATTTCATGCCCTATTTGTGAAATCCGAAACGACTCTTACCTTTGTATAAACCTGCAAATCAAAAGAGAGAGCACATCATGAGCAACAAGCCAGAGAACTGGGGTTTCGAGACCGCGCAGATCCACGCCGGTGCTACCCCTGACCCAACCACCAACGCACGCGCCGTGCCGATTTACCAGACCACCGCGTACACCTTCAACTCGAGCGAACACGCTGCCAAGTTGTTCGGTCTTGCCGAGTTTGGAAACATCTACACCCGCATCATGAACCCAACCCAGGACGTTGCCGAGAAGCGCATCGCAGCCCTTGAAGGCGGAACCGCTGCCCTGCTACTAGCATCCGGCCAGGCTGCTGAAACTTTCGCAATCCTAAACATCGCTCAGGCCGGTGACCATATCGTTGCATCGTCGACCATCTACGGTGGAACCTACAACCTCTTCAAGTACACCCTGCCAAAGCTTGGCATTGAGACCACCTTCGTTGAAGACCAGGATGACCTGAAGGAATGGGCTGCAGCAGTTCGCCCAAACACCAAGGCTTTCTTCGCGGAGACCATTGGAAACCCTAAGGTGAGCATCTTAGACATCGCAGGCGTTGCAGACGTTGCCCACAAGAGTGGTGTTCCACTAATCGTGGACAACACCGTTGCCACCCCGTACCTAGTTCAGCCGCTGAAGCACGGCGCTGACATCGTGGTTCACTCGGCAACTAAGTTCCTTGGCGGCCACGGAACCGTAGTTGCCGGTGCGATTGTAGACGGCGGAAAGTTCGAGTGGTCGAAGAGCGACAAGTTCCCAGGCCTAACCGAACCAGACCCTTCGTACCACGGTGTGACCTACACTGCAGCCCTCGGCGACGCGATCGCCTACATCATCAAGGCACGCGTTCAGTTGCTTCGTGACATTGGTGCAGCAATCTCGCCCAACAGCGCATGGCAGCTTCTCCAGGGCATCGAAACCCTGAGCCTACGCATCGAGCGTCACGTTGAGAACGCCCAAAAGGTTGCCGAATGGCTAGACAAGCATCCACTTGTAGAGTCGGTCAACTATGCAGGTCTAAAGGGCTCGAAGTGGCACAAGGCTGCTAAGAAGTATGCCCCAAAGGGAGCCGGTGCCATCGTCTCGTTCGAGATCAAGGGCGGCGTTACCGCCGGTGCAAAGTTCGTTGATTCGCTGGAACTGTTCAGCCACGTGGCTAACATTGGAGATGTGCGTTCCCTAGTCATCCACCCTGCAAGCACCACTCACTCGCAGCTCACCCCTGAGCAGCAGCTGACCTCTGGTGTTACGCCTGGCCTAATCCGTCTATCGGTTGGTCTTGAGTCTGTGGACGACCTAATTGCCGACCTAAAGACCGGCTTCGAGGCGGCCAAGAAGTAATTGGAATTTCAATCCTCTGAGGACTCCGTCCCGTCAGCGTTCATCACCGATGAACTCAGCCGACAGCTGGTGGGTAGGCCACCTGCAACCGGTGCCTGGCGTGACGGAGACCCAGCGGGTGAACGTCAGTTTGCGCCCCTCCCTAACCTGAAGTTAGAGAGTGGGCGCGAACTCGTTTCCCCGAGGCTCGCATTCGAAACCTGGGGAACGCTCAACGACGACAAGTCCAACGCCGTCCTGGTGATGCACGCGCTCACCGGAGACTCGCACGCAATCGGCTCCGCTTCCAAGCAACACCCAACCGAGGGTTGGTGGAATGGCATCATCGGCCCCGGCCTTGCCATCGACACCGATCGCTTCTATGTTGTTGCTCCAAACATGCTCGGCGGCTGCCAGGGGTCAACCGGTCCTAGCTCACTAGATAAAACCGGCCGCGAATACGGTTCACGCTTTCCGTTCTTGAGCATCCGCGATCAAGTGAACGCTCAAAAGCTGTTTTCCGATGTAATCGGCATCCAGAAGTGGCACAGCATCATCGGTGGCTCGATGGGTGGCATGCACACGATCGAGTGGGCAATCATGTTCCCAGATGCAGTTGACCGAGTTGCGATCATCGCCGCTCCTCCGGTTTC
>JBEGRZ010000004.1:0-66759 GCA_041180115.1 Actinomycetota bacterium
CCGACGAGGTTCTTCCAGTTCGGATAGGTACTGCTCAACAGTAGCCGCCGTTGATGAAACCATTTTCCTCCACCATTCAGTGAGGTTCACTTTACAAGAACTGGCTAAAGAAAAACCCGGCTCTCGTTAGAAGAAACCGGGTTTTTGTGCGCTTGGAGGGACTCGAACCCCCAACCTTCTGATCCGTAGTCAGATGCTCTATCCGTTGAGCTACAAACGCTTGGTTGGCAAGCAACTTCAATAGTCTACGCTATCTAGCTGCTTGCTGCCAATACTAATTTCTTCCGAGCACTCGACCTCGCGATAGAAGACGAAGGTAGGCGCCCAAAGAGAGCAGTGCCATCGCGATGAAGGCCATTGATCCAGAATCTGAGCCCGTGTTTGCCAGAGTTGTTTCATCGCTATTTGGCGTGGACAACAAGTTGATTGTCGGCTCACATACGGTTCCGGTGTTGGTTCCAGGAATAGTAACCTGGGTGTCATTTCCGTAAGGAGAACCAACGGTCGGAGTGGTAACCGCGGTTGCCTGAATCATGCCATCTGGAACCGATAGGTCGCCTTGCGCCGGAGTGAAGTTAGGGCAGTTGGCCTGAACCTTCAAAGTGAGGCAGAGTTCAGGAGCATCCGCCTTGAACTTCACATCAGCGGTGAGGTCATCGAGCAGAGTGCCACTAACCGATCCTGCTTCAACCTTGATGGTTGGGCGGGTTCCGGTTTGATCTACCGTTAGACCAGTCATGTCGAGGACGCCCTCGCTGGTCAGGGATCGGTTAGTCCAGCCGGTAATTGGGTCGCCGTTGGTGTCCTTCATGGTGACTCGCAAGTCAGCCACAGGAATGCCGCTAGGCGCGTGGAAGGTGATTCGATCCCATCTGACTACTCGACCGTTCTCCTGGCAAGACATGCGAGGTACGACTGCAGAGTATGGCATTTCAACAGTAGGAACTGATGAGGTACAGCCTGGGGTTCCGGTGGTTCCGTCAAATGTGGTGATCTGGCCAGCGTCACCGTTGGTCCACATGCAGTTTGCGATCGATGGATCCTTGAGGATGGCATAGATGCGAGTACCAACACCGGTACCAGCAAAGCCTGCACAGGCTGCATCGGTGTCAAAGTCGTGGCAGTAAACATCGGAAGTAGCTGACGCCGACGGACCCTTGTTTAGGTACAAACGGTTGTCTGCTTCAGCCCACTGGCCCGCACCGTCGTAGTTCCAAACTGGCAGAGTGGTTCCGGTAACAAAGGCACTCAGCCCTGCTGGCATAGTGAACAGTGTGTTGGTTGCGTCAACACAAGTTGCGGTGCGGTAGGTACAGAAACCTAGCAAAGTTCCCGAGGAGTTGCGCACTGGGAATGGTGGGTGCTGGTTGGCAACAGCAATCGTCTGTGGAACATTTCCACCACAGTTAGCGTCGGTCGCAGTGTCCCAGCAACCAAAACGGTCGTAGGTGTTGTACCAAATCTTGGTGCCACTCGAAGAGATACGTCCAACGGTAGAGGCAATCGCGCTTCCGGTAGGAAGAGTGGTCTGGTTATCTGCACAAGCAGTAGCGGTTGCCAAGTTGAGGCAAAGCAGGTTGTAATCCGAGCTGTCCAGTAGGTAGACAATGTCACCCGAACGAGTTGCACCGTGCAGTGAGTTCGTGCTGGCTGAACCGTCGTCCAACGAATAGAACGGGGTCGAGCAAAGCACCGGGTTAGCCATGTTGGCAAAGTCGATGCAGGCAAAACCGAAGGTCGCGTCTGAAGTGCGCTTTGACATCACATACAGCTTCGAAGTGGCTGCGTGCCAGAACGAGGAACTCGTGTTCGAGGTCGCATAACCAGGGAAGTTCTTAACTGCTCCATAGCAGCTAGCGCCGGTCGCCTTGAGGTGACAGTCCAGTTGAATCTGCGAAGCGTTGTGGTGGAAAACATTGAAAACGCGGTCGTTGGTAAAGGTTAGGTCGTAACCGTCACCACCTGAGCTTCCCTGAAAGTTGCTCTGAGTTTCGATCAAAGTACTGACCGCGGTGGTCTGGAAAGTATTTACACCCTTGGCGTTCAAGTCACCAACCGAGCGAACGGCAACAACGGTCGAAAGGTCCCCGGGTGCTGTGGTGGACCAGGTAACACCGTCGGTGGTGTACTGAAGTTCCCAGCCCTCAGGCTGCACGATCGAGCTGGTGTTGAGAAGCTGGAGGCTCTCCTTGCTCCACGACAAACCCACGGCGTGCGAGCTCTCTCCAAGACCAGGAATCGCGGCCGAGGACTTCACGGCGATTTCGTTGCCGGCAGCAATAGCCGTGACATTTGAACCGTTCAAATCGAGGGACAGTGTTGGTGCCGCTAATGCAGGTGAAGCTACAACTACTGCTCCAAACACGGCCACAGTTAGAGTGGAAATAATTGTTTTTAACATGGGTTTTCCAGACACGTTATAAGGTCCTTATCGTACGTTGTAAGTTTATTGGGATATTTGTCTAGTTGGCTCCGAGGCCCGTGCAAACTAGGCCGAAAGTACCAGGGCTTGCAGTTCGTCTGCGTTCTCCACAACGAAGTCCGCCTGCGCAAACTCTTCCTCGGTGCCGAAACCCCACTTAACCAGGCACACTTCAATACCGTGCTCTCTCGCGCCCTCGATGTCGTGGATGCGATCACCGATAAGAAGCGGCTTGGAAAGATCTGCGCCCAGTTTTTGTAATTCGCCAAGTGCGTAGTCCAGCACCTGCGACTTACTGTTTCGCGTTAGGTCGTTTGAAGCCGTGCCCAGAACATCGAAGTACTTAAGGAAATCGAAGTGCTCTCCAACGAGTGTGGTTCCAACAAGGGCCTTGGAGGTCGCCAGTGACTGCGGGATGCCAGCGGCCTGGATCTTCTCTAGGGTGTCGATCACGCCTGGGAAGACGGTCGCATTTAGAGCACCACCCTGGTTCAGATAGAAGTCGCGGTAGATCTTGAGGCACTCCTGAACCAGCTCCTGTTCGAAACCAAGCACCTGACCGAATGTGTAGGAAAGGGGCGGACCCATGAACGGACGCATCTGCTCGTCGGTTAACTGAGGGAGACTGAGGGTTTTGAAGGTGCGATTAAAAGACTCAAAGACGCCAGGGCTGGAATCGATGATCGTTCCATCCAGGTCCCAAAGTATCGTCGTGAACTTGCTCATTTGAGTCGGTGCCTGGCCTCAATGATTTGGCCCCAATAAGTTGCACCAATGATGAACACGGCCCCAACCATGCCAACCGGACCCAGAGCCTCCTTGGCGATTAGCGCCGCGATGATGGTTGACCAGATAGGTTCGGTTCCAAGCAGCAAGCTTGCTCGCGAAGCGGACGTGTGCTTAACGGCCCAGTTCATTCCGATGAACGCGAATGAAGTACAGAACACCGCCAGGAAGATCATGTTGAACCAGTCGTTGGTGTTGTAAGTCAGCGCGGTGTTCCAAGCATCAACCGGATTTAGCAGAAGCATGATTACACCCGATGTAGTGACAGTAATCGTGGTTAGGTTCACCATCGAGATTGGCTTGCCCTGAGTAACGTGGCCAAGAATCACGAAGTGGAATGTTCGAATAATCATCGCCATGAACATAAAGAGGTCGCCGATGTTTGGTTGAACAAAGCCGTTACCAACCACCAACATGAACAGTCCGATTAGAGCAATCAGGGTTGCAAGGAAGAAGCTCTTAGGAAGCCAGTTCCTTCTCCAAATGCTCTCAAGAATTGGGACGGTGATAATACTGACGCCGATAATCAGGCCACCATTGGTTGCCGAGGTGTAGTGAACACTTTGAGCTTCAAGGTTGAGAGTGAAAGTCTGAGAGATACCGAATGCGGCACCGATCAGCCATTCCTGTTTGGTGAACTTGTCTTTGCGAATATAGACCGCGTAGAGCCAAAGTGCAGCAGCTGCGATAGCGAAACGGATAGCCAGAAGACTTTCGATGTGCCCATTCCGGCCCAGTTCCTTGGTGACCAGATAGGTGGCACCCCAGAACGCCGCAATGACCAGTAGTAGTAAATCGCCGGCTCGAAAGAGCGAAGGCGATTTGTTGGTCATGCTCCAACTCTACCCATGAAGGGCAGGGGTAAATTTCCGAAGGGGCGGATAACAAAAAAGCCCCGATTTCTCGGGGCTTTTTCTTTCTGCGGAGACGAGAGGATTTGAACCTCCGAACCCCTTTCAGGGTTACCTCATTAGCAGTGAGGCGCACTCGACCGGGCTATGCGACGTCTCCAAGTACTGTGTAAGTTTAGCCGATTTTTGATGCTGGGTTAACCCGAGCAAGTGGTGATCGAAGAGTTGGTTCCGGTTAGGAAGTCCAAGGTGTCTTCATTGGTTGTGGTGTCGTCACCGTTTGTGTTGGTGGTTCCGTAGCCGGTGTTCTTACCATTCACGAGAATCGGTTCGTCGTTGCGAAGTTTGGTGAAAACGATGTTCGCCTTGTCTTCGGTTAGACCCACGCGGCCGGAATAAGGGGCAGGTAGTCCGGTGTGGCTTGGAACCTGGATGAAGGTGATTTTGTCTAGGTCGACGTTCTTCAGGCTCGATGCGATTGAAACCATGGTTCCAACGTCGCTAAGGCTAGAGGAGAGAGTCATGTTTCTCGCTGCTGCGTTCGCGAGCGAGTAAAGCTGAATCGGGTTGGCGAGAACTCCACCATTTTTGATCTTGCGCACTAGCGAGGTTAAGAACACCTGCTGGTTCGAGATGCGTCCGAGGTCTGAGCCGTCGCCCACGCCGTGACGAGTGCGAAGGAACTGAAGAGCTTTCATGCCCTGAAGCACGTTCTTGCCCTTTGGTAGGTCTAGTCGCGTGTACTGGTCTTTGATTGGCTTAGACAGACAGACCTCGACGCCACCGATGGCATCGGACATGTCGATCACACCTTGGAAGTTGATCATCGCTAGGTAAGGGATTTTTAGGCCAGTTAGTTTTTCGACGGTTAGGCGTGTGCAGTCTGGGCCGCCGTTTGCAATGGTTGCGTTGATCTGGCCCATTGCTTGAGCAAGATAAGGCGAGCCACCTTCAGGGTCTGGGCAGCTTGGGTATGGAACCATCAGGTCGCGAGGGAAGCTCATGGCCACCACGTTCTTACGGTCCTTTGAGATGTGAACGAGCATGATTACGTCGGCTAGGACTGAGCTGTCTTTTCCGAAGACGCCGGCCTGACCAGCGCGGGTGTCGGAGCCGATGAGCAGGATGTTGATAGCACCCTTTAGTTCTTCGGTGGTTGGTGGCTTGATGGCCTTACCGTTGGCGTCAACCAGGTTGATGCCATGACTCTGGATTTGGGTGTTGAGCGATAGTGCAGCTACACCGACCAATGCCAAAGTGGCACCGAGGATGCTGGCGATTACGCGGTTTAGGATTCGGCGAATACCTTCGCCCTTGACCGGCTTAGGGGTGGCGTGACGTGGCCGATCCATTGGATTTTTTGCCATTGGTCACGCTCCCTAAACATCTGGCGGAAAGCGTGGGATTCGAACCCACGGAACCTTGCAGTTCACTGGTTTTCAAGACCAGCTCCTTAGGCCGCTCGGACAGCTTTCCTAAACTCTTACAGAGCCTTGTTCAGTTTACCCGAAAGACCTAGTAAAGAGAATGCCTTCAAAACCTGAGAGGACGCTGGCAACGCCATCATCTTCGACGGCATCGGTGACGTAGCTGGCGGCGTTGTGAACCTCTTCAGGACCCTGACCCATTGCGAAGGCCAGACCTCCACCGGATTTCGCCCATTCGAACATGCTGATGTCATTGCGTCCGTCGCCGATCGTGATGATCTGATCGTGACGGATGTTGTTGTGGTCACGAACCACTTCGAGGGCGGTTGCTTTGCTGACACCGAGTGGAGCGATGTCTAGCCAAGCCGAGTAGCCGATGGCGTAGCTGACCGAGGAGAGCCCGAGAGCTGCGATGGTGTCTACGAATTCTTCGGTTTCCTGCTCCGGGCTCAGCACCACGATCCGGCTGACCGGGTGGTGCATTAGTTCTTCAAGGGGAGTCTCGTGGTTTACGTCGCCGAGTGCATCGGCAGGGAATGCCTTGTGGAACTTGTAGATGCCCTGAGCGTCTTCAACGGCGAAGTGAGCGTTCGGTAGGCTCTCGATCAACTTAGTCAGAACGTCGGTTGGGTCGAAGGTGAGAACTTCTTCGGTCTCAAAGCCGCGCGGGTGTTCCGGTTGTAGTTTTACGGTCACTGCTCCATTGGAGGCGATAAGTTTGCCGTCCTTGAGGCCGATTTCTTTGGTCACACCGATGGCGTTCACCGCGCTGCGCCCGGTGGCGACTACGACGAGGTGGCCAAGTTCTTGAACTCTGCGGACCTCGGCGGCGACGCGTGGTGAAAGGTATCCGTCATCATGAACGAGAGTGCCGTCGATGTCGAGGCAAATCATCCAACGCTGATCACCGGTAACAGTCATTTACTAAGCGCGTGCCTTTGGCTTGATGAACTCGGTGCCGCCAAGATATGGGCGAAGCGCCGCCGGGATACGCACCGAGCCGTCTGGCTGTTGGTGGTTTTCCAGGATGGCAACGAGCCAGCGGGTGGTGGCAAGAGTTCCGTTCAGGGTCGCAAGAGTTGTGGTCTTGCCATCTTCCTTGCGGTAGCGCATATTTAGGCGGCGGGCCTGGAAGGTGGTGCAGTTCGAGGTTGAGGTGAGCTCGCGGTAGGTCTCCTGGCTTGGAACCCAAGCCTCGATGTCGTACTTACGAGCGGCGCTCGAGCCCAAGTCTCCGGCCGCGGTGTGAATCACGCGGTAGGGAAGTTCACACTTCTGAAGCATCTGCTCCTGCCATGCGAGAAGCTTCTCGTGTTCGGCTTCGGCCTGCTCAGGCTCACAGTAGCTGAACATCTCAAGCTTGTTGAACTGGTGAACGCGAAGGATGCCCTTGGTGTCGCGGCCGGCGCTGCCCGCTTCGCGGCGGTAGCAAGTGCTCCAACCGGCGTAGCGCAAGGGACCTTCGGAGAGGTCAACGATTTCGTCGCGGTGGTATCCAGCTAGGGCAACCTCGCTAGTACCGGTTAGGTATAGGTCGTCCGCTGGTAGGTAGTAAATTTCGTCGGCGTGCTGGCCCAAGAATCCGGTGCCAGCCATAACCTCTGGGCGAACCAGGGTTGGGGTGATTAGCGCAGTGAACCCAGCTTCGGCAGCCTGGTCGAGCGCAAGGTTCATCATGGCGATCTCGAGGCGAGCGCCGAAACCTTTTAGGAAGTAGAAGCGTGAGCCTGAAACCTTGACGCCGCGCTCGAGGTCGAGGATGTCTAAATCTAAGCCAAGTTCGGCGTGGTCTTTGAAAGCGAAGTCAAAGTTTGGCTTGGTGCCAACTTCGCGAAGCACCTCGAAGTCGTCTTCGCCACCGGCAGGTACGCCTTCGCAAACAACGTTCTCGATCTGCCAAAGTATCTTGTCTAGTTCTTCTGCTGCTTCAGTTGCAGCTGCGTCGGCAGCCTTCACCTTGGCGGCAAGCACCTGAGCATCGGCAACAAGCGCAGCCTTCTCTTCTCTTGGAGCGGTGGAAACTAACTTCGAGTGGGCGTTCTGCTCGGCACGAAGGTTCTCGTACTCGGCAAGCTTGGCACGGCGAGTGCTCTCGGCTGCTACCGCCTGGTCAACCAGTTCTTCACTGGCTCCGCGAGCGCGCTGAGATGCCTTGATCGCGTCAGGGTTTTCTCGAAGTAGGTTTAGGTCAATCACGGCTATAAGTCTATTTGGAGACGGCTTTTTGCCACCAACGCTTGGCGGCAACATAGCTTTCCGAAGTGTTGTTGCCCTCGTGAACCGAAGCCTTCTTGTCGGCGCGCGGATAACTGCCGAGGAAGATCACCTTCGGGCTGAAGCGGTAGAGGCCCTGTAGCGCTTCGGCAACTGCTTCGTCTCCGGCGTGACCGTTGGCATCCACGTTGAAGCGGTAACGTCCGAGTCGGTCACCAACCGGGCGGGATTCGATGCGGCTAAGGTTTACACCACGGACGGCGAACTGCTCGAGCATTTCGAGCAGGGCACCAGGGCGATCGGTTGGAAGTTCAACGATCACCGAAGTTTTGTCGTGTCCGGTGCGCTTCGGCAGCGCACCTTTCTTACCAACCTCAATGAAGCGGGTTTCGGCGTGCTTGGTGTCTGCAATGTTCTTGGCGATCACCTTGACCATGTAATGGTCGGTGATGTTCGGGGTGGAAACCGCGGCATCCAGCTTCTCGTTCTCCCAAAGGTCGCTGGCAGCTGCCGCGTTCGAGGTGGACTGGAAGTGCTTATGATTCTTGATGTTCTCGCCGAGCCACCCTCGAACCTGAGCGTAGGCAACTGGATGGGCGGCAACGGTCTTCACATCAGAGAGCTTCACACCTGGGCGAGCTACGAGGTTGAAGTTCACCGGCACCAGGTATTCACCGTAGATCTGTAGACCCTCGGTGGTGGCGAGCGCATCTAAGGTAGCCGAGACTCCACCCTCAACCGAAGATTCAACTGGGACGATTGCTCTGTGAGCCTTACCTGAAAGAACCGCTGCGAGCGCATCTGGCACCGAGAGTACTGGCTGCCATTCCTGACCTACGGCGGCCTTAACCTGACGCAGGGCGAGCTCGGTAAAGGTGCCGGCAGGGCCGAGATAGGCGTAGACGGTCTTCTTGTTACGAGCTTGTGATGACATAAGACAAGGTTAACCGCCACAATTGGTTTATGAGTGAGCGCGCAGGTAAAAAGGCACAGGCCCAGGACCTTATTAACGTTGAGAAATTGATTGCCGATTACTTCGACATTCACCCCGATGTGACCCTTCCCGAGCAGAAGGTTGTCTTCGGCACTTCCGGCCACCGAGGCACCTCGCTGAACGGCTCGTTCAACGAAGACCACATCGCCGCGATCACTCAGGCCATCGTTGAATATCGCCGCGGTCAAAACATCGGCGGACCGATCTATGTTGGCATCGACACCCACGCCCTGTCTGGCCCAGCACAAGTTACCGCCCTCGAAGTGCTGGCTGGCAACGACGTGGTCGCTTTGGTTGACTCGAACGAACGTTACGTTCCAACCCCTGCGATTTCCGTGGCAATCATCAACCACAACGAGGGCAAGAGTGAAAGCGACCCTTCACGCGCGGACGGCCTGGTGATCACCCCAAGCCACAACCCACCAACCGATGGCGGCTTCAAGTACAACCCACCTCACGGCGGACCTGCCGATTCGGATGCCACGAACTGGATTGCCGCCCGAGCCAACGAAATCATCCTCGGAGGACTGCGCGAGGTTCGCAAAGCCAAGCCTGCCGGCATCGGTTACGACTTCAAAGACAACTACATTTCTCAACTCGGTTCGGTTATCAACCTGGATGCCATCGCGTCGTCGCAGGTTTCGATCGGAGCAGACCCAATGGGTGGTGCATCGGTTGACTACTGGGGTGAGATTGGTTCCCGCTACGGCCTGAACCTGACCGTGGTGAACCCGAACGTTGATTTCCAGTTCGGCTTCATGACCCTCGACTGGGATGAAAAAATCCGTATGGACTGCTCGAGCCCATACGCAATGGCGTCGCTGATTGAAGACCGCCACAAGTTCGACATTGCAACCGGAAACGACGCCGACGCCGACCGCCACGGTATCGTCACCCGTGACCACGGCCTGATGAACCCGAACCACTTCCTTGCCGTTTGCATCGATTATCTCTACCGCAACCGTCCAGAGTGGTCGGCCAGCGCCGCCGTGGGTAAGACCATGGTTTCGTCATCGATCATCAATAAGGTGGTGTCCGACCTGGGCAGAAAACTCATCGAGGTTCCGGTTGGATTCAAGTGGTTCGTGCCAGGTCTCATCGATGGCACGGTCGGATTCGGTGGCGAGGAGTCGGCAGGTGCCAGCTTCCTTCGCCGCAACGGAAACGCGTGGTCTACCGACAAGGACGGGCTGATTCTGGCCCTGCTAGCCAGCGAAATTACCGCGGTGACCGGAAAGACTCCGTCTCAGCACTACGACCTTTTGACCCAAAAGTTTGGGGCAAGCGCTTACGAACGTGTAGATGCTCCAGCGACTCTTGAACAGAAGGCAAAGCTCGGAAAGCTTTCGGCCGATGCCGTAACCGCTACCGAGCTCGCCGGTGAAACCATCACTGCAATCCTGACGCATGCACCTGGCAACGGAGCAGCACTTGGTGGCTTGAAGGTTGAGACCGCGAGCGCCTGGTTTGCCGCTCGTCCATCTGGAACCGAGAACGTCTACAAGATCTACGCCGAGAGCCTTAATGGTGAAAGCCACCTGAAGGAAGTTCAAGCGGCCGCCAAGTCTTTGGTCGACTCGGTACTCGCCTAAGGCAGGTAGTCGGGAGCCGCTGGCAATCCGTAGAACTCTTCCAGGGTTTGGATGCCTTGGTTGTGCATGTCGGTGGCAACTTCTACACCAACGTAACGGAAGTGCCAAGGCTCAAAGTTGTAACCAGTGATCGCCGTCTTACCCTTCGGATAGCGCAGCACAAAACCGTACCGATACGAGTTAGCCGCTAGCCAAATTCCCGCCTTGGTTTTGGCGAAGCTGGTAGTGAGAGTAGAGACTCCGTAGGCCGCAAAATCAACCGCCAGACCGGTTTGATGTTCCGAGTGCCCTGGTTTAGCCACCAGCAGCAGCGCCTTGGTGCGGCCAATGGCTTTGGTCTTAGCTTTCAAAATCGAGGTTTGGGAGGCGTAGCTTCGATAGCCACTTTGGACTATCAAGGTACCCTTGCCGGCAGACTTCATCGCGTTGCCCATGGCTACAACCTTGGCCGACACCTCGCGGCGCAAAATTCTGCCGTAGGGGTTGAACTTTGGAACGGTTACCAAGTCGCCTGGGCGGTAAGAAAGCGGCGAAAGCGGTGTCGCTTTATTTACCACTATTTGATAACTACTTACCTCTGTTGCCACTGCACTGCCGGTTGCGCCCGTGATTAGACTGAGAGTGATTCCGAGGATTAGTGCCTTGATTGCAATAAACCAAGGCGACCTTCGGTTAGTTACCAGGTTGCGCGCAATCACGAATTCAGTTTATTCGTGGCCGCTGAAAGTTG
Organism: Actinomycetota bacterium; assembly: GCA_041180115.1. Classification (GTDB taxonomy): domain Bacteria; phylum Actinomycetota; class Actinomycetes; order Actinomycetales; family Microbacteriaceae; genus Rhodoluna. The sequence continues at coordinate 11,017 of JBEGRZ010000004.1, forward strand.
AAATGTCTAAAGAAAACAAAGCGCCGGTTGCCGGCGAAATGAGCCACAAGCAAATCCTGCTGGTTCTAGTTGGCCTGATGTCTGGAATGTTCCTTTCCGCACTAGACCAGAGCGTGGTCGGTACCGCGATGACCACAATCGCAAATGACCTAAAGGGTCTCGAACTCCAGGCTTGGGTAACCACGGCCTATCTAATCACTTCGACGATTTCGACCCCGATTTATGGAAAGCTCGGTGACATCTTCGGACGTCGTCGCCTATTTATTATTGCCATCGCGATTTTCGTAGCCGGCTCAGTGCTTTCGGCATTTTCCGGATCGATGCTGGAACTTGCCGGTTGGCGAGCGATCCAGGGTCTAGGTGCCGGTGGTCTGTTCTCGCTGGCGATTACGGTGCTGAGTGACATCGTTCCTCCCAGAGAACGCGCCCGCTACCAGGGTTACACCCTTGCCGTGTTCGCAACCTCGAGCGTTCTTGGCCCAGTGGTTGGTGGCCTTTTCTCTGAGCTTCCAACCTTCATCGGTATTGCCGGCTGGAAGTGGATCTTCCTGATTAACCTTCCGATTGGAGCAATCGCACTTTACCTGGTTTGGAAGTTCTTGCACGTTCCGCACACTCCGGTGAACCACCGAATCGACTGGCTAGGTGCCATCACAATCGTTGTTGGTGTGGTTCCAATGTTGCTCGTCGCGGAGAACGGCCGTGACTGGGGCTGGGACAGCCAGAACTCGATCCTCTGCTACGTCATTAGCGCAGTTGGTATTATTTCGTTCATTTTCGCCGAGCGCGCGGCCAAACAAGAGGCGATTCTTCCACTGGCACTCTTCAAGTCGCGCACCTTCACAATGGCAACCATCCTCGGAGTCATCGTAGGTATCGGAATGTTCGGCGGAATGATGACCCTTCCGATGCTCTTGCAGATTGTCAACGGCGTTACGCCTACCGAGTCTGGTTGGCTGATGCTGCCGATGGTCGCTGGCATGATGATTGCCACCATGGTTTCTGGCCAGGTGACCGGCAAGACAGGCAAGTACAAGATGTTCTTGGTTGCAGGTACCGGCATGCTCACGGCTGGCTACGCTTCGCTATTCACCTACCACTACGACACCCCAATCTGGGTTCTTTCAATCTCGATGGTGATCATCGGTATGGGTCTAGGTCAGCTGATGCAGACCCTTACCTTGGCTGCGCAAAACGCTGTTGCCCCGCAGGACATCGGTGTTGCCACGTCTTCAACCATGTTCTTCCGCCAGATGGGTGGAACCTTGGGTGTTGCCGTCTTTATCTCGATCCTGTTCAACAACCTGAAGGGTGCAATTGCATCGGCGATGGAACGTCCAGAGGTGAAGGACGACATGGCTGCCGCTGCTCAGGAATACATCACCGGGGTTGCCACTGGAAAGTATGAGTTGGATGACCCGAACGTACAGTTCCTAAAGGATGCTGCAACCAACCCCGACGCCCTAGGCGACAAGATGAGCACCGACGCCTCGTTCCTATCCGACCTAGACGAGCGTCTAGCTCGCCCGTTCCTGATTGGGTTCGCCGACTCGGCTGTCCTGGTTTTCGAGTGGGCGGCAGCTGTGGTTGTCGTTGCGTTCGTGATGTCTTGGTTCATCAAGGTGGCTCCGCTTCGCGACAAGTCGGCCGCTGCGGAATCGGCTGCAGCCTCGAGCGCACACTAATCTAGGAAGTACACGGGAGTTCGGTGTAACCGGACTGAGAGGGCGACTGTAAGTCACCGACCGTCAAACCTGATCTGGGTAATGCCAGCGCAGGGAGGACCTCTAACCCGTGCCCATCTATGAAGGAGGGCACGAAAGTGCAGAAACTATTTAAGGCGGTAATCGCCGGCAGTCTTTTTGCTGCAACACTGGCCGGTTGTTCATCGGTCGACGCATCCGAGCAGGTCGTTCTGGTCACTCACGATTCGTTCGCAATCAGCGATGAGCTGAAGGCAAAATTCGAACACGAGACCGGTCTGTCACTAAAGATTGTGAAGGCTGGCGATGCCGGCGCGATGACTAACAAGTTGGTGTTGACTAAGGACGAGCCGATTGGCGATGCCGTGTTCGGAATCGATAACACCCTTGCGCCGCTAGCCAGTGAAAACGGAATCATCGATGGTTCGCTCACTCCTGTGGATGAAGGCGATGTTTGCTTCAACTACGACATCAAATGGTTCGAGGAACACGGCATCGCGGCTCCTACCGACATCGCGCAGCTGGCAACCCCTGGGTACAAAAACCTGACTGTTGTGGAGAACCCTGCAACCTCGTCTACCGGTATGGCTTTCTTGGCCACTACAGTTGCTAAGTTCGGGGACCCTGGTTACCTGAATTACTGGAAGGCGTTGAAGGCAAACGGTGTGAAGGTTGCTGCCGGTTGGGAAGATGCTTACTTCACAGACTTCTCCGGTTCCAGTGGCGCAGGCGATCGTCCAATTGTGCTCAGTTACTCGAGTTCACCGGCCTACGAGTTGCGCGAAAACGGCGAGAGCGCTACGGCGAGCATTCTGAATGACTGCTTCCGTCAGACCGAATATGCCGGAGTTCTAACCGGTGCCAAGAACCAGGTCGGTGCCAAGAAGCTGGTGAACTTTCTGATCTCTCATGAGTTCCAGAAGGCACTGCCGGAACTAATGTATGTCTACCCGGTAATGCAGGGAGTAGAACTACCTGAAAACTGGGCGGAGTTTGCACCGAAGGCAACGACTCTTGTGGGCCACCAGCTTGATGTTGCAAAACATCGCAAAGACTGGATAACCGCATGGAGCGCGCTTTTTGAATAAACGCCTTTTGAACTGGATCCTCCCAGTACTTTTTCTGGGGGTCCTGTTCTATTGGCCGCTTCTAAACATCCTGTCCAAGGGATTCAGCGGTGATTGGGCTAGCCACCTGATTGGTGTGCGAGATCTGCAGATCACCTGGTTCACTCTTTGGCAGGCACTGTTGTCGATGTTGATTACGGTGGCGGTGGCAATTCCCAGCGCCTACGTGATGTATCGCAAGGCTTTCCCGGGCCAGCGCTTCCTACGTTCACTGATCACGATTCCGTTCATGCTGCCGACCATCGTTGTGGCAACCGGTTTCACACTGTTCCGTCAGCTTGAATGGCTTGGTAGCAATCCAGTCTTTTGGATCATTACCGCACACGTCTTTCTGAACTTTGCCCTCGCGGTTAGAACTATTGGTAGCTTTTGGATGACTCTGGATCTGAACGTCGAGGAAGCCGCTGCCTTGGACGGCGCGGGAAGACTTCGTACATTTTGGTTGGTATCTCTGCCCCAGCTGCGTCCGGCTTTGATCTCGGCAGCTGCTTCAACCTTCCTTTACTGCACGGCAAGTTACGGAATCATTTTGGTACTGGGCGGAGGGCAGGTTCACTCGTTGGAGACCGAAATTGCAACCGCGGCGAACACCCTGCTTGATCTGCCAAAGGCTTCGGCACTGGCCCTGATTCAAACCGTACTCAGTTTGGTTGCATTTGGAATCACTGAATCTGGCGGCAGAAGCCGGCTTGGAATCGAGGGCGGAGACCACGACGGACTGGTCAAGCCACTCGATAAGAAGGATTGGCTAATTTCAACCTTCGTCTTTACTTTCATGTCTGCGGTCATCTTTGCCCCGATGAGTCTGATCCTGATTCGCACCTTCACAACCGGGGAAGGCTTTGTGCAGAACTTCTCAAACCTCGGTGGCAAAGGAACCCGGGACCTGCTCAACCTTTCCGTGATCGACGCCATGGGCAACAGCTTGCGCAATCTTTTGATTGCCGGAACCATAGCTCTGGTCATCGGGGTGCTGGCGTCCTATCTGATGGCCCGATCCGGTTCTTCGAAACTGCACAAGGTTTTCACAAGAATCTTGGATATCGCTTTCTTGCTACCGCTCGGAATCTCAACTGTGGTTTTGGGATTCGGCTACCTGGTTACCTTTGGCGGTTACCCACTGCCCCTTCGCGAGAGTTGGCTGGTGGTGCCGCTGATTCAATCGGTGATGGCAGTTCCACTCGTGGTTCGTCTGGTTTACCCCGCTCTGGCTTCGATCGACCGCGTGCAGCTGGAGCAGGCTTCAACCGAAGGTGCCAGCCCATGGCAGATCTGGTGGCTGATTGAGCTTCCGGCCATTCGCTTCAGCGTCTACACCGCTGCTGCGTTTGCCGCCTTGGTTTCACTCGGTGAGTTCGGCGCAGCCAGCCTCTTGGCTTACGGGGACCAAGCAACCCTGCCTACCGTGTTGTATTCGCTAATTAGTAAGCCTGGCGGCGAAAACTACGGAATGGCCATGGCCGCCAGCAGCCTGATCATGGTTCTGACCTTCGCTGTAGTGTTTGCGATTAGTCGCGAATCTGTGCGGGAACGCCAGCCTCGTCGAGGCGGCCTCGTATAACGTCGATTGCTTCCTGATTTCGATCCATCAGGATGAACCGGCGTCCAAGTTCGGCGGCAACCACTCCTGTGGTACCAGAGCCAGCAAAGAAATCTAAGACGGTGTCGCCTGGTTTCGAAGATGCCTGGATGACTCGCCTCAGAATGCCCTTTGGCTTCTGGGTTGGATAGCCGGTCTTCTCGGTTCCGGTTGGCGAAACAATCGTGTGCCACCAGACATCGGTTGGAAGCTTTCCGCGCTCGGCTTTCTCCGGCGTAACCAGACCAGGTGCCATGTATGGTTCGCGATCAACCTCGGCCGAGTTGAAGTAGTACTTCTTCGGATCCTTCACGTAAACCAAAATGGTGTCGTGCTTGGCTGGCCATTTGCTCTTGGCCTTGGCCCCATAGTCATAGGCCCAGATGATTTCGTTCAGAAAGCACTCCCTGCCAAACAACGCATCAAGAAGCACTTTGGCGTAGTGAGCCTCACGGAAATCTAGGTGAAGGTAGAGGGTTCCGGTCTCATCGAGGAGGCGCCAGGCCTCTTCGAGCCTCGGCTCTAGGAAACTCCAGTAGTCGGCGAATTCGTCGTCGTAGGAAAGAACGGTCTCGCGCACAATCTGGTAGCGCTGCCCCTTGAAGCCAACACGATTGCCGTCCTCGGTTCTGGTGGTTACCGATTTTCCACGGGTTTGCTTGCGGCCGGTGTTGAATGGAGGGTCGATGTAAATGAGTTGCACCGAGCTCGCTGGCATAGTTTGCAGGTGGACAAGGTTATCTCCCTTGAGCACTAGATTTATTGAGTCGGGCACAGAAAGAGATTAACAGCATGTCTACCGAAGTTCAGCACCAGAGCGATCGAAACCGCTACGTAATTTTCTTGGACGGCGAAGAGGTTGGCGAGGCCACCTACACTCCGAAGGGTGAGACCTGGGTTTTCGACCACACCTTCGTGAACCCGGCACACCAGGGTAAGAACCTAGCCGCGATCCTGGTTCGTGAAAGCTTTGAAGACATTCGAGCCAACCAACACGTCAAGGTTGAACCAACCTGCTCATATGTGGTGCGCTACATGGAGAAGCACCCGGAGACTCACGACCTGCTAGCGATTTCAATCGAGGACGCCGTTGCGTCCTGCAAATTGCCGCCCAGAAACTAAAGGTGCGCTTCTAGCCAACCGGCTAGATCGTTTAGCACTTCATCCTGGTTGGTTTCGTTGTAAACCTCGTGGCGAGCGCCCTGATATACAAAGAGAACGATGTCGTCTACTCCGCGTTTGCGGAAGGCATTGGCAAGCAACACGTTTCCGCGTTCTCCCGCGAGCGCGTCTTCGCTCCCAACCTGAAGCAGGATTGGGACTTTAGGGTCGATGGTTTTCTTAGGAGCGCCCATCAGTTTCAGGGTGTCTAGGTAGCCAACCGTTTGGGTGAACGATTCGGCAAAATTCAGTGGGTCGGCGCGGAACTTCTGACCAACCTCGTGATTGCGGCTGAGCCACTCTCCTCCGGTTGCGTTTGGAAGGTGTTCCCACTTCTTGTTTAGTCGGCCGCTGTTTAGAACCAGTGGGCTCAGTAGCGATGAGCCGCTGAGGACCAGTGCGTCCAGGTCTGATGAGTGCTTGTCGTATAGGCGCTGTGCCAGCATTGATCCCCAACTGTGACCAAGCATCACCAACTTGGCATTCGGGTGTTCGCTTTTGATTAGCTCGGTTAGCTGTCTCACCTGAGCCAGTACGGCGTCCATGCCGCCAGGACCTAGAGGTCCCTGCTTCTTGGTGATTCCTGCTTCAACCATTCCTTTGCCGGTCTGTCCGTGGCCGCGGTGGTCGTCGGCATAAACCGAAAAACCTAGCGAGTTCAATTTCTTGGCAACATGGTCATAACGTCTGGCGTGCTCGCCAACACCATGAACCAACTGCACCACGGCCTTAGGGTCGGCAACCGGCCACTCCCAGAAGACAATGTCGACACCGTGATGGTCTTTAAAACTTCTACGTAATGGAAGGTCAGTCATGCCATCAGAATACGCCCGAATTGGTGAAAACTATTAAGCGGGAGTTATCAGGTCGCTTTCAGGAAACTCCCAAGTTACTGAACCAATGTTGGAACCATGAACCAGACAGCAACCCAGGTCACACTTACCCCGCCTAACCAGCGGGTTCGTCTTGGCATCAAAAAATGGGATCAGTTAAAGCGCTCCCAGGATCTGCTTGAAACCCTCGCCTGGGGAACGGTCGTCCTAGTTGTTTCGATGTTCTTCCTATACGGTGGAGCTGCCAAGTTCGGAAATCTGAACGACATCCTTTCCTCGATTAGCCGGCTGACCGCGCTGGTTGGAACCGACCTACTGCTAATTCACACCCTGCTGGTAGCTCGTGTGCCTTGGCTAGATAAGCTTTATGGCCACGACAAGGTGACCATCGCCCACAAGAAGTTGGGCAAGCCAATTCTTTACATCATCACCGCGCACTTCCTTGCTTCGTTAATCCAGTTCGCTATCGCGGACGGCGTCTCCTTGATCAGTGAACTTTGGACTTTGGTGACCTCCGTCGAAGACATGTGGAGCGCAACTCTCAGTTGGGTGCTCATGATCGTTGTGGTAATCACCTCGATTAACGCTGCTCGCAAGAAACTTTCCTACGAGGCCTGGTACGTGATCCACCTACTCGGCTACGCATCGATCCTTTTGGCGGTGCCGCACCAGTTCACCACTGGTTCAGATATCGCCGGTCGCCCACTACCAACCCTGTTTTGGGTAAGCCTCTACCTCTTCGTTGCCGGAAACGTGATCTGGTACCGAGTGTTGGCTCCGTTGCTACTCAACCTGAAGTTAGACCTTCGCGTTTCCCAAGTGGTTCGTGAATCTAGCGATACCGTTTCGATCTACCTAACCGGTCGCGGCCTAGAAAAGCTCGGTGGTCAGGCTGGTCAGTTCTACATGCTTCGAATCATGAACGCCAAGAACTGGGCCAAGCCTCACCCATTCTCAATCTCGGCTGCTCCAAACGACCGATTTGTGCGATTCACAATCGGCGACCGCGGAGACTTCACAAGCGAACTAGCAGATCTGCAGGTTGGAACGCGGATTTTCCTCGAAGGCCCATACGGAGTGTTCACCGAAGAGCGTCGCACCCGTGAAAAGGTAACCCTGATCTGTGCCGGTGTTGGAGCTCCTCCGATTCGCGCGCTAGCCGAGTCGCTAGCCGCACGCCCTGGTGACGTCACGATTATCTACCGTGTTCGCAGCTACGAAGACGCGGCCCTAATGGGTGAGCTAGAGCAGATAGCTCGTCAGCGCGGATTCCGTCTACACGTACTTGCCGGTAAGCGTGGGGTTGCCACCTCTTGGCTACCAGCTCAGTTCAACGATCTGCCAGACCAGGCACGATTGATTGACATGGCTCCACACGTTTCGGAATCCGATGTTTACATCTGTGGCCCTAGCCCTTGGACCAAGTCGGTTGAAAAGACACTAGCCCGTGTTGGCACCCCTGCCAACCAGATTCACGCAGAGGAGTTCGCCTGGTGAGAAGCGCAACTAAAACCTTCGTAGGCCTTGCCGGAATCGGTGTGGTTATCGCCGCAGCCCGTGCCGGAATGCCAATCCCAACTGCCGTTGCCACCGAGCCTGTAACCGACTCGACCTCATCGACCACGACCTCGACGCCAACCCCAACGGCTACCGAGACATCAACACCAACTCCAACGGCAACCGCCACACCAAAACCGACGACCACTACAACCAAGAAGTCGACCTCCACAGGCTCTTCTGGTTCGTCTGGAACTACCACTGCAACCTCGCAGACGAGCTCAACGGTAAGTTACAAATACGGTGTGGTTCAGGTGAAGGTCACTAAGAAGAGTGGAAAGATCACCGCGGTGAGCCTGATTCAGGGCACAGCAACCAAGGGACGTTCTGCCGCTTTCCCATCTTTGATCCAAGCCACCATCGACAACAACGGAACCAGCTTTGGAAACCTCAGCGGAGCCACCTACACCGTTGATGCATTTAAGGAAGCGGTGAAGAATGCACTCGCAAAGTTCTAGCGTTTACACATTCCAAAAACCTACTCAAGCCAAGCGCAGGTATGCGGCGTCAACCATTGCGATTGGTGTCCTCTCGCTCGCTGGAGCACTCGGCATCGACTACTGGCTCAATCCAACCGCGATGGCTGCAATGTTCAACACTTCGGGCGTGAGTACCAATGGAACCGTCCAATCGGCGACTGGAGATTCCGTGGAATCTGGTTTCGGTCCGGTTCAGGTCAAAGTCACTCGGGACTCTGGCAATATCACCGCCGTCGAACTAGTACAAGCAGTCGCTACCGGAGGTCGAGAGTCGGCGTTCACCACTTTAGTCCAGGCAGCGCTAGACGCTAATGGAACCGGTTTTGGAAACATCAGTGGTGCCACCTACACCACCGAGGCTTTCAAGGCTTCGCTAGATTCAGCACTTTCGAAGCTGGGCTAATGACCGATTTCGAACACCGCGAAGAGTGCATGGGCACGGTGTTCATTTTCCACGGACGAACCGACCTGCCGAAATTCGAACTCGATGTTGCTTTGAATGAGGCCTGTGCCACACTGCACGAAGCCGATCGAGTCTTTTCGCTCTACAAACCGGAGTCGCCCCTCAGCGCATTGGCCCGAGGTGAAACCTCGGTAGCCAAATGCCCGCCAGAAGTTTCTCTAGTTTGGGATCTTTGTGAGCAGTGGGAAAAGACCACCGGCGGTTACTTCAAGTCGTTTACATCCCAAAACACCTTCGACCCGAGCGGGCTGGTAAAGACTTGGGCAGCCCAGAAGGCAATCGATGTTTTGTTGATTTCGGGCGTAACCGATTTCACTCTCAATGCCGGTGGAGACATCTGGCTAAGCGACGAGCTAACCATAGAGACCGATTGGAAGGTCGGAATCTCCAAGCCGGTTTCGATTGCATCGAGCGACGCTGGAGTGCTCGCGGTTTTGAATCTAAAAGACACCGGTTACCGAGCGGTCTGCACCTCTGGCAGCGCCGAGCGCGGCAACCACATTTGGCAGAGTGATGAGCACGACCTGGTGCAGGTAACCGTGATTGCAAATGATCTGGTTACCGCCGATGTTTGGGCAACCGCGGCTTTTGCCGAGGGGCCCCGCTGTATTGATCGAATCGAAAAAGTCGATGGCGTTGACGTCCTGGTTATTTACTCGGACGGACGAATCGACGGATCGAACGGATTCGCCGAAGTGCTGAAGACTTCCGCCTAGTCCCAGGTGCTTGGAGCTGGTTCCTTGCCCTTAGGTAGAACCGTAGAAGCGTTCCACTCGTGAATCCACTTAGGAAGTACCGGCTCTTTTCCTGGCCAACCGCCTAGTTTTTCAAGCAGCTCGGTAGGCGTAACGATTCCGCGAGGACGCTTGAGCCAACGAAGCTTCACAATCGCCTTGGTGTAGATCTCGCCATCACGGGTGAAGCGCTGCTCGGCGTAAACCGCCTCGTTATCCCAGCCGATGATCTTGGTTTCGATATCGAACAACACCCATGGTGCGAGCGACTTTCTGAACACGATCGAAACCGAAACAACTACCGGATACCAGCCGAGTTTCTTTAGTTGCTGCCACTTACCGGAACGAAGCATTAGGTCGAAGCGACCGAGGTCCATCAGCGTCAGGTAGACACCGTTGTTCATGTGATTGAAGGCATCGATGTCGGTTGGCCAAACGCGGAAGGTGCGCTTACTCACATCGGCGATCGACAACTTCGACTTGAACCGCCATCCATTGAAGGCCCAAATCATTCGAAGCCATAGCTTCACCAGATACTCACTCGGGATTCAGGTGCTAGCCACGACTGGTCGGTGTCTTTCACGTCGAATGCCTCATAGTACGCCGCAATGTTTCGAACGATCTGGTTGCAGCGGAACTCGTCTGGAGAGTGAGGGTCGGTGGCAAGGCGCTGAATCATGATCTCGTCGCGGCCCTTGGTGCGCCACGCCTGACCCCACGAAAGGAATAGTCGCTGAGCGCCGGTTAGGCCGTCGATCACCGGAGGCTCTTCGCCCTTTAGCGAGAGGAAGTAAGCCTTGTAGGCGATCTCGAGACCGCTCAGGTCACCGATGTTTTCACCGATGGTCAGAGCTCCGTTCACTCGGTGCTCGTCGCCAAGCTGAGCCGGGGATAGCTGGTCGTACTGGAAGATGAGTTCCTTGGTCAGCTTCTCGAAGGCCTCGCGGTCGGCGTCGGTCCACCAGCTCACCAGTGCGCCATCGCCATCATACTTCGAACCCTGGTCGTCGAAGCCGTGACCGATTTCGTGACCAATCACACCTCCGATAGCGCCGAAGTTCACAGCGGCATCGGCCTCCGGCGAGAAGAACGGAGGCTGCAGAATTGCGGCCGGGAACACGATCTCGTTGAATCCAGGGTTGTAGTACGCGTTCACGGTTTGAGGAGTCATGAACCACTCCTCGCGGTCGATTTGCGAACCGATCTTGGCAATTTCGCGGTCGGTCTGAAGGCTGGAGGCGCGGCGAACGTTGCCAACCAGGTCGTCCTTGCGAATTACCAGCGAAGAGTAGTCCTTCCACTTGGTTGGGTAACCAATTTTCGGGGTGAACTTATCGAGCTTGATTAGTGCCTTCTGCTTGGTCTCTTCGGTCATCCAGCTAAGACCCTTGATGCTCTGTCGATATGCCTCAATGAGCCAACCAACCAACTCGTCCATCTGAGCCTTTGCGGCAGGAGGGAAGTGCTTCTGTACATAAATTTCACCAACGGCTTCGCCCAGCGATCCCTCGACCAAACCAACCGCGCGCTTCCAACGGGCACGCATCTCCGGCTGCCCGGTGAGTTTGGTTCCGTAGAACGCGAAACGCGTGGTGATGAAATCGTGAGAAAGGTATGGAGCCATCGAGTTGATGACCTGCCACTGCAACCAGACCTTGATGGTCGCGAGATTTGCATCGTTGAAAAGAGAAGGTAGCGCCTCGAAGAAACTCGGCATCATGACCGAAACTTCCGCGAGCGCATCCGCGCTGATCTCTAGCCCGTAGGTCCACTGGTTCCAGTCGATACCAGGGGTTAGTTCCTGAAGTGAAGCCAGCGAGTAGAGGTTGTAGGTCTTCTCGGCATCACGGGAGTCAACCACATTCCAGTGGTGGCTTGCTAGCGCGGTCTCAAACTCCATGATGGCGCGGGCGTTCTTCTCCGCGGTCACCTGGTCCACGCCAGCATGCTGGAACATGTCGATGATGAACGGCAGGTAGGCGTCGCGAATTTCCTGGTACTTTTCTTCGCGGTAGTAGGCCTCGTCTGGAAGACCGAGACCACTCTGGGCAAGGTGTGGCAGGTAGCGCTCTGGGTTGCCTGGGTCTGAATCGATGTAAAGACCGAAGAAACCGCCAATGCCCTGGCGAGAAAGCTCACCCATCAGACGCATCAGGTCGTCCATGTGTTCGGCCTCGGCAATACGCTGAAGGTCGCCGGCGATCGGGGCAGCTCCAAGTTCGTTGGCTAGCTCTTCGTTTAAGAATGAGTTGTAGAGATCACCGATCTGCTGGCTGACGCCTGGCTGTGGGTTCGCCGAGGCATCCTCGAGGATCGCCTTCACGGCCTCCTCGGAAGCGTCACGAAGCATGTGGAAAGAACCGTGCATCGCCTGATCCGCAGGGATCTCGGTTTCACGCTTCCACTTGCCGTTGGTGTGAAGGAATAGGTCGTCCTGTGGACGGATGCTCTTGTCGAAGTTTTCCAGATCAAGGCCGGGTTTGATACTCATTATTGGAGACTACAATTCTTTTCGTGGACCTACAGAAAATTATCCTTTACTACGGCTTCGCTCCAATCGAAGATCCTGAGGCCGTCAAACTTTGGCAGAAGACCCTTTGCGAGTCACTTGGACTCAAGGGACGCATCCTGATTTCAAAGCACGGCATCAACGGAACCTTGGGCGGCGACATGGCTGCCCTGAAGAAGTACGTTCGTCAGACCAAGGAATATGCTGGCTTCCGCAAGATCGATTTCAAGTGGTCAGATGGCACCGGCGAAGACTTCCCACGTCTGCGTGTGCGCGTTCGTCCTGAGTTGGTAGCCTTCGGCGCCCCAGACGAACTTAAGGTAGACGTCAACGGCGTGGTTGGTGGCGGCAAGCACCTAAAGCCTCGCGAAGTTGACCAGCTGGTTGCCGAGCGCGGCGACGAAGTGCTGTTCTTCGACGGACGTAACGCCTACGAGGCCAAGATCGGTAAGTTCAAGAACGCGATCGTGCCAAACGTGGACACCAGCCACGACTTCATCCGCGACCTCGAGAGCGGCAAGTACGACGACATCAAAGACAAGCCAATCGTCACCTACTGCACCGGAGGAATCCGTTGCGAGGTGCTCTCGGCCATCATGATCAATCGCGGATTCAAAGAGGTTTACCAGATCGAGGGCGGCATCGTTCGCTACGGTGAGTCCCAGGGCGATGAAAGCCTTTGGGAGGGTTCCCTCTACGTCTTCGATGACCGCATGAACGTCAACTTCACCGACAAGGCCAAGACCATCGGCGAGTGCGAAGCGTGTGCCGGACCAACCAACAAGTTCCGTAACTGCACTAATCTCGCCTGCAAGGATCTGGTGTTGCTCTGCGACACCTGTGCCGAAGTGCCGGCGAACCTCGAGTGCAAGCCGGAACACACCCGTGGCCGCCGCACCGAAACCGTGGGCTAAACGAACTCCAACTTAAAACAGAAGGCCTCCCCGGTTGGGGAGGCCTTCTGCCATCAAGGGAGGAGGGTAATGAGTGTTTTGAAGCTAGTTGCTGGTTCCAGTTGTTGCTGGAGCAGTAACGGTTACATCCTGGGTTGCCGAAACCTTCACAAGTTCGGCGGTGTAGCTTCCAGGGTGCAAGTTTGGTACGGTCACGGTCACGCTTCCGGTGCCGGTAACAGCGACCACGATGGTCTTCTTCTTGTCTAGACCAAAGGCCTGGGTGTTGCTGGTAGTCGAGTTGGTTGCTGCCGCAGTTTCAACCTGAGTCACCAAAAGCTTGTAAGTTCCGCCGTCATCTGGAACGGTAACGGTGATGTCCTGGCTCACGTGAGTTTCGCCCGTCTTAGGGGTTACGGTAGCCGAGTTGCCTTTGCCCTTGCCGTGGCCCTTCTTGCCGATCTGCTCGGCGGAGATGCTGGTGTCTGCCTGTGGCTGAGCTGCTAGCGATGGCGCTGCAAATGCAAGTCCTGCTGCAACCGAAGCTGCTAGTGCGATACCTGCGGTCTTTGCGATCTTCTTCTTGTCCATGTCGTGTCCTTTCGTAGCTGACAAATTCAGACTAGGAAAGTGGTTTTGGATTTTGAAGCAAACTCAGGTTGCTCCTAGGTTGCTGCCAGAAAACTCACAGGTAGGGGGAAATTATTTGTTGGAGCGTCTTCCAGCCGCGAACCAAATGATTGCGCCGATCGGATTGGTAAGCACTACAAGTAGTGTCCAGAGTAGTTTGCGCTCTTGAGTCGCGCCTGACTTCCAAACATCTACCAAAGCCCAGATAAAGAGTGTGAGTAATGCGACTACTACGACTAGCCAGAATTCGTCCGTCCAACTTGGACCAAACATAGAAACCATATGGTTACCCCCAATTTTTTTCAGTTTATAGTGCGCAAGGCGGGACTTGAACCCGCACGCCCGTGAAGGCACTGACACCTGAAGCCAGCGCGTCTGCCATTTCGCCACTTGCGCTTGTTATGCCGTAAGCGATAACAACCAGAGATTAGCAGAGGTGGCGGTTAAACTTAAAGCCCGTTGACGAAGGGTAAGGCCTTGGGCTTTCTAGACAAACTTGAGAAGGGTATTGAACGCGTTGTAACCGGCGCATTCAGCAAAACCTTCAAGAGTGAGCTGCAGCCTATTGAGATTGCAGCGGCCATTCGTTCCCACATGGACGCCAATGCGTCGGTGGTTAGCCGAGACCGCATCCTGGTTCCAAACAAGTTTGAAGTCTTCCTTTCGGCCGCCGATTTTGGTCGCCTAAAACTCATTGCCGATCGCCTGAAGTTGGAACTTGCAAACCAGGCCAACGAGCATGCCAAGAAGCAGGGTTACCAGTTCGCCGGAAACCTCAGCCTCGAGCTCAAGGAGTCTGGCCAGCTTCACGTTGGCCAGGTTCAGATCATGGCTTCGAGCCCAGTCTCAGAACCTGGTGAAGTTGAGTGGCTGCCGATGCTTGAGGTGGTTGGCGAGGGCCTGCAGTTCAATCTGCACAAGCAGCGCACCAAGGTTGGCCGAGATGGCACCTCTGACATTCAGGTAAACGACTCGAGCTTGTCACGTCAGCACTTCGAACTTATCTGGGACGGCAAACGAGCCGGCATTCGTGACCTCGGTTCTACTAACGGTACCTACGTTGGGGGTGTTCGCATCTCTGAGCAGGCGCTCGCATCAGACTCGACCATCAAGGCCGGCAATAAGTACTTCAATTTCAAGATCGTGGCCAAGGCGGTGAGCGAGAGTGAGTGAATTAGCGCTATTCCTACTTCGCATCGGTCTCGTAGCGGTGCTCTGGATCTTTATCTTCAGCATCATTTCGGTAATTCGCTCTGACCTCTTCGGTCAGAAGGTAGCTGGCAAGGCTGCAGCCAAGGGGGCTCCGCAGGTGGTTTCGCAGGCGACCATCCCGAACCCTCCAACCGGTCCGATTCGTGTTCTTCAGGAATCGAGCGAACCGAGCAGCAAGCTCGCAACCAAACTTGTAATTACCGAGGGCGAAAGCGCTGGGCGAGAGATTCCGCTGACCGGTCGTGAAATTCACATCGGACGAGCAGTGAATAGCGACCTGGTAATCACCGACGAATTTGCTTCAACCCAGCACGCCAAGTTAGTGCTGATCAACGACGAATGGTTGGTTCAAGACCTGAACTCCACCAACGGAACCTTCCTAGGTGGCGTCCGAGTTGGCATCCCTGCGGTTGTGAAGTTGAACACCCCGGTTCGCGTTGGCAAGACCGTATTCGAGTTGAGGTCTTAGAGTGACTTTCGCACTGCTAAGTGCAGCCGATTCGAACATCGGCAAGATTCGCTCATCCAATCAAGACTCTGGTTATGCCGGGTACCAGCTCTTCTTCGTTGCCGACGGCATGGGTGGTCACGCCGGAGGTGACATCGCCTCAGCAATCACCGCCCAGCGCATGGCTCAGCTCGATGCCGAATACGCTTCGGCAGACGACGCCGGCGCTGCGATTCTTGCGAGCATGCTGGAAACCAATCTGCTTCTCACCGAGACCGTTGGCAATCACACCGAACTGGCTGGAATGGGAACCACCTTTTCGTCGGTGCTGTTCGTTGGCAGTAAGGCCGTGGTCAGCCACATTGGAGACTCGCGCGTTTATCTGAGCCGAGGCGGCGAAACCGTGCAGGTCACCCACGACCACACCTTCGTTCAGCGCTTGGTTGAGATGGGTCGCATCACCGCGGAAGAAGCGCTCACTCACCCGCGCCGAAACGTTTTGCTTCGCGTAATCGGTGACAGCAATGAACCTCCACAGCTGGACTTCCAGGTACTGGAAACTCAGCCTGGCGATCGCTGGATGATGTGCTCAGACGGCCTGAACGGTTACGTCTCCGATGCAATCATCGGAAGAAACATGCAGAGCGAGCAGACCCCGGCCGAGGTCGTTGAGGTTCTGATCGGTGAGGCGCTCGAGGCTGGTGCACCTGACAACGTGACCTGCGTGGTCGTCGACGTGGTTCCGGAAGTGCTGCGTGCTGAAATCGAACGCACCCCTAAGTTTGTTGGTTCTTCGGCGAATGACGTCGTGATTCAGGAGAGCAAGGGCAAGTCGATTGTTGGCTTCTTCAACCCGAAGCTACTCACCGATGCCATTACCGGAGACTCGCTTGACCGCCAGTTCATCTCCGAGTCGAGTGAAGCGTTTCTAAAGATTCAGAACGAGACCCAGAAGAGTCTCCGTTTCCGCAGGCTCCGCCAGCTGGCGATGATCCTGGCAATCATTGGTTCCGTGATCTTGGCCGGATGGGGTGCGTACACCTACACCCAGACCAAGTACTACGTGTCCGAATCGAATGGCAACATCGCCATCTACAAGGGCATCAAAGAAGAGCTGGCTGGATTCAAGTTCTCGGAAGTTTATGAAGAGACCGAAGTTCCTGTGGTCGCGCTTCCTGAATACCAGCAGCAGCTCGTTGAGAACGCGATTTACGCGACCGACCTCCAGGACGCGTATCGAATCCTTCAGCGGTTGAAAGCGTCGGTGACCGTTGAGCAGTAACGTTACCGAACGCATCTCGAAGATTGTTCGAGTGGTTCCACGCAATCGAAACTCCGAACTAGTTCTGTTGCTGTTCGCAATTGGTTTGAATGCCTTCGAATTGATTCAGGTTGAGCTAAGCACCTTGAAGAAGCTGACACCTGACTTCTGGCTCTACTTCGGGCCGCTGGCACTATCTGCTCTAGCCCTGCACCTAGTACTGCGCCTTCGAGCTCGAGAAGCAGACCCGCTAATCCTGCCAATAGTGGTGACGCTAAATGGTCTGGGCCTAGCCGAGATTTATCGCCTCGACATCGCGGCAATTGCCAACAAGCAGACCGAACTATTCGCCGAGAAGCAGGTTATCTGGACCGTGGTTGCCATGGCTTTGGCTGCCGCGGTAATCATGTACGTGCCGAATCACCTATTCCTACGCCGCTACGTTTACATCAGCGGTGTGCTTGGTCTCGGTTTGCTCCTGGCGCCAATGCTTCCGTTCATCGGTAAGACCATCAACGGCGCGAGCCTCTGGCTTTCCATCGGCGGCCTAACCTTCCAGCCTGGTGAGCTTGCCAAGATTGCTCTCTGCGTTTTCTTCGCCGGCTACCTGGTTCAGCGAAAAGATTCGCTTGCCATGACCGGCCGAACCATCCTCGGAATCCAGATCCCTAAGGCTCGCGAACTAGGTCCGATTCTGGCGATCTGGATCATCAGCTTGCTCGTCCTAGTGGTTCAGCACGACCTCGGTACCTCGCTACTATTCTTCGGGCTATTCCTGGTGATGATTTACACCGCGACCGGTCGTGCGATTTACACCGTGGTTGGGCTTGGCATGTTTGTAACCGGAGCCCTAGTTGCCTCGCGTTCGATCGACTACGTTACGAAGCGCTTCGATGCCTGGCTGAACCCGTTCGATGAAGCCCATTACAACGCCATCGGCGGTAGTTACCAGTTGGTTCAAGGTCTCTTCGGTTTCGCTCACGGAGGCTTGCTCGGTGCCGGTCTTGGCGGTGGTGTTCCGCAGTTAGTTCCACTGGCCGAGAGCGACTTCATCATTGCTTCGCTTGCCGAAGAGCTCGGTCTCGCAGGTATCTTCGTGGTGTTCACACTTTACGTTTTGCTAGTCGCCAGGGGCATGCGCATCGCCTTCAACCACAGTGACGAATTCAGCAAGTTGCTTTCAATCGGCCTTTCATTCGTTGTGGCGCTTCAGTGCTTCATCGTTATCGGTGGAGTCACTCGAATCGTTCCGCTGACCGGTCTGACCACTCCATTCCTAGCCGCCGGTGGTTCGTCGCTGGTGGCTAACTGGATCATCATCGGTCTCATCTTGCGCATCTCTGACACCGCACGAAGGGAGGCCGCGTGAATCGTGAACTGAAACGAATCGCCATCGTGGTTGGTGCGATGTTCCTTACGTTGTTCCTCTCCGCTACCAACCTGCAGGTTCTTTCCGCTGACTCACTAGCGAAAGATCCGCGCAACGTGCGAGCCATCTACGACGGATACCAAACCAAGCGCGGCGCTATTCTCGTGGACGGTCAGCCGGTAGCCAGTTCGGAAGAAGTGGCAGACGCCTTCCACTACGACCGCAAATACGCCAGCCCGATGTATTCCTCGGTCACCGGCTTCTACAGCTACTACCAAGGCGCAACCGGCCTCGAGTCTTCTGCCAATGATTACCTAAGCGGTAAGAACAGTGCACAGTTCTTCGAGCAGCTAAATGCGCTGTTCACCGGCAACCCAGTCAGCGGCGCTTCGATCGAACTGACCATCGATCCAAAGATTCAGCAGGCCGCTTGGAGCGCACTCGGCAACAAAACCGGCGCAGTTGTGGCGATCGAGCCAGCGACCGGCAACATCCTGGCAATGGTTTCCACACCTGGCTTCGATGGAAACAAACTTTCAACCCACAGTGGCTCGAAAGCCCAGGCCAATTACCAGGGTCTTCTGGATGCAAAAGGCGATCCGCTAATCAACAAGGCGATCGGTGGTTCGCTTTACACCCCTGGTTCGGTATTTAAACTCGTGGTCGCTGCCGCAGCGCTCGAGAGCGGTCAGTTCACCGTAGACAGCCAGCTGCCAAACCCGAGCAGCTACACCCTGCCGGGTACCAGCACCAAGATTCGTAACGCCGGTGGCAGCAACTGCGGTGGCAAGCCAACCGTTTCGTTGTTGAATGCCATTAGCCTCAGCTGTAACATCCCGATTGCCCAGCTTGGAGTATCGCTAGGTCAGGGCAAAATACGTGCCATGGCAAATGCCTTCGGTTTCGGTAAGAGTTTCAAACTTCCGACCGTTGCCACCGCGAGTGTTTATCCGGAGAACATGGACGACGCCCAGACCGCTCTTTCATCATTTGGCCAGTTCGACGTTCGAGTCACGCCACTTCAGATGGCACTGATCACCGCGGCGATTGCCAACGGCGGCAAGGAAATGAACCCGCAGCTGATTGAGAACGTGCAGTCTTCGAACCTAGCCCTACTTAGCCAGACCACTCCGTCTGAGTTTGGCACCCCGATCAAGAAGACGACCGCGGACGGCCTGAAGAAGATGATGATTGCGGCGGTGAAGAATGGTGTGAGCACCAACGGAGCAGTCTCCGGAACTGTCGTCGCTGGTAAGACCGGTACCGCCCAGAATGGCTCGAAGGCCCCTTACACTCTCTGGTTCGCCGGTTTCGCTCCTGCCGATGCACCGAAGGTAGCCGTCGTGGTGATGGTCGCCGATGGTGGCGGCATGGGGCAGTCCGGTAGCGGCAATCTTCTGGCCGCCCCAATCGCACGCAAGGTAATCAAGGCGGTGTTAGGCAAGTGAATCCAGAAGAAGGACAGATCTACGGTGGCCGGTATCGGCTAATCAGCCGCATCGCGGTTGGTGGAATGGGTGAGGTTTGGCGCGCCCACGACCCGATCATCCTGCGCGATGTTGCCATCAAGATTTTGAAGCCCGAGTACATGGGCGACCCTGGCTTCCTAGAGCGATTCCGCACCGAGGCCAAGCATGCTGCCAAGGTCAACCACGAGGGAATTGCGAACGTCTATGACTACGGCGAAGACAGCGGTAGTGCCTACTTGGTAATGGAATTGGTACCAGGTGAATCACTGGCCAAGATTCTGGAAACCAGAAAGTTCTTGCCGGCCAACGAGGTACTCGAAATAATCGCTCAGACCGCGCGCGCTCTCCACGAGGCTCACGAGCAAGGTCTAGTTCACCGCGACGTGAAGCCGGGCAACCTGCTGATCACGCCGGACGGCCAGGTGAAAATCACCGACTTCGGTATTGCCCGCGTGGCCGATCAGGTTTCGCTAACCGCAACCGGTCAGGTAATGGGTACCGTTCAGTACCTCTCTCCTGAACAGGCCACAGGAAAGCCGGCGACGCCGTCCACGGATATTTACTCGCTGGGCATCGTGGCATACGAGGCTCTCGCTGGCAAACGTCCGTTCACCGGAGATAACCAAATGGCCATCGCGATGTCACAGATTCGCGATACTCCTCCAGCACTGAGCGAAGACTTCGAACCTGGCATTCGCGAGCTAATCATGGACTGCCTCGCCAAGAAGGCAATCATGCGTCCGGCTACCGCGCTCGAGCTCGCTCAGCGTGCCGAGAAATTACTGGGCAAGACTCCGCGCGGCCAGTTCAACACCGTAATGATTGAGACCGTGAAGCCAGTATTGCCTGAGACCGCGGTAATCACTGAGATCAGTGAGAAGCCGGAAAAACCTGCCATCATCTGGCCCTGGGTTTCGGTCATCGTGATTCTGGTGCTAACTGTGGCGGGCTTCATCTTCGCGATGTTGGCATCGCCTGCTCCGACTCCAACACCAACTGAGACGCCGACCAACACCACAACGACCACACCAACCGAAACACCAACCGAGACGCCGACCGAAACACCAACCGAGACGCCATCAACCGCAACCGTGTTCTCTAGCGATGTAATGGGTCAAAACGTTGACACGGTTGAAAAGCTCTTGACCGACAAGGGCCTTCAGGTGGTTCGCGTGCCTGGTACCGAACTTCCAACCGGGGACCCGAAAATCAACACTGTTTACGAGGCCAGCCCGCTCGGCACCATGCCGGTTGGCACCACCGTAAACCTCACCTACTACATTGAGGGCGCGGCACAGCCTGCTCCCAGCAACTAACCGCAGAATCAAAAACTAGACTTATGAAGAACCTATGGGAGTGGAAGCTTGTCTGATCAGAAACGTTTGATTGCAGATCGCTACGAAGTTGGCGACCTGATTGGCCGCGGGGGTATGGCCGACGTCTATGAGGGTATCGACACCCGTCTCGGACGCAAAGTCGCCATCAAGCTCCTCAAGGCAGACCTAGCTAGCGACCCTAGCTTCGAGGTTAAATTCCGTCAGGAAGCACAGAACTCAGCGCGAATGACTCACCCAACTATCGTCCGTGTTTATGACACCGGCGAAGAGGAGAGCATCGACGCAAACGGCAACCACCGCCGCACCCCGTTCATCATCATGGAGTTCGTGAAGGGCACCGTTCTTCGCGACCTGATGTTTGCTCGAAAGTTAACCATCCCAGAATCGGTTGGATACGCCGAGGGAATCCTGACCGCTCTCGAGTTCTCACACCGTGCTGGAATAATTCACCGCGACATTAAGTCGGCCAACATCATGATCACCGACACCGGTGCTGTGAAGGTGATGGACTTCGGTATCGCCAGGGCCATGAGCGACTCGTCTGCAACCCAGAGCCACACCCAGGGAATCGTTGGCACCGCCCAGTACTTCTCACCAGAGCAGGCACGGGGTGAAACCGTTGATGCCAGAACCGACCTCTACTCGACCGGTGTTCTCTTATACGAGATGCTTGCGGGTCGCCCTCCGTTCTCTGGTGAAACCGCGGTTTCGGTTGCCTACCAGCACGTCAACGAACTGGTAACTGCTCCTTCCGCTCACAACTCCGAGATTTCGGCCGCGCTAGACGAAGTTGTTCTGCACTCCCTTGCAAAGGACCGCGGCGACCGGTACCAGAGCGCCGAAAGCTTCCGCGAACACCTGTTGGCAGCAGCGCTAGCGCCGGTTGAAAGCGAGCCAGCAGCCCCGGTTGCATTTACCGAACTTTTGAACGGCATCCCGGAAGAAGCCATCGTTCACGAAGCCCTTCCAACCACGGTTCTTGAAACTCCTGCCGAAGTAGACCCTTTTGCCGAGTTGCTTGGTACCGCGGTTCTAGAGGCGGTTACCGAAGAACCTAAGCCGAAGAAGGTTTCAAAACGAGCAGCCAAGAACGCTGCCGAGCCTGAGACCAACCCATTCAAGACTCTCGGCGTAGAGTTCGAAGCCGAAATCGTTGACGTTCGCGAGAAGACCGTTCAAACCACGCAGAACAAGAAGACGGCCGGCTGGTTCTGGGGTATCGGTTCCGCGTTCGTAGTATTCGTAGCCGGTCTACTGGTTTACGTTCTGGCGTTTGGCAAGATCGACGTAATTCTTCCGCAGAACCCGAACGTTGCCATCGCCGACGTCACCAACCAGACTCTGGAAGATGGTTCGCAAGTCTTGAGCGACCTCGGATTTATTGTCATTCAGGAAGAGGCGACCAGTGACACCATTCCAGTTGGAAACATCATTTCCACCGAACCTAAAGCCGGAATCGAGGCTCCAAAAGGAACCCAGGTAAAGGTCGTTGTTTCAACAGGTCCTTCCGAGGTTGCCGTGCCTTCACTTCTAGGTCTCACCGAAGAGGAAGCCAAGGCAGCACTTGCCAAGGCGGGCCTCGAACTTGGCACAATCACCTCCGGCACCAGCCCAACCGCGCCTTCCGGCAAGGTCATTGAGAGCAGCCCTGAGGTTGGCACCTATACGGCCAGCGGCTCAACCGTTGACCTGATCGTATCCAACGGTAAGGTCGAGGTTCCAGATGTCTCGAGCATGTCACTCCAGGACGCAATCCGCCAACTAACCAGCACCAGCGTTGGTTTGAAGGTAAAGATTGCCACCCAAGAAGCTGGCTGTGTGAATGACCCACCGCAGGGAACAACGGTTCTCAGCCAGTCGATCCGACCAGGCAAGGCGGCGCAGGGGTCTACCATTACCCTTTACGTTGCTTGTAACGGATAAGGCTAGTTAGTAATCAGCGGGCTTAGGCTCTTAGCTCGGGTTGCGGCACCACTCAAGCCAATCGACTCCAGCCAGTTGCCAAGCATCTGGTAGCCACCCTCGGTGAGCACGCTCTCCGGATGGAACTGAACTCCGTAAATCGGTAAAGTCGCGTGACGAACACCCATGATTACTCCGCCGGCGGAAGTTTCACTCTTGATGGTCTCGGCAGTAACCAATAGATCGGCTGGCAGCGTATCGCGCACGATGGCCAGCGAGTGGTACCGGGTAGCGGTAAACGGATGTTTTAGGCCGTCGAAGATTAGTGAATCGTCGTGGTCAACCAGCGAGGTTTTACCGTGCATCAGTTCATCAGCCTGGCGGACGGTAGCTCCCATGGCCTCGGCAATAGCCTGATGCCCTAGGCAAACTCCGAAGACCGGCACCTTGTTCTCTATGGCATAGCGAACCATTGGAATGGAAAGACCGGCTTCGGCTGGAGTACCAGGCCCAGGCGAGAGCAACACCGCGTCAAAACCGTTCAAAAGCTCAGGGATTTCAGACTCAGCGACAACGTCGTTGCGCACAACTTCGGTTTCCGCACCGAGTTGGCGAAGGTAGCCGTTTAGCGTGTAAACGAAGCTGTCGTAGTTATCGAGAACGAGAATCTTGGTCATGAGACTTTAAGCCTAACTTTTCGCGAATAGAATTATGTTCATGTCTGAAAAGAACGAAACTCCAGCAAAGCCTAAGAAGGTCAAAGCACCTAAGCCTGCCAAGGTCAACAAGGGTGAACTACCTAACCCTGTCTGGTACACCCCGGTCATGGTTGGCTTCTTGCTGCTTGGTCTACTTTGGATTTTGGTTTACTACATCTCGGCATACGCATTACCGCTTGGAACCATGTGGGCAACCACCGTGCCTGCGCTAAACCTTCAGAACTGGAACCTGGTTATTGGTTTTGGTTTGCTACTGGTCGGCTTCGGCATGACCACCCGCTGGAAGTAACCTAGCGTCTCGCCTTCACGAAATACCAGGCGATAGCTCCACCCGCGATTAGTCCACCGATGTGGGCTGAAACGGCGACGGACGAATAGAAGAATCCGATCGACACGTTCAAGACGATCAAAACCAGCATCTGCGACGAGCGGTATCCCATCGCGCGCATGAAGATGAAGTAAGCAGCCATTAGTCCGAAGACACCACCGGACGCACCGACGACGCTGCCGTAAGAAGATAGCCCGAAGGCCAAACCACCGGCTACAACCGAGCCGAGGTAGAGGAAAAGAAACTTGTTCTGGCCCAGAGCACGTTCCAGCGCCTCGCCAAAGATCCACACCGAATACATGTTCAGTGCCACGTGAATCAGATCCGCGTGTGCGAAACCATAGGTGACCAGGGTCCACGGTGCCGCGAACCAGTTGTCGCTGTAGAGGGCTAGCAGCGAGCCAACTACTCCGCCCGAGGAGGCATCGGCCAGAAACACCAACGCGTTGATTGCGATGAGCGTTCCAGTGACTTTCCCTACTCGGGCGAACCAGTTGTTCATAATACTTAGACGGTCGCGATCTCAACCGACTCGATGACAACGTCATCAAGCGGGCGGTCCTGCATGTCGGTAGCAACAGCAGCGATCTTGTTTACAACGCCGCGGCTTACCTCGTCTGCAACCTCACCGAAGATGGTGTGCTTGCCCCATAGGTACTCTGGCTCGGAAACGGTGATGAAAAACTGTGAACCGTTGGTGCCCGAACCGTCGAAGTTCTTGCCGGCGTTCGCCATTGCAATGAGGTATGGACGGTCGTAGTGAAGGTCGTTGTGTGGCTCGTCGTTGAAGTTGTAGCCAGGTCCACCTCGGCCGGTGCCGGTAGGGTCTCCGCCCTGGATCATGAAGCCATCGATGATGCGGTGGAAGATAACGCCGTCATAAAAAGGCTTACCGGTCTTGGTGCCGTCGCTGAGCTCAACGAAGTTGGCCACAGTAACTGGAGCCTCGTTGCCGAAAAGATTGATTTTAATTGCGCCGTGGTTGGTGTGCAGGGTCGCTACGTGAGTGTGTTGGGTCATGCTTCCATTCTCGCACGAGGGCTCAAAAACTAGGAAGCGGTAGGCTGGTTGAATGCACATCGCTCTGTTCCTGGACCAGCACCCGCGGTCCCTCGGGGGAATTCAAACCTCAGCGATGCTTCAGAAGAAATACTTAGAAAAACTGGGGCATAAGGTTACTTTCGTGACCCCTGCCTCGGGCAAGCGCCTGATTGAGCGCGGCTTCTTCACTCTGCCGTCATGGCCACTGACTCTAAATCTCGAGTACTCATTTGTTTGGAACCTGAGACGCTGCCGCAAGCGTTTGGACCGTTCACAGCGACGCCGCCAAGACAAGTTCGACATCGTTCACATTCAAGCCGACATGTGGAGTGCGATCATCGGTATCGGCTTCGCACAACGCAACCACCTTCCGGTGGTCATGACTAGCCACTTCAACCTCGCCGCCGGAACCCAAGAGGTCATCGGCAAATGGCCAGCCAAGTTCCTGTTTTGGCTTTTGAGCCGCGAGTTCCTAAAACACATCAAAAAGTCGACCAAACAAACCACCTCTGACGCTTGGAAGTACATCAACCTGGTAGCCGAGAATGTCGATTTGGTCTTGGCACCTTCGAGTCACTTCGCTCAGGACCTTCGCGAGCACGGAATTCAGACCGAGCTGCGCGTGATGCACAACGGCGTCGACGACGAACGCATCGAAACTACCTTGGCCGCCATCAAGGACGAACCTCGCGACAAGGATCAGAAAGTTCACCTTATTTGGGCCGGTCGCTTCCAGCACGAAAAGCGCCTGCTCGAATTCATCGAGGCCTTGAAGATTGCCAAACTCACAAACACCGTCGTGGACATTTATGGCAAGGGTCCAATTGGTAAGAAAGCCGAAGAGCTGATCGCGGAGTACGACCTCGGTCACCAGGTGATTTTCCACGGACGCGCACCGCACTCGGCAATGCTCAAACACTTCGCCAAGGCGGACGCCCTGGTTCAAACCTCGGTTGGATTTGAGACCCAGGGCATGACCGTATACGAGGCGGCAGCGGTTGGTACTCCAACCATTATTTGCGACCACAACATCGCTGAGGAATTCGAAGACGGAACCTACTGGCTAGTGAAGGATGAAAGCGTTGAAGCTCTTGCCGAATCACTTAAGCAGGCCGTCGCGGATATCAAGAACAACGACAACCGTGGCAGCAAGCTACTTGGCAATGAGGACCTCTTGCAAAGTGGTTTGACCAAAAAAGCTGAGCGTATCTACAACGAACTAATTGCCAGGCAAAAGGTAAATTTGAGCTAATGCACATATTATTTTTCGCCGACCATCACCCCGACTCGCTCGGTGGTGTTCAGACGAGTTTGATGCTGCAAAAGAAGTTTCTGGAACGTGCAGGGCACACCGTCACCATGGTCGTCTCTCGTCGTTTCCGCCGCAACCGTCGCCTCGAGGGAATGATCGAAGTTCCATCGCTTCCTCTGCCTCCAACCGGCGCCTACTCGATCGAGCCTTCACTCAAGCTGGCCTATCGCACGGTGCAACGCAAGCTTGCCAAGATGGCTCTACCGGTTGACATCGTTCACGTCCAGGCGGATGTTTGGGGCGCGATCCTCGGAGCCGCGTGGGCGAAGGATCACAACCTTCCTTACGTTCACACGGTTCATACCAACCTCGACCTCGGTTTCTCTCACACTCTTGGCAAGACCGGCACGCAGCGCATTGCCCAGGTGCTAAACCTTTGGGCCGCCTCGATGCTCGGTCACGAAATCCCAAAGAACAACAAAAACGTTTGGGCGTTCAAGGAACAGGTTTGCCGTCACGCCAACTACGTAACCTCACCTTCTGCGCACTTCGCACGTGAACTTGAAAAACACCACGTGGTTGAAGAGGCGCTGGTCTTCCCTAACGGCGTGGACGACGACGTCGTCGATGGAATTGAAAAAAGCAGCACACTCGCTGGAGAGCGCGAACTTGATTTCGTGTGGGCCGGACGTATGAGCGCCGAAAAGCGCATCACCGAATTCTTGGGAGCTTTTCACACTGCGGGTTTGAAGAACACCCACCTTCACATCTACGGTTCTGGCCAACTCGAGGCGAAGGTTCGTCTGCTGCTGGTTCAGCTTGGTCTAAGCAAGACCGCAACGTACCACGGCCGTCTTCCACACCGCGATTTGGTCTCGCGCTTTGCCGAGGCCGACCTGGTTGCCCAGAGCTCGGTTGGTTTCGAAACACAGGGCATGACCGTTTATGAATCGATCGCGGTTGGCACTCCGGTATTCGTAGCCGACCCGAAGATCGCCTCCGAACTGCCAGCCGAACACGTTTGGCTTTCAAAGACTCCGAGCGTAGACGACATGGCTCGCACTTTGACTCGTGCAGCCAAGGATATTCGTGGTGGGGTTTCGAAACGTGCCATCGATACCGGCGACTGGTCGGTACTGCAGAGTCAGATCACCGCGAAGATGATCCGCATCTACGAGAAGGCAATCAAGGAAGGGCCTAAGGACTAGTGAGAATTCACCGTGGTTGGTGGGTTGCCGGAGTTACCTTCCTAACTCTGCTTGCCGCAGCTGCCTTCCGCTCCACCACTTCGCCATTCCTTCTACCGCTGGAAACAGAATTTCAGTGGAGCCGTTCCCTCACTTCGGCAGCGCTATCGCTAAACCTTCTGGTCTACGGTCTTACCGCTCCTTTTGCAGCCACGCTCATGCATCGCTTTGGAGTTCGCCGCATCGTTGTCTTCGCACTTGGTTTGGTGGCTCTGGGTTCCGGTCTAACCATCTGGATGAGCCAGGCCTGGCAGTTGTTCCTCTACTGGGGTGTCATGGTTGGTTTCGGTACCGGCTGTTTGGCGTTGGTCTTTGCGTCTATGGTTGCCAACCGCTGGTTCCACAAACACCGCAGCCTAATCACCGGAGTATTCTCGGCTGCTTATGCCACTGGACAGCTGATCTTTCTTCCATTCATCACCAGCCTGACCGATACCGTTGGCTGGCGTTCAGGAGCATTGGTGGTAGCGGCATTCGCCATTTCCATCGCACCCATCTTCTGGTTCATCTACCGTGAACATCCGCGCGATGTGAAGGTCTTCCCGGTTGGAGCGGAAGAACACATCAAGGAAGACGCAAAACCGGCAATCACGGTTCGCGATAACTTCCGTGTTTTATTCGCCGCAGCCAGGACTGTTCCGTTTTGGATTTTGGCCGGCACCTTTTTCGTCTGTGGTTGGAGCACCAACGGTCTCATCGGTGCTCACTTCATCCCGGCGGCTCACGATCACGGAATGCCGGTCACTCTGGCTGCGGGGCTATTGGCTGTTGTGGGTATTTTTGATTTCATCGGAACCATCGCCTCGGGTTGGTTGACCGACCGAGTGAACCCGATCATCCTGCTGATGTTCTATTACGGTCTTCGCGGTCTCGCACTACTCTCGGTTCCGTTCGTCCTAGGTCCGAATGTAGAACTACCGCTGATGTTCTTCGTGGTCTTCTACGGGCTGGACTGGATTGCCACGGTTCCACCAACCGTTGAACTCTGCCGCAGGTATTTTGGACTAACCAACTCACCGGTCGTCTACGGATGGGTCTTCGCCAGCCACATGGTTGGTGCCGCCATCGCCGCTTGGTTTGCTGGAGCGATTCGAGATACCCAGGGCGACTACTACCTTGCCTGGATTACCGCTGCCGCGCTCTGCATCGCAGCAACCATTTCGCTGACCACGCTATTCAAGCGAAAGCCTGAAGCCGCGCTCTAGAGTAGACCTGCGGCAGAAGCCTCTTCACGAAGGTATTCGCGAGCGCTCGGGTTGGCTGCGTTCTCAATCAGATTGTGCGCCTGCTCGCCAGCACTGCGCCCAAAGCATTCTGCGATTCCCTGCTCAGTGACCACGTAGCTGTGCTGGAAGCTAGTGACAGTTTCACTTAGCCGATGAACGATGTTCGAGCTCTCGCTCTTGCCATGCCAAGAAGGCAGAGCCATGAACGAAGCACCGCCCTTCGAGTGCAGCGCGCCAACGATGAAGTCGGTTGAGCCGCCAAAGCCCGAGTAAGGCTGACCGTTCACATAAGACGCATTTGCCTGGTCATAAAGGTCAACTTGCAACGCGGCGTTGATGCTGGTCATCTGATTTTGGTTCGAGATGAGACCTGGGTCGTTTGTAACTTCGGTTCTGCGCATCTGAACTCGTGGCTGCAGGTTCACCCAGTCATAGAGGTCACGTGAACCGAACAGGAAGGAAGCGGTGAGTGTGGATTCAGGGTTCACGGCTCCAGATCGAACCAAGCCCAGAACGCCGTCGCTGAACATCTCAGTCCAAACCTGTAGATTCTCGTGTTTTTGCATCGAAGCAATTACGGCATTCGGGATTCCGCCGATTCCGAGCTGAAGGGTTGATCCGTTTGAGACCTTGGACGCAATTCGTCCGCCGATTTCCAGGGAAATCTCCGAGAGTGGAATCTCTGGCGCCTCGGTTAGTGGCTCATCGACCTCAATCAGATAATCAATGTCGTCTAGGTTCAACTCACCATCGCCGAAGGTGTAAGGCATCTGCGGATTTGCCTGCGCAATCACGATGCCACCCTTCGCTTTCGTTGCCTCGATGGCCGCCGGCAGGATGTTGACCTCAACACCGAGGGAAACTTTACCCTCGCGAATGGTGGAGGTGTGAAGCAGCAAAACATCGGGCTGATAATTTGCCTTGATGATTGCGGGCACCAAAGAGAGCCGACACGGGATGTAATTCAAACGTGAACTTCTACGCATGCCAGGCCCTAGGAAAGGGGATTCGAAGATCACGCCATCGCGATTAGGGATGCCCAATTGAGCCCCAATCATGAATAGCCTGAACTCGGCCACGTTTTCATCGGTTAGCTCTAAAAGCGCTTTTGGGGTGGCGAAGTTACCAGAAGCGAGAACCCTGACTCCGCTCGGTAGCACGCTTAAAACCTTGGCTAGTTCAACTGTTGAAACCCTCTGCACACTGCCAATCTACCCTGCGTAGACTTAACCGATGACCACCCTAGAGACCGTGAACCTCGCCCGCTGGCACCGAACAATCTTGATTTTGTTCACAACCGCCGGCCTCACCGGAGCCTCGATGATGGTTCGCCTCCCAGAGGTGCGTTCAATCCTAGAAGTAACTACCAGCCAGCTCGGCTTGGTGTTGCTGTCCTTTGCCATCGGAGCAATGACCGGTCTGATTGCGGTTGGTAAGTTCATCGCTCGCCGCGGCACTCGTCGCGGTATCGTTATCGGCCTCGTGTTCTGGTTTGTTGGCACGGCACTCATGGTTGCCGGTCTTGGCTTCGGATCGGTAATTATCTTCGTAATCGGTGGTCTACTCTCCGGATTCGGCGCCGGCTGGGTCGACGTTGGTATGAACGTCGACGGCACCGAAATCGAAAAGCGCCTAGGACGATCGGCGATGCCGAAAATGCATGCTGCATTCTCCATCGGCTCGCTCACCGGAGCGGGGATTGGAACGCTTTCGATATTCTTCAACATCCACATCGTTCTGCAGATGGCCGTGTTAGCAGTCGTCTGTTTCGCTCTGCCAATTCTTTCCGTGATGAACCTGCCGACCGGCCATGGCATTCACGTTGAAGAGGTCAGCGAAAAGAGCTCGGGACCGGTCTATGGAAAGCTCGTAATAATGCTCGGAATTGGAATCCTGGGTATGACTATTGCCGAGGGCGCCGGAAATGACTGGCTGACCATTGGTTTGGTTGACGACTACCTTGCCACTCCAACTGCTGCTGGAATTGGTTACGCCGTAATGGTTGGAAGCATGACCCTGGTTCGCTTCTTCGGCGGTGGGATCAGCGATCGATTCGGAAAGGCATTCACCCTTCGGATCACTGGAATCCTTGGAATCCTCGGGCTGGTGCTGCTCATTGCAAAGTTCAGCATCTTTACCGCGTGGATTGGGGCCGGTCTTTGGGGTGCTGGTGTTGCCCTAGCATTCCCGCTCTTCCTTTCGGCAGCCGGTGAACTACCTAACCCTGCCAAGAAAGTAGCTGCGGTGTCTAGCTTCGGCTACGCGGCATTCTTGGTTGGTCCTCCACTACTTGGATTCGTGGGTCAGGCCATCGGTGTGGTCAACATGTATTGGGTAGTGCTGACGTTCATCGCCGTTTCGGTGGTCGTGGCCGGCGCTGCCGGTAGCAAGCGCTCTAGTTGAACTTGTAGAAAGCCAGCATCGCCGCAATTGAAACCATGACGGCTGCAATCACGAGGTCCAAGACCTTCCAGAACTTCGGCTTAGACATCAAGCCGCTCATTGCTTTGGCACTGTAACCAAGGGCAAAGAACCAAGCCAAGCTTCCAACCATCGCGCCGAGGCCGAAGTACCAGGCGTTAGCCCCAAACGTGTTGGCAATCGAACCAACCAGAATCACGGTGTCAAGGTATACGTGCGGGTTGAGCCAGGTGATTGCGAGTACCGAAAGCAGAACTTGCTTGCGAGTGCCGGAGTGGTTGTCTTCCACCTTTAGCGCATCGTTCTTGAACGCTGAACGAATCGATCCGTAGGCAAACCAAAGTAGGTAGGCAACTCCGAACCAGCGCAAAACCTCGAGCAACCAAGAAACCTGCAGGATCAGTGCGCCGAGGCCAGCAACACCGGCGGCCATGAGAATCCAGTCTGAAATGATGCAAACCAGGACGGCCATCAGCACGTATTTGCGAGTCAGACCCTGTCGAATCACGAAGGCATTTTGAGCACCAATAGCAATGATCAAAGAAAGTCCGGTAAGTAGACCTGGAAGGAAAGCGAGCATGCGAAAAGTTTAGGTGAATTTGGGTCATACGGATACCCGAACGCCAGCTGCCGCAGGCAATGGCGCCAAAGTTAGGCTTTGCCTAAACAACAAAGGATTCACGTGGCTTTTAGCGGCTTTAAAAAGACTGTCGGCACTGCACTCAGCTTGGCGCTAGGTCTTGGTTCATTGGCCTTTTCTGTTACACCAGCCCAAGCTGCTGTCCAGAGTTTCACCCTGGATTGTTCGACTGCTTCACCAGAAGGTGTGACGTTCAGTGCGTTTGTAGGCGACTCCGGTTCTCTCGCTATGACCAACTGTGGTACTCCGAGTTGGCCAACCAATCCAATTTGGGTGGAAGACATCAACACCGTCTCGGCTAACAGCACCCTGCACTTCAACGCTCAGAGTGAGGCAACCACCTCTAGTTTTTGGATTGATGGCAAGCAAATCGAACTTAGAATCATGGCTCTTCGCGCTAATCCGAGCGGAACCAAAAATTCTGACCAAACCCTAGTGATCGATGGCGACTACACCGCTATTCCTAAGTTCGAATTAGTCACAGACGACACCGGCAACGGTGAAACCGAAATCGGTGGCAGTAGCGACTGTGCATTTGAGACTGGCCCACACCCATACGTTGTGAAGCCATTCACTGTAGATCGAGACGCAACTTACACCTTCCGTACGGTATCGGCAGCAAGTGAAGGCCCGGGCGGAATGAACCCCCCGACAGCATTCAACATGGGGCTAATTATTTATTCCAACTTTTCTGCGAACTCCCCGGAAGCGAATGTTGCTGGATGTCGTATTGGCTACCTAGGCGCTGAAAACACGGTCTACGACAGACTCCCGAACGGACAAGACCTTTCCAGAAGTTTGACCCAGGTTTCGGTTCAACTAAGCCCTGGTCAGTATTACCTCGTGATGACTCCACGCCGCTATCAGGAAGATTACGACTGGACTTCAGACGCCCAAACAAACATCGTTGAAGCCTGGGGTCCGGCTGGAACCATTCACTTTGACAACGAGCTCGCCAACACCGGTGGCAACCTAGAGCTTGCTTGGTTCGGATTCTCATTTTTGCTAGTTGGCGGCGGTTTGCTAACACTCAACAGAAAGAAGCACCATGTCTAAATCAGTTTTTGCAAAGATTGCATTTAGTTTGGGCAGTCTCACCCTTGCTCTAGCACCAGCGCTTTCCGCCAGCGCGG
Source organism: Actinomycetota bacterium (assembly GCA_041180115.1). GTDB lineage: Bacteria > Actinomycetota > Actinomycetes > Actinomycetales > Microbacteriaceae > Rhodoluna. The sequence continues at coordinate 43,690 of JBEGRZ010000004.1, forward strand.
TAACCACCGTTACCAAAGTGGCTTGGGTGCACAGTTTGGCCGGTGGGGGCTACGGGATCTCTAGCGCTGTTGACGGCGCTTCCGCGGTAGACCTGATAACCCCAGACACTTCAGCTGGTCACACCTCAAAGGTGCTGACTACGGACGGAAGCTATCTTTACTTTGCCGACAACCAGACTGGCCAACAGTGGCAACTTGTTCGCACCGATCTAGATGGCAGTAACCGACTACTTCTGGCGCAACTAACATCCGAGCCAGTGGACCTTGTAGTAAATGGAGTGTCGATTTACTACACTGCCTCTAACTCCGGACTACACAGAGCCTCATCTCTCGCACTTAGTGTGCCAGTGGAAGTAATTGGAGACTCGCACGATGCAGGTTTGGGCGGCTCGTTACCCGGATTTGGTTACGGTACGTTCGCTATCGGCAATGGGAAAGTTGTTATGGATTGCGGCTCTCGTGGTCTACTTATCGCCGACCTAGGCTTTTCCGGAGCAAGTAACGGCACCGTAAGTACCGATGCAGGATACCTAGCGCTAGGAGTCCGTGACATTGTTTATGCCAATAACAATTTCTACTTCTCTGGATCAAATTTCGACGGAATCAAGTTGACCAACGACCCGTCAACTGTGCATTCAAGTTGGACTTCGGTAAACACATTTGTTCCAATTGATGATTCAGAAAAAGTTAGCAGCATGTTTGTCTTGGGTAGTGATCTTTACTACACGACCGGTACCGGTTACGTTCTTAAGTGGGAGGGTATGAATCCTCAAGATGTATCAGTTTCGGAAGCCTTGGAGATTCGTTCCGGCACAGAGAATTTTGGATTAGCTGTATTTCAGACCGAGCTTGCGGAAGAACAGCCAGAACTTGCCAGCACCGGTATCAATCCGATGCTGATCTTTGCAAGCCTAGGACTAATTGCCGTTGGCTTTACTTTCAGAAAACTAGCGAAGTAGTTCTTCAGCCTTAGCCAGTTCTGGCGCTAGGAAGCGGTCTGGGCCAACGCCCTCGACTCCGGCTGCGCGAAGCTTCGCTATGTATTCGCCGGTAACCTTCGCAGGCTTTAGACCTTCGCGCATCTCGGTTGCTCGAGCTGCGGTCACGTATTCGATCGCGAGAATGCGTCTTAGGTTTTCCACGATCTTGCGGAGCTTGCGACCGGCGTGCCAGCCCATCGAAACATGGTCCTCTTGCATTGCCGAAGACGGAATGCTGTCGACGCTGGCTGGGTTCGCGAGTCGCTTGTTCTCCGATACCAGACCGGCTTGGGTGTACTGGGCGATCATGAGACCGGAGTCAACGCCGGCATCACCGGCGAGGAATGGCTCTAGACCTGAGTTGCGAGCCTTATCTAGAGCGCGGTCGGTACGACGCTCACTCATCGAGCCAAGGTCTGTTGCTGGAATGGCTAGGAAATCTAGGACGTAGGCAACCGGAGCTCCGTGGAAGTTTCCGTTTGAGGTCACTTCCCCGTTTTCTAAAACGACCGGGTTGTCGATGGCCGCGGCCAGCTCGCGCTCGGCAACGACGGTTGCGTAGGAAATGGTGTCGCGAAGGCCGCCCGTTACCTGTGGTGCACAGCGAAGTGAGTAGGCGTCTTGCACTTTGCTGTCGCCGTGACGATGTGATGCCACAATCTCGGATCCGGCAAGTGCTGCAAACATGTTGGCTGCCGAGGTGGTCTGACCTGGGTGAGGGCGAAGTGGTTCGTGAAGTTCTGGACGGAACACGCGGTCGGTGCCCATCTGGCTCTCGACGCTCATCGCGGCAATCACATCGGCGTGGTCGGCTAGCTTCTCAAGGTCGTGAAGGGCAAGGACCAGCATTCCGAGCATGCCGTCGGTGCCATTGATAAGTGCCAGACCTTCTTTTTCTTGTAATTCAAGTGGCTCGATTCCTGCTTCGGCTAGAAGTTCGGCAACCGGACGCTCCTGGCCCTTGGCGTCGAAGGAGCGACCCTCACCCATTAGAACTAGAGCGCAGTGAGCCAGGGGAGCCAGGTCGCCCGAGCAGCCGAGTGAGCCGTATTCGTGAACGTAAGGAGTGATGCCGGCGTTGAGCAGTGCTGCCATGGTTTCGGCAACAACCGGGCGAACTCCGGTTCGACCCGAGCACAAAGTCTTCAGGCGGTTCAACATCAGTGCTCGAACAACCTCGGTCTCAACCGCAGGACCCATTCCGGCTGCGTGTGAACGGATCAGCGACTTCTGAAGTTGAACGCGGTCGGCCGGTGCGATGTGGCGGTTAGCTAGTGCGCCAAATCCGGTTGAAATTCCGTACACCGGAGTATCGCCTTTGGCTAGTGCCTCTACGTGTGCGCGAGTCTTAGCCATCGCGTCAATCGCGTCTTGGCCGATCACTACCTTGGCACCGTGACGGGCAACTGCCACTAGATCTGAGCGGGTCAGACCCGAAACGTGGATGGTTACTTCGGTCATGATTAGTCCTTACCTTTGAAGTCTTCGGCAACGTGCGTGTGGTTGATCAGGTTTACACCAGGGCGGTAGGCGAGGTGAAGTGCACTCGGAGCATCGATGGCTACGAGATCGGCGCGCATGCCCGGCTTGATCGCACCAATATCATTTCGACGAAGCGCCTTAGCCCCGCCCATGGTTGCTGACCAAATCGCCTGCTCCACGGTGAAGTGCATGTCTCTCACCGCGACCGCAATGCAGAACGGCATCGAGGTGGTGTAGCTGGATCCTGGGTTGCAGTCGGTGGCTAGCGCTACGGTTACACCAGCTTCCCAAAGCTTTCGGGCATCTGGGTAGGTGGCTCGGGTTGAGAACTCGGCACCCGGTAGCAGGGTGGCCACGGTGTTGGAACCCGCGAGGGCGTCGATGTCGCTCTGGCTCAGGTGCGTGCAGTGATCCGCCGAAGCGCAGTCGAGTTCGACAGCCAATTGAACTCCACCACCTTGTTCGAGTTGGTTCGCGTGAATGCGTGGCTTCAGCCCCGCGGCGATTCCTACCTGCAGAATCTCACGAGCCTGGTCTACGGTGAACGCACCGCGGTCACAGAAAACATCAATCCATTTGGCGTGAGGCTTTGCCGCTTCAAGCATCTGACCGATGACCAGCGAAACGTACTTATCTGGTGAATTTTGAAATTCAACCGGGACGACGTGCGCACCTAGATACGTGGTCTCAGCCGTGTATTTGCTGGCAATAGCGAGCAAGCGCGATTCGTCGTCGGTGGTTAGTCCGTAACCGCTTTTGGTTTCAAAGGTTGTAACTCCGCTGGCACGTAGCTCTTTGGCGAGTCTCGCTAGGTTCGCCTCTAGGTCATCGTCCTTGGCGGCGCGGGTTGCAGCCACCGTGGTCTTGATCCCGCCGGCCGAATAACTTTCACCGGCCATGCGTGCAGCGAACTCCGATGCCCGGTCTCCGGCAAACATTAGATGCGCGTGCGAATCTACAAACCCTGGCAGAACGGTTCGACCCTTTGCCGAGATTGAGCGGTCCGTTGCCGGAACGGCATGCTTCGAACCGACCCAAGCAATCAGGCCGTCCTCGATGACAATCGCTGCGTCTGATAATTCACCGAGTAGCCCCGACTCAAGGGTTTCGTCATTTGTGACGAGTGACCCGATGTCGGTGATTGCTACTGAAGGCACGTATTGACCCTACTCGGTGTCGAGCATTGGAACGTGTACGTGCTTGTGGCGCGCAACGTCCTTGGCGATGTCATAACCAGAGTCAACGTGACGGATAACACCCATACCAGGGTCGTTGGTGAGCACGCGACGAATCTTCTCGCCGGCGAGCGCGGTACCGTCGGCGACGGTGACCTGACCGGCGTGGATCGAACGACCCATACCAACGCCACCACCGTGGTGTAGCGATACCCAAGAAGCACCGGATGCCACGTTCAACATGGCGTTCAGGATTGGCCAGTCGGCGATTGCGTCCGAGCCATCAAGCATTGCTTCGGTCTCACGGTATGGCGATGCCACCGAACCGCAGTCGAGGTGATCGCGGCCGATGACGATCGGTGCGCTAACTTCACCGCGAGCTACCAGATCATTGAACACCTCTCCGGCTTTGTCGCGTTCGCCGTAGCCAAGCCAGCAGATACGAGCTGGGAGGCCTTGGAATTCGATGCGCTCCTGAGCCATCTTCATCCAACGCTGCAGGTGAACGTTCTCAGGGAAGAGTTCCATCACTGCCTGGTCGGTGCGGTAGATGTCCTTCTTGTCTCCACTCAGGGCGACCCAGCGGAATGGGCCCTTACCCTCGCAGAACAATGGACGAATGTAGGCAGGAACGAAACCAGGGAACTTGAATGCATCAGAGAATCCGCCCTTGCGAGCTTCGTCGCGAATCGAGTTTCCGTAGTCGAAAACCTCACAGCCTTTAGCCATGAAACCGACCATCGCAGAGACCTGCTTAGCCATTGACTCTTCGGCACGACGGGTGAATTCCTCTGGGTTGGTTTCGGCGTAGGCTCGTGCGTCCTTGAAATCAACGCCCTCAGGGATGTAGTACAGCGGGTCGTGAGCCGAAGTCTGGTCGGTCACGATGTCGATTGGAACATCGCGCTTTAGCAGCTCATCGAATACAGTCGCGGCGTTTCCAACCACACCGATCGAGATGGCTCTCTTGGCATTCTTGGCAGCAACGGCACGCTCGATGGCGTCTTCTAGGTTGTCTGCGATTTCGTCGAGGTAGCGAGTTTCGAGACGCTTGCGTAGGCGGCTCTCGTCGATGTCCACGATGAGACAGGTTCCCTCATTCATGGTTACCGCTAGCGGCTGGGCTCCGCCCATACCGCCGCAACCGCCGGTGAGGGTTAGGGTTCCGGCGAGGGTTCCGCCGTAGCGCTTGTCGGCGATAGCCGCAAAGGTTTCGTAGGTTCCCTGAACGATTCCCTGCGATCCGATGTAGATCCAGGAACCCGCGGTCATCTGGCCATACATGGTCAGGCCCATGGCTTCGTGTCTGCGGAATTCAGGCCAGGTTGCCCAGTCGCCAACCAGATTGGAGTTTGCGAGAAGCACACGCGGTGCCCACTCGTGGGTCTGGAACACACCTACCGGCTTGCCCGACTGCACCAACATGGTCTCGTCGTTCTTCAGGTTGGTTAGGGTTTTGACGATGGCGTCGAAGCTCTGCCAGTTGCGGGCGGCCTTTCCGTTGCCTCCGTAAACGATGAGCTCTTCCGGGTGCTCGGCTACCGCTGGGTCGAGGTTGTTGTGAAGCATGCGAATTGCCGCTTCCTGTCCCCAGCCTTTGGCGGTTAGGTTCGATCCGGTTGCGGCATGTAGGTTGGCGCGTAGATTCTCGTTCATGTCTCTATCAAACTCCCTCTCAAGCCCTTCGGGAATGCGGTTTCAACTGGTAGTGTCTGAAATACCAGACAACTAGGACGAGATGCCAACCAAGATTCCTGCAGCCAGCCGCACGCTCGCCTTGCTCAGTAATCTGGCCAAGGCTGCGGCCCCAATTACAGCGGTTCAACTGGCAAGGCAGATCGATGCCCCGCGATCCTCCGTCTATCAACTACTGCAGGTCTTGGAAGCAGAAGGTTTCGTGGTGCACTTCCCAGAAACCTCCCGCTGGGGACTCGGCGTCTCCGCCTTCGAACTCGGAACCGCCTACCTTCGCCATGACCCAATCGAACGCCTGGCTCGCCCGATTCTTCACCGAATCGTCCTAGAGCTCGATCGCCTCGGGCTCTACTCAACCGCTCAGGTTGGAATCCTGGACGGCTCTGAGTTGCTTTACCTCCTGAAAGAGAATCCACGTTTCTCGGCTCCGGTGGTCACCGAAGTTGGCGTGAGGCTCCCTGCTCACCTAACCGCCAGCGGTCGCTCGATGCTGGCCCTTTTGAACCAGAACCAATTCCGTGCTCTCTACCCAACCGGCTCAGCAGTCACCAAACGAACCGAAAAGGGTCCGGAAACGGTAAAAGAACTTCAGGCACTTTTGGCCCAAGAAAAAGCGCAAGGATTCAGCATCGAGAGCGGACACGTTCAAGAAGGCCTGAACACCATCGCCGCCGCAGCCACCAACCACCTAGGACTACAGGCCGCAGCCTTCGCTGTAACCTTTAGAACAGAGGACGCCAACGACGAACTGGTCTCAAAACTTGCAGAACTTGTAATTTCGTCCGCGACCGAACTATCGAAACGACTGGGAGCAACCCAAAGATGACCGCACTCAAAGAAGATGCGAAATGGCCTAGAGCCGCTCACTGGCTAAAGCCGGCCACTTCGGACACTCAGGTAGACCTTGCCGTCTATGGAGTTTGCGCCAGCCAGACCTCAATTTCCCCAACCGGTGCTCACACCACTCCAAACGCGATCCGTGAAGCACTGCTGCGCTACAGCACCTACAGCTGGAGCCACAACATCGACCTCGGCACACTCACGGCTGGCGACTTCGGTAACTCCGAAACCCCGGATAGCCCTGAGGGTGAAGAAACCACCAAGGCGCTAGCAAACCAGCTCGCCAAAAACTCTAAACTTGCGATCGCCCTGGGCGGAGACAACTCGGTCACCTTCGCTGCCATGGCCGGTGCCCACGACCTCTCCAAATCAGGTCTAATCACCTTCGATGCCCACCACGACCTCCGCGACGGCGTGAGCAACGGTTCACCAGTTAGACGCCTAGTCGAGGCCGGACTATCTGGCCACAAGATTGTTCAGATTGGTATCAACGATTTCTCGAACTCTCCCGAATACGCAAAGCTCGCTCAGGACCTCGGAATCAAGGTCATCACCCGAGCCCAACTCAGACGCCAAACTCCTGAGGAAACCTGGCTCCAAGCACTGAGCCACCTAGGTGCTGTTGAAACCATTCACGTAGACATCGACGTCGACGTCTGCGACCGCAGCGTAGTGCCAGCTTGCCCAGCCGCAGCTCCCGGTGGAATCAGCGCGGACGAACTACGGCAGTTCGCACTACTGGCCGGCCAGACCAACAAGGTAACCAGCATCGACATCACCGAAATTGATGCCACCGCAGATTCACCAGACCAGCGAACCATTCGCCTGGCGGCACTTCTCATTCTCGAAGCCGCCACAGGTCTCGCTCTTCGCTAAATGACCAAACCCAAAGCACTGGCACCGTTTCGTCACCGAAACTTTCGCCTGCTCTACCCGGCCACAGCTCTTTCAAACATCGGCACCTGGTCACAGAGAATCGCCCAGGACTGGCTCGTTCTTGAACTAACCGGATCGGCAACTGCCCTCGGAATCGTCACCGCACTGCAGTTCGGCCCAACCCTAATTCTCAGCACAGTCGGCGGAATCCTTGCCGACCGCTTCGATAAGCAAAAGCTGCTTTTCATCTCCAACGCCGGAAGCGCAATCGTGGCGCTCGTCCTAGGGTTATCCGTAGTCACCGGTTCCGCGAACATCTGGTTTGTCTATGCGATGGCTTTCCTTCTTGGATGTTTCAATGCCATCGACGCACCGATCCGCCAAACCTTCACCAGCGAACTCGTTCCGAACGATGACGTACCGGGAGCTATTAGCCTAAACAGCATCAACTTCAACAGCGGTCGCCTGATTGGCCCAGGTCTCAGCGGCCTGATGATCGCCGCCTTTGGCACCGGTCCATCATTCCTACTCAACTCACTCAGCTACGTCGTCATGCTGGTCGCCCTGCTCTACGTGCGCAAAGAAGAACTCAACCTCATCGAAAAACCTAAAGAGAAGGCAAAGCTCAAAGAGGCTATCCACTACTTCAAAGATCGCGTCGACCTACAAATCGTTCTCTACATCGCGTTCATTGCCGCAACCTTCGGCATGAACCACCAAATCTTCAACGCCCTGATGACCACAGACGAATTCAAGCAAGGGCCGGCGGAGTTTGGAGCACTCGGCACCTTCTTGGCATTCGGCTCACTAGCGGGAGCCTTACTCACCGCGAGAAACCGGCGCTTCAAAAACCCAAAGGGTATCGCAATTGGTTCAGTGCTTTTCGGTCTTTCGCTGGTGATCATGGCGTTCAGCCCAACCTACCTGGTCTACTCGTTGCTTCTGCCATTCGACGGACTAATTGCAATCCTCACTCTGGTCTCCGCCAACACCTACATCCAAACCACAACCGACGCACACATTCGCGGACGTGTCATCGGCATCTACATGATGGTGCTGATGGGTGGCACCCCAGTAGGTTCCCCATTCCTAGGGTGGCTGGCCGAATCGTTCGGCATCCGAACCGGAATGATCGTCTTCGGTCTAATCACGGCACTTGGCAGTGCCGCGTTCTATCTACTTCTTAGAACGACCAGGGATGTAAATGAACAGGATTGACGCAATCAATGCAACAACCGCTGGAAGACCCATCTGCCAGCTAGTTCCAAAGAGCCATCCTGCAACAATTGCCAGAACGCCAACCAAGCCCATTGTTGTCTTGCGGAACTTGCCTGTGAAGCGATAGGTCAAAGCAAAGCCAACTACGACTAGCGAGACAATAATCTCGCCGATAAGCATCAGTGAAACTATTAGAGCCAAATCTTCCATTAGAGGTTCCCATCTCCATAAACCTGAGTGATCTCGGATACCTCGATACGGTAACCCTTATACCACTTTGCGTAGTTCTTCTTAGCTACGCGGTGTGGCTCAAATCTAGCAAGCAAAGCAATGGCCTCGCGGTTCTTGAAGTAGTAAACAGAGTTACGAATCTTCCCGTCATCACTACCCCAGCGCTCGGTCTTCACGTAACCATCCAATGACTTCGCATAGGTATCGATCTGCGCATCCAGCTCATGGAATTCGTCGTCGTAAGTTCCAGGTTCAAAGATAAATGCTGCTGTGAAGCCAAGTTCACTCATGTCTATTCCCAATCCCTCACTGTTGCAAACGATCCGTCGATCGCAGCGAGGAACGAGGCATGAACATCAGTTGCTGCAACCTTACGGCCGCCATACTCCAAGTCCTTCGTGGCACAAGCGTTACCGATTAGCTCTACCTTGAACCCGAGATCGGAAGCGGCACGGACGGTGGTGTCGATGCACATGTGGGTCATCATTCCAACAACGGTCAACTCGGAAATCTCTAGGGTTTTCAAAAGCTCCAGCAGATTGGTCTCACGGAAAGAGTTTGGGTAGTGCTTCACAACTAGGTGATCACCGTCCTCGACTGCTATTGACTCGTGAATCTCAACACCATTTGTGTTTGGCAGGAAGAATGTCGCGCCAGGACGAATGGAAACGTGCTGAATCATGAAAACCGGCAAACCCGATTCCTTGAAATGACGCTTTACTTCAACGGCCACAGCAGCTGCTTCTGTGCTGCCAACTAGCTCATTGGCGCCACCTGGGAAATAGTCGTTCTGAATGTCTACGACAATCAATGCTCGGTTGCTCATGTCCTGAGTCTAGTTAAAGAGAAACAGGCAGTCATTTCTGACTGGCTGTTTCCACTTGCGTGGAGATTGTCATGGTCAGATCTCGATGGTTCCATTTATGCATGTAATAGTCGGGCCTCCGACCCAAACTTCTCCGGCCAAGTCTTGTGAAAGAGCGATTACGCCTTGACGACCAACGCGGGTTCCCTGCGTTGCCATGTACTGAGCCTTAACCTGACCGCTTCGGAATAGCCATTGCGCGACGCTGGCGTTGAGGCTTCCAGTAACTGGGTCTTCGTAGACTCCAACTCGTGGTGCAAATGCGCGCAGCTCGAATGATGCTTCGCTTCCTGCTGGATGAGCGCCAACGAGTCCGAGCATTAGTGTCGAGCCATCATTGAACTTCGGGTTCAGTGCGAGAACCTTTTCAGCTGAGGCAAGTTGGACGCAAACCCAGCCTGGGCCGTTATCTACGACTTGATGCGCAACGATTTCGGACTCTTCAATGCCGAGGGCTTCGATGATTTCGCCCAAGACTTCAGGAGGGATTTCTCCGCTGTTGACGGTTGCTGGGGCTTGGAATGAAAGTTGCGTGCCGTATTCCTCGTCCGAGGTGTATTTCAAAGTAACGAGACCAACTCCGCACTCCTGAACTAACTGACCGTCGTTCTTTGCCTTGCCGCCGTTTTCCAGCCAAGCGTGTGCCGAGCCAAGTGTTGGGTGACCGGCGAAAGGCAGTTCTCCGCCAGGGGTGAAGATGCGAAGGCGATAGTCAGCGGCCGGATCTGTTGGCGGCAGGATGAATGTGGTTTCTGAAAGGTTGGTCCAACGTGCGAGGGCAGCCATGTCATCGTCGGTCATTCCGGCGGCATCGACAACTACGGCGACAGGGTTTCCGAGATAGGGAGTGTTTGAGAACACATCGACCTGGGCGAATTCCCTGTGCTGAGGTGACATTGATTTCCCTTCGATTATTCCAACTATTCTCGCATCGCTCTGTAGGTCAGTTAAAGAGAAACAGCCAGTCATTTCTGACTGGCTGTTTCCACTTGCGTGGAGACTAGGGGGGTCGAACCCCTGACCCCCTGCTTGCAAAGCAGGTGCTCTACCAACTGAGCTAAGTCCCCATTGAGGATTTCTTTCGAAACCTTCGTGGGCCTAGGAGGACTTGAACCTCCGACCTCTTCATTATCAGTGAAGCGCTCTAACCACCTGAGCTATAGGCCCGTTAGAGCCTTTCTAACTTTACGCTAAAAATCGCTCAGGCTCAAATCGTTTTACCTAGTTACTGGTAAATCCGATTTTAATTCCACCCGTGATCTTGGCGATGGTGTTGTAAACCAGGGCAAGAAGGCCGGTCATCAAAGTTCCAAAAACGATGTTGAAGATGGCTAGGGCGAATCCGCCACCGAGAACCTGAGGCAGGCTAACGGTGATGTTCGATGGGGTTCCGGTCACAGTGGTTAGCAAACCGTTAAGGCTCGAGAACAACGGTGTGAAAGTGACTAGGGCCCAAAGCGCTAGGAAACCGATTAGGGTTGCGATGCCGAGACCAACGGTGATTGTGAAACCGGTACGGATTGCCGACCAGAAGTCGATTCGCACTAGCTTTAGCTGTACCTGCTTTACAGGCGGTACGTCGCGCTTCTTTAGGCTGTTTAACATGTTGCTCATTCGGTTGCTCCTTCTGCTGCAGGTTCGTCTGCGGCTTCGGTCTCTTCGTCACCCTGAGATTCAAGATTACGCTCTGAGTTCTTGGCAAGTCCAATGATGGAGTCGTTTTCGTCTGGACGAGCGAAGACCACACCCATGGTGTCGCGGCCCTTGGCAGGTACTTCGGATACGGCAGATCGTGCAACCTTGCCGCTCTCGGCAACTACTAGAACTTCGTCTTCGTCGGTGACGATTAGTGCACCAACCAGGTCGCCGCGCTTTTCTTCAAGCTTGGCTACCTTGATACCGATACCGCCACGGTTCTGTGGTCGGTACTGGTCAACGCTGGTGCGCTTTGCGTAACCACCTTCGGTGACCACGAACACGTACATACCTTCGACGTCATTGATGACCGATGCCGATAGCAGGCTGTCGCCGTCGCGGAAGTGCATACCGATGTTTCCGGAAGTGTCACGACCCATTGGGCGGAGGCTTTCGTCGCTGGCCGAGAAGCGAATCGACATACCCTTGCGTGATACGAGGATGAGGTCGTCTGCTTCGCTGACGAGGATTGCCGAAACTAGTTCGTCTTCCTCGCGGAGCTTGATCGCGATAATTCCACCGGATGAGGTGCGGGCGGTGTCGTAGGCGGTTAGCTCGGTCTTCTTGACCAGACCCGACTTGGTTGCAAGAACCAAGTAAGGGGCAACTGAGTAGTCCTTGAGGTCAACAACCTGAGCGATTTTCTCGTCTGGCTGAAGCGCTAGAAGGTTTGCTACGTGCTGGCCCTTTGCGTCGCGACCGGCTTCCTGAACTTCGTAAGCCTTGGTGCGGTAGACGCGACCCTTGTTGGTGAAGAACAATAGCCAGTGGTGAGTGGTGGTCACAAAGAAGTGTTCCACCACGTCGTCGGCTCGCAGGTTTGCACCCTTGACGCCCTTGCCACCGCGGTGCTGCTGACGGTAGTTGTCGCTCTTAGTGCGCTTGATGTAGCCACCGCGAGTTAGCGAGATAACCATTTCCTCTTCAGGGATTAGGTCTTCTGCGCTTACGTCGCCGTCTAGGCCAGCAACAATCTGGCTGCGACGGTCGTCACCGTGGCGGCTAACGATGTCGGCAAGCTCTTCGCTGATGATGGTTCGCTGGCGAACTGGGTCAGCGATGATTGCCTGGTACTCGAGGATTTGAGCTTCGAGTTCGGCTGCTTCGTCGATGATCTTTTGACGCTCGAGAGCGGCAAGCTGTCGAAGCTGCATGTTTAGGATCGCGCGAGCCTGAAGGTCATCGATGCCAAGCAGTTCCATAAGGCCTTCGCGGGCAACATCCGCAGATGCGCTCTTGCGGATAAGGGCGATCACTGCGTCAAGTGCGTCTAGTGCCTTAAGGTAACCGCGCAGAATGTGAGCGCGTTCCTCAGCCTTGCGGAGACGGAACTGGGTGCGGCGAATGATGACATCTACCTGGTGCTCGATCCAGTTGGATACAAAGCCGTCCAGAGTGAGGGTTCGTGGAACGCCATCAACCAGAGCCAACATGTTGGCGCTGAAGTTCTCCTGAAGTGGGGTCAGGCGGTAGAGGTTGTTTAGAACAACGCGAGCAACCGCATCCTTCTTCAGAACAATCACCAAACGCTGGCCGGTACGACCAGAGGTTTCGTCGCGGATGTCGGCGACGCCCTGAAGTTTGCCTTCCTTGACTAGTTCGGCGATACGCAGAGCTAGGTTGTCTGGGTTCACCTGGTAAGGAAGTTCGGTGACCACTAGGCATGTGCGGTTGTGAAGTTCTTCAACGTTCACTACCGCGCGCTGGGTGATCGAGCCACGACCGGTGCGGTAAGCCTCTTCGATACCCTTGCGGCCGAGAATGGTTGCGCCGGTAGGGAAGTCAGGCCCCTTTACGCGAGCGATGCAAGCCTCGAGCAGCTCTTCCTTGCTAGCGCTCGGGTTGGCAAGCGCCCACTGAGCGGCTTCGGCAACTTCACGAAGGTTGTGAGGAGGAATGTTGGTGGCCATACCAACCGCGATACCGATCGAACCGTTGACCAAAAGGTTAGGGAAACGGCTAGGTAGAACTGTTGGTTCCTGGGTGCGGCCATCGTAGTTGTCCTGGAAATCAACTGTTTCTTCGTCGATGTCGCGAACCATCTCGAGGGCGAGCGGAGCCATGCGGCACTCGGTGTAACGAGGGGCAGCAGCTGGGTCGTTACCAGGGGAGCCGAAGTTACCCTGACCGGAAACCAGTGGGTAGCGAAGGTTCCAGTCTTGAACCAAACGAACCAAGGTGTCGTAAATTGCAGTGTCACCGTGAGGGTGGTACTGACCCATAACATCACCGACGACGCGCGAACACTTGCTGAACTGCTTGTCTGGACGGTAGCCACCATCGAACATTGCGTAAACGACGCGACGGTGAACCGGCTTCATTCCATCGCGAACGTCTGGAAGGGCGCGACCCACGATAACGCTCATCGCGTAGTCGAGGTAGCTTCGCTGCATTTCGACCTGGAGGTCAACCTGCTCTACGTTGTCGTGCTGTGGGGTGGTAGTTTCTTCAGCCATGTCTAATCTCTTCTCTCGCGGCCTAGATGTCTAGGAAGCGAACGTCCTTGGCATTGCGCTGGATAAATGTGCGGCGACCTTCAACGTCTTCACCCATCAGGGTTGAAAAGACTTCGTCGGCCATGGCGGCGTCATCCAACGTCACCTGAAGTAGGGTTCGGCGAGCCGGGTCCATGGTGGTCGACCAAAGTTCGTCGTAGTCCATTTCACCCAGACCCTTGTAACGCTGAATAGCGTTTTCCTTCGGGATGCGCTTACCGGCAGCCTGACCAGCAACCAACTGTTCGTCACGTTCCTGGTCTGAGTAGACGTATTGGTGTTCGGCGTTTGTCCACTTGATGCGGTAAAGCGGTGGCTGAGCAAGATAAACGTATCCGTGTTCAATCAGCGGACGCATGAAGCGGAACAGCAGGGTCAGAATCAGGGTACGGATGTGCTGGCCGTCAACATCGGCGTCTGCCATAAGTACGCACTTGTGGTAGCGGATCTTCTCGATGTCGAACTCTTCACCGATTCCGGTACCGAAGGCGGTGATCAGAGACTGAACTTCGCTGTTACCAAGGGCGCGGTCGAGGCGCGCTCGCTCAACGTTCAGGATCTTTCCACGAAGTGGAAGGATGGCCTGAGTCTCTGGGTTACGACCGCGAACGGCAGAACCACCGGCAGAGTCACCCTCAACGATGTAGATCTCCGAAACCTTCGGGTCGCGGCTCGAGCAGTCGCGCAGCTTTCCTGGCATACCGCTGGTCTCGAGAAGGCCCTTACGTCGGGTTGCTTCGCGGGCCTTACGGGCTGCCTGGCGAGCGGTCGCGGCCTGAATCGCCTTACGGATGATGTCCTTGGCCTCGGCTGGGTGTTCTTCCAACCAGTCACCTAGGTGCTCATTCACCATGCGCTGTACGAAAGCCTTGGCTTCGGTGTTACCCAGCTTGGTCTTGGTCTGACCTTCGAACTGTGGTTCCGAAAGCTTGACCGAGATAACTGCGGTTAGACCTTCGCGGCAGTCATCGCCGCTGAGGTTTTCGTCCTTCTCCTTTAGAAGGTTGGCGTTGCGGGCGTACTTGTTCAACAAGCTCGTAAGTGCGGCGCGGAAACCCTCTTCGTGGGTTCCACCCTCGTGAGTGTTGATGTTGTTCGCGTAGGTGTGAACGCTTTCGTTGTAGGCGTTGGTCCACTGCATTGCGATTTCGGCAGAAAGAGTCTTCTCCGGAGTTTCCGCTTCGAATGAGATGATCTCGTTGTGAACGAGTTCGCTCTTCTTCGAGGCGTTTAGGTAGTCAACGTAGTCTTCAAGACCGCGCTCGTAGTAGTACTCGTCGCTGCGGCCGGTGCGTTCGTCCGAGATAGAGATGCGCAGGCCCTTGTTGAGGAAACAGCTCTGCTGGAAACGAGCGCGCAGAGTCTCGTAGTCGTATTCAACGGTTTCGAAAATTTCTGGGTTAGCCAGGAACTCGATGGTGGTTCCGGTGTAGTCGGCTTTCTCACCCTTGGCTAGCGGGGCATCTGGAACACCGATCTTGTAGCTCTGGTTCCAAAGGTGACCTTCACGGGCAACCTGGACCTTTAGCTGAGACGAAAGAGCGTTAACAACCGACGCACCCACACCGTGAAGACCACCGGAAACGGCATAACCGCCGCCGCCGAACTTACCGCCGGCGTGAAGAATGGTTAGAACCACCTGGACGGTAGAGATTTTTTCGGTTGGGTGTTCCGCAACCGGGATTCCACGGCCGTTGTCTACACAGCGGATCCAACCGTCTTTGGTGATGGTGACTCTGATGGTGTCACAGTGACCGGCTAGTGCTTCGTCGACAGAGTTGTCCACGATTTCGTAGACCAAGTGGTGAAGACCGCGAGGACCGGTGGAACCGATGTACATACCAGGGCGTTTACGTACCGCCTCAAGTCCTTCGAGGACCTGGATATTTCCAGCGTCGTAGCTATTTTCAGCGGGTGTAGTCATGTTCGGTTTTTGCTCCTTAGCCCTGAGTTAGGCCCACACGACTGCGACACAAATTGGCGACTTAAATCCGGGGTTGCTAACCCCTAAATTTTACCGAGAAACAGCGACATTTTGGGGGATATCGAAATGCGACCTTTCCGCATAATCACGCGGATTTCGGGCCTATCCCCAGGTGTCTCTCGGGCCTCTACCAGGCACGCTTCGAGGACCCCTTTTGAAAGACGGTCCGGCTGGTCCCAATAGCTTTAATTCAACTATTTTTAGTTCACTAAATTGCTCACCAAGTTTGATCAAAATCTCGCTCTGCATGAGTCGCAACTGGGTTGCCCAAGCGGTCGATGCGCAGCGCACTGTGAGCACTCCCGAATCAAGGCCTTCCGGGGTTGACTTGGCTGCGGTATCAACACCCACAACCTCGGCCCACTTCTCAAACAGCTCGGCTTCTCCAAGTTCGTTGGTCCACTTGAAGTCCTTAATTAGCCCAGACAGGGAGTCGCCCACGGTCACGGGGTCTCGTCCAGCTTGGAAGGATCGGCTGCCACCGCGTTTTTTTCGCTCGTTAATGCGCTTTTGGTCACGGCTGATGCGACCGGTTACGGCCTCTCGCATCTTCCAGTAGAACTCTTGGGCGAAGCCATCGGTCTCAGACACGATTCACCACCCCGTTCTCCACTTGAAAAACCGTAGCCTTCAGACTACTAGGAACGTCTTCAGCCACTGCAGCTGTGATAAAAACCTGCTCATTTGATGAAACCAGTTCGGCCAGACGGTCTCGACGGCCGGAATCTAGCTCGGCAAAGACATCATCCAGGACGATGATCGGGTCGCCGGTCTTGCTCTCGGCTTTCAGTAACTCGGCCGAGGCTAGTTTCAGGGCCAGAGCGTAAGACCAAGATTCTCCATGACTGGCATAACCCTTGGCCGGAAGGTCTCCGAGCAGAAAAACCAGATCGTCTCGGTGTGGACCAACCAGGGTGATTCCGCGTTCGAGCTCTTTGTTTCTAACGGTCGCCAGCTTGGCACGGTAAAAGTTTTCGATTTCACTGATTTTTGTAATTTCAAGGAATTCGAGTTCGGCATCTTCCGAGTCGTCCACAACCTGGCTACCAAGAAGCGAGCTCTTGTAGAGCACCGATGGGTTGTTATTAGCCACTGCAATCGATGCATAAGAGGATTTTAGGTGTGGAGCAATCTTCTCCAGAACCTCTAGGCGTACCTGAATCATCTCAACGCCGTATTTGATCAGGCTTTCGTCCCAGGCATCTAGGGTGCTTAGCGCTGAACCGGAGGTTTTTGTAATTCGAGCTGTTTTCAGTAGGGTGTTTCGCTGTTTCAGCACGCGTTCGTAGTCTGCAATTACGCCAGACATACGCGGAGCGAACTGAATTACGAGCTGATCGATGAAACTTCGACGATTACTAGGGTCGCGTTTGACGATATCGAGGTCTTCCGGAGCGAAAACCACTGTCTGAACGATTCCCAGAACATCGCGCATGCGATTCGAAGGGGATCCGTTGATGCGCAATTGGTTGGCGCTATCACGATTTAGCTCGAAGTCGACCAAAACGTCTCGCTCCAGGTGGCTTACCTTCAGGCGAACTAGCGCCTGCGAGGAATCTTTGCCAATAAGCGGCTGGTAACCGGCAACTCGGTGTGAGCTCAGGGTACTCAGGTACTCGATCGCCTCAACGACATTGGTTTTACCCATTCCGTTTGGGCCAACTAGGAGGTTTACTCCCTTTTCAAATGCGAGTTCAGAATTCTTGTGATTCCGAAAATGCGAAAGGGTGAGGTGTTTTACAAACATCCCTCACCCCTCGCTTTTCTGAAGAAAGAACTAGGCCTTCTTGACGGCGTGACCACCGAACTGGTTACGAAGAGCAGCAACTGCCTTCATAGCCGGTGAGTCATCCTGGCGGCTAGCAAAACGAGTGAATAGGGAAGCGGTGATAACCGGCATTGGAACCGAGTTAGCGATTGCTTCCTCAACGGTCCAGCGGCCTTCGCCAGAGTCTTCAACGTAGCCCTTGATGTTGGCTAGGTGTGGATCTTCCTGAAGCGCGCGAACCAGAAGGTCTAGTAGCCAAGAACGAACTACGGTTCCACGCTGCCAGGCAGCGAAGGTGCCGTGAACATCCTTGATGATGTCCTTCTTCTCCAGAAGCTCGTAACCTTCGGCAAACGCCTGCATCATGCCGTACTCGATGCCGTTGTGAACCATCTTGGCGTAGTGACCAGCACCAACATCGCCAACGTGAACGAAGCCCTCGGCGCGCTCACCCTCTGGTCGAAGTGCGTCGAAAACTGGCATGGCTTGCTCAACTAGAGCTGCGTCGCCACCGACCATTAGGCCGTAACCATTTTCAAGACCCCAAACACCACCGGAAACACCACAGTCAACATAGCCGATGCCCTTTTCGGCAACCTGTGCTGCGTGACGCGCGTCATCTGAGAAGCGTGAGTTTCCACCCTCAACAATCAAGTCGCCAGGAGCAAGGTACTGCTCTAGCTCGTCGATAACTGCGTCGGTTGGCTTTCCGTGAGGAACCATTACCCAAACCAAACGTGGGGTAGGTAGTGACTCAACTAGTTCCTTGATCGAAGCAACATCTGGGTTGCTTTCTGCGCTTCTTGCGTAACCAACGACTTCGATTCCCTTGTTACGAAGGCGCTGACGCATGTTGCCGCCCATTTTGCCTAGGCCGATTAGACCAATCTTCATAGCGGTACCTTTCTTATAGTTTTTAGCGTTGTAGCAGGTGAGGCTGAAGGACGTAGCGGTAGTTGTCGCTGTCCTTGTCATCCTTAGCTGCTTGGCTCGAGATCAAAACCGGGCTTGGCTTGTTTGGGTTTCCCTTGTCCATGAACGAAATTCGGGTGAATTCGCTGTGGACGCCAGCCAAACCGTCTATGACGTAGCGAGGACGAAGGCTAATAACCTTGCCAGCGCCGGTCAATTCGATTGGTAGTGATTCCGAAGCCTGCGCGACTTCGTTGTCGAATGCTTCAAGGACCAACTTTCCTTCTTCGAATTGGCACTTCACAGGTGCGTCACTCTCGAGAACCAAGCTGACTCGGCGAACCGAGTCAATGAGGTCCTGGGTGTTGACCACTGCGTATGCAGGAATTTCTTCCGAAGGCAGGTGTTCCTTGACATCTGGGTAACGTCCCTTGATTAGTAGGGATGTAACGGTACGGTTTCCGGCCTTGAATGCTACTAGGCTGCGGTTTTCGTCCTTGTTAATTGCGATTGTTAGATCGCTGGTGTGACCGAAGGTCTTAGCAACTTCGCTAAGAGTGCGGTTTGGAACTACAGACACATAGCCAACTAGCTCGTCATTGCCAGTCCAGGCAACTTCGCCAACTGCCATGCGGTGACGGTCTGTGCCCAAAAGCGAGATCGACTTAGGCATAACTTCGAACAGGATTCCGTTCAAAGTCATGACGTGATCGTTCTTGGCAACAGCTGGAACGATCTGGTGAATGGTCTTTGAGAAATCTTCGCCCGAGACGGTGATGGTAGTTTCTGGGATCTCAGGAAGGTTAGGGTATTCCTCTACTGGCATGGTTAGCAGAGCGAACTTCGACGCTCCACATGAAACCTGAACCTTGTTGCCTTCTAGGCTTACATCGATCGGAGCGTTTGGAAGTTTATTTGTAATTTCCGAGAGTAGACGTCCGGAAACTAGGACTCGGCCTGGATTCTCAACCTTGGCTACGATTTCCACCTGAGCAGACACCTCGTAGTCGAAGACCGAAAGGCGTAGAGCGTTGGCGTCTGCTTCGATCAAGATTCCGTTGAGGATAGGCATTGGAATGCGCTGAGGCAAAACACGAACTACAAAAGAAACGGCTTCATTGAAGGCGTCTTTGTTTACCTGGAACTTCACTACGATCCTCGTCTTTAGATGGGTAGCTGCGATTGGGGTTGAAGCCAATTCTGCCACACTTGGTCAGCCTGTCGAATCAGGCCAGATTGTTGTTATTTGTTTCTTTTCTATCTTTTAGATAATCATCTTCTTAACCACTGTGGAAAATGTGGATAACTACCCGGAGCTCAAACAAAACCTAAGAACTACATCGTTGAAAGATGTTATTAGATATGTGTATAACCCTGTTGATAACTATGCAACCTGTGGATAAAGATAATGCTCTGCACAGACATCTTGTAGTTATCACAAGAAAACGGAGGGTTATTGAGTACTTATCCACATGTTATCCACAGAAAAAATGTGGATATTTATTTGTTGTTTGATTTGATGGTGTCAGTTAGGTCGGCAACGACGTTGTAAATGGCACGACGTTCACCCATTAGGTCACCGATTTTCTTGAACGCGTACATCACTGTGGTGTGGTCGCGGTTACCAAACAACTGTCCAATCTTAGGCAGAGACAGGCTGGTCTGTTCGCGGCAGATGTACATGGCCACCTGGCGTGCAATGGCGATCTGAGCTACTCGTGAGTTGCCGGTGAGGTCATTCACGGTGATTCCGTAGTAGCTAGCTACTGCGTTCATGATTTCGAGAGGTGTGATCATGACCTCTGAGCTAACCGGTGCGCGGTCCTTGAGTACTGACTTAACCAAAGTCATGTCAATTGGAGTTCGGCTGAGGTTAGCAAAGGCTGTAATTCGGATTAGAGTTCCCTCTAGCTCTCGAACGTTACTCGATACTCGCTCGGCAATATATTCGAAGATCTCGTCTGGAATACGAACCTTTTCCAGCTCGGCCTTCTTTCGCAAAATTGCAATACGAGTCTCCAGAGCTGGGGCCGAAACCTGAAGCATAAGTCCCATCTCAAAGCGAGATGTCATTCTGGCTTCGAATCCGGTGAGCTGCTGCGGAGAAACGTCACTCGAAATTACAACCTGTTTGTTATTTCGATACAGGTTCTCGAAAGTGTGGAAGAAGGTTTCCTGGGTCTGATCCTTACCTTGCAGGAACTGAATGTCGTCGATGAGAAGAATGTCGACCTGGCGGTACTCCTCTTGGAATTCGTTCAGGCGGTTGTTGGTGATCGCGTTGATGTAGTGGTTTGTGAACTCTTCACTGGACACATAGCGAACCTTGAAGTGTGGGTAGAGCACCAGGGCTTCATTGCCAATTGCGTGTAGCAAGTGGGTCTTACCCAAACCGCTATTTCCGTGAATGAATAGTGGGTTGTAGCCCTGTGACGGAGCATTAGCCACGGCCCAGGCGGCGGCACGTGCAAAAGAGTTCGACTCACCTAGAACGAAGTTCTCGAAGGTGTATTTCGGATTAAGCCTGGTTTCGAAGCCGGTCGGGGTTACATAGGTAGGAATGTTTCGAGCGGGGGCAACCGGTTCGGTGACATTTACTTCGGCGAACTGGGGTTCGATCTCCGGGTTGGTCGTCACTCGGAATCCGCTTGGAACCTCTGCCTCGGTGTTTAGGCGAAGAGCTTCTTCCAGAAGTCCGCGGATGCGCTGATCCAACATGGTTCTGGCCAAATCATTTGGAACCTCTAAATAGAGGATGTCGCTCATGATGCCTTTGGCTTCGGCTAGCTCTAGGAAACCGAGCATGGGTGGAGTTATTCGAGGGTCGTGACGAAGAATGTCGAGGGTGGAGCGCCAGATGTTCTCTGTTCTTGCCAGGTCTTCCAACTCACACCCCTTTCGATTAGCGACTATTCACAGGTTATCCACAAGTTAATAAGTATGTGTATAAGTTGTGGATAACTCAAGAAAAACTGTGCAAAGTTATTCACAGCCCTAAAACTACTTTTGCTATATTTATGAATCACCAGTGGTAAATGCAAATCGCCTCGGCGTGTCTTTACCAACAATTTATAAAAATTCGTGTAAAACCATTTATTTGCCAGAATTTTCAAACAAAACTTGACCAAATGGGGGTTAAACCCTTAGGTTTAAAAGGTTGCTCAGCACATACCAGCTTGAGTTCAAAGATTTATTGGAAGTGATCACCAATGTCAAAGCGTACTTTTCAGCCGAACAACCGTCGTCGTGCAAAGACTCACGGTTTCCGTCTACGTATGAAGACCCGTGCCGGTCGCGCCATTTTGGCTGCCCGTCGTCGTAAGGGTCGCGCCGAGCTCTCGGCCTAAACCAACCACCGACGGTGCTCGCACGCGAGAACCGAATCAAATCCGGCGATGACTTTCGCCAGGTGATGAAATTCGGTAGGAAACAAACCGGGAAAGCAACCGTCCTCTATCTAAAGCGGGATGAGTCATTGGCTCATGCCCGCTTTGGTTTTATCGTGAGTAAAGCCGTGGGTGGGGCGGTAACCCGTAACCTGGTCAAGCGTCGCCTGCGTGTGATTGCCAGAGAAATACTGAAAACGCACCCAGCTGGATTCGATGTTGTAATTAGGGCGCTGCCCGAGGCATCGTCCTTGGAGTGGAATAGACTTCAACAAGAAGTAACCAACTCCGCGGAAGCGGTGTTTGTTAGGTGAATCCGGTTCAACGAGGTGCCGAATTCATCTGGTTAGTACCAAGGAACCTATTAATAGCGTTTGTACTGGGATGGCGTAAATTCATTTCACCCCTTTATGGCGATGTTTGTAGATACCACCCAACCTGTTCGGCCTATGGGCTAGGAACGATTCAGCAACGCGGCGTCGTCGTGGGTCTGATTCTTACCGGCTTTCGCATCTTTAGATGCAACCCTTGGTCTGATGGTGGTGTGGATCCGGTAAAAACGGGTTCCGGGCACTTCAAAGTTTTGGACAACGGCTTCGTTGTTCCCCGATAGAAAGTAAGTAGATGGATTTTCTCTGGCCACTGAAATGGGTTGTTGAAGCACTTCTTGTAATTTTCCACGGTCTCTGGACCACCATCGGCATGGATGGCAAGGCAGGTCTTACCTGGGTTCTATCGATCATGGGCATGGTTATGGTTGTTCGCGCCGCCCTGATTCCTCTTTTCGTAAAGCAGATCCAGAGCCAGCGCAACATGATGGCCGCTCAACCGGAGCTTATGGCCCTTCAGAAGAAGTACAAGGGTAAGACCGACCAGGAATCCCGCCAAAAGATGGCGCAGGAACAGATGGAGATCTACAAGCGCACCGGCTCAAACCCAATGCGTTCGTGCCTACCAATGCTGGTTCAGATGCCTATCTTCACCAGCCTGTTCTTCGTGCTTACCGATGCACAGCAGGGTAAGGCCGGCGTTGGGCTTATGGGTCAGGAATACGCAAACCAATTCAAGGCAGCAGAACTATTCGGTGCGCCACTGTCGCAAACCTTCGTCAGTGCAACCACGATCAACGTTCAGATCCTTGCCGGCGTAATGATCGTGGTCATGACCACCACTCAGTTCATCACCCAGAAGCAGATCATTGCTAAGAACCAGACTCCTGCTAACCTGCAGAACTCCCAGTACATGCAAACCCAGAAGATCATGCTTTGGCTATTCCCAATCATCTTCGCGATCTCTGGTGTTAGCTTCCCTCTAGGCGTTATGTTCTACTGGCTAACTTCAAACTTCTGGACCATGGGTCAGCAGTATGTGATGATCCGCAACATGCCTACCCCTAACTCCCCTGCCTGGCACGCTCAGCAGGCCCGCCTAAAGAAGGCCGGCAAGCTTGAGGAAGCCGAATCAGCAG